>DATEFX010000038.1:0-45737 GCA_035280405.1 Candidatus Acidiferrales bacterium | reverse complement strand
CGCCGCCGGACGCGCCCCATGAGCAGTTTTTCGAACGTGGAAAGCTGCGATCGCATCGTTTTTGGCGTCATCAGCCATTTGAACCGTTCCTGGGAACGTCAACCCCTCCCCGAATTTACACAAATATGTTGACGCTACCTTCGCTGCTCGCCAATCGACAAATCTAGACCGAAATGGTCCTATTTTAAGTGTATGGCGGCATGGGGTTTGTAGCAGATTTCAGGACTTGACAAAATCTTCCCCACGCACTTAGAATAGATATGCGACTGATTCAGTCGTATATGGCATTATGCTGAAACTGACCAAGAAATCGGATTACGCTCTGATCGCGCTGAAGCATCTCGCGACCCACAATGGCGGCGGCTCGTGCAGCGCCTCCGACATCGCCGAAGCCTATGGAATTTCCGAGGCCCTCATGGCCAAGGTGCTTCAGCGGCTTGCGCGCGTGGGGATCGTCGCCGCGCGTCATGGTTCGAGCGGAGGCTATACGCTCGCTCGCGACGCCCGCCTCATCACGGCGCTCGAAGCAATTGACGCCATTGACGGTCCGCTTTCGCTCACTTCGTGCTTCGCTCATCACCGCGACTGCGAGCAGGTGAAGACCTGCACGGTCAAAGAGCCGCTGCGCAAGGTCAATGACAGCATTTTGGCGCTGCTCAACAAAGTCACGATTTCGGAAATTGCCGACGACGCTCCGGCCAAAGCCAAGAAGGAAGTCGTCGAGCTGCGGGTTTAGGGGGAAAGGAAATGGCAATCAAGCTGCCGATTTATTTTGATAATCACGCGACCACGCCGGTTGATCCCCGCGTCGTGGACGCCATGCTGCCATATTTCAACGACAAATTTGGTAACGCCGCGAGCCGCAACCACGCCTTCGGCTGGGCCGCGGAGGAGGCGGTGGAAAACGCCCGCGCGCAGGTCGCGCAGCTCATCGGCGCGACGCCCAAGGAAATCGTCTTCACCAGCGGCGCCACCGAATCCGACAATCTCGCCATCAAGGGCGTTGCCGAGATGTACCGCGAGAAGGGCAATCACATCATCACGCAGGTCACCGAGCACAAGGCTGTCCTCGACACCTGCAAGCGCCTCGAAAAGGAAGGCTTCGAGGTCACTTACTTGCCCGTTGAGAAAGATGGCCGCGTCAATCTCGAAGATCTTCGCCGCGCCATCACGCCGAAAACAATCTTGATCACCATCATGTACGCCAACAACGAAATCGGCGTCATTCAGCCCGTCGCGGAAATCGGCAAAATTGCCAAGGAGAAGGGCGTCTTCTTCCACTCCGACGGCGTCCAGGCCGTCGGCAAAATTCCCGTGGACGTCCAGAAGGACGGCATCGACCTCCTTTCAATCTCCGCGCATAAACTCTATGGCCCCAAGGGCGTCGGCGCGCTGTACGTTCGCCGCAAGAATCCTCGCGTTCAGCTCACCGCCATCATTGATGGCGGCGGCCACGAGCGCGGCATGCGCTCCGGCACGCTCAACGTCGCCGGCATCGTCGGCTTCGGCAAGGCCTGCGAACTCTGCCGCGTGGAAATGGCCGAAGAGACCGCGATGCTCCGCGCTCTCCGCGACCGCTTGAAAGACGCAATCATGACCAAGCTCGACGAAACGTTCATCAACGGCTCGGTGGAGCATCGCCTGCCGCACAACATCAACATCAGCTTCGCCTACGTCGAAGGCGAATCGCTCCTGATGGGCATCAACGACGTAGCCGTTTCGAGCGGTTCGGCCTGCACTTCCGCGACTCTCGAGCCCAGCTACGTCTTGAAGGCTCTCGGCGTTGGCGAGGATTTGGCTCACACCTCCATCCGCTTCGGTCTCGGCCGCTTCAACACCGCCGAGGAAGTGGACTACGTCGCGAGCCGCGTCGTCGAGACTGTCTCGCGCCTCCGCGAGCTTTCGCCTCTTTACGAAATGGCGAAAGAGGGCATGGACTTGAGCAAAATGAACTGGAAGACGGCATAGGGGTCAAGAAAAAATCTTCACCAATTTTCGGGGAGGGAATGATGGCTTACAGCGACAAAGTAATCGACCACTACAACAATCCGCGCAACGTCGGGTCCCTCGACAAGAAGGACCAGAATGTGGGGACGGGCCTCGTCGGCGCGCCGGAATGCGGCGACGTCATGAAGCTCCAGATGAAAATCAATCCCGCGACGCGCGTCATCGAAGAGGCGAAGTTCAAGACCTTCGGTTGCGGCTCGGCGATTGCCAGCTCTTCGCTCGCCACCGAATGGGTCCGCGGCAAGACGGTTGAGGAAGCTCTCGCCATCAAGAACACGGACATCGTCCGCGAGCTTTCGCTTCCGCCGGTGAAAATTCACTGCTCCGTTCTCGCAGAGGACGCCATCAAGGCGGCCATCTCCGACTGGAAGCACAAAGCCGGCGAAGACGCCAAGCCCGCTGAAGCGAGTGCCTCGCACAGTTAACGTTTCGTAAGGGCACAGCTCCTCGGAACAGTTTTCTTTTGCCCGTCATTCTGAGGAGTCCCGATGCAGTTCATCGGCCCGGCGAAGAATCTACTCGTCGAGGCAGCCGCGACGATTGATAGAAACCATGATCCACGTAACCGAAAAAGCCGCTCAAAAGATCCGCGACCTGCTCGTCAGGGAAGGCGTCCCCACGGACTCCGGCGGCCTGCGCGTCGGCGTCCAGGGGGGCGGCTGCTCGGGCCTCTCTTACGCCATGCGCCTCGAAATGCAGGCGCGCGACCGCGACAAAGTTATCGAAGAGCATGGCGCGCGCGTTTTCGTGGATCCCAAGAGCCTGCTCTATCTCGCGGACACGACGCTCGATTTCGAGGAAACTCTCGTCCGCCAGGGCTTCGTGTTTCAGAATCCCCAGGCGACGCGCAGTTGCGGCTGCGGCAGCTCGTTCACTGCCTGAAACCGTGTTGATTGGGATCCGATGCTTTCCTCATGGGGCCCGCGAACGGGGGAATCGGGGATGAAATCTCACGCCTCTTCGGGCCGCCCGTAGCGAAATCATGATCGCGACGAAGACACAATCCGGCGCTCCGGCGCAAGTCGGAGCGGCTTGCTGGAGTTGCCACGCCAATGCCGGCGGCGGACATTTCTGCGTTTCCTGCGGCAAAATCCAGCCGCTCCGGCGCGACGCGGACTACTTTTCGTTCTTTGCTTTGCCGCAAAAATTGCAAATCAATGAAAGCGAACTCGAGCAGCGCTTCCATCAGTTAAGCTGGAAATTGCATCCCGATAATTTCGTCAAGGCCACCGAGTACGAGCGCAATCTCGCCCTCGACCGCTCCTCGGAACTCAACGACGCGTACCGCACTCTGCGCGATCCCGTCTCCCGTGTCGAATATCTCCTCCTCCGCGCCGGCGTCCGCAAGGAAGGCACCACAAAACAGCAGGCGCCTCCCGAATTGCTGGAGGAGGTTTTCGAGCTGAACGAATCCCTCGACGAATTGCGCGAAGCCCGCCAGGAAGGCGGCGATCTCACGGAACTCCGCGCGCGCCTCGCCGAAGCCCAGAAGAATTTTCAGGAAAAGCTCGCCGAAGTCGACGCCGACCTCGCTCGCGCCTTCGCCGATTGGGACAAAGCTGTGGACGCGAATGGCGATGAACCCGCCCGCCGCGCCGCGATGTCGAAATTGAACGAAATCCTGAATCGCCGCTCCTATATTCGCAATCTGGCCCGAAATGTAAGCGAGGGGCTGGCCCAGGCTTAGGGGGACATATGCCCATTTCTAATCGCAAATATGAAATATTAGAAATCCTCCTAAGTCCTTGTGAATCAACGACATCACTTTTTCTAATCGATAATTTTTGCACCCTGCGGGCACGTGGCCCGTGCACCGTGGCCCGTGATTCGTGGAAGGCCGGGCTCGGCTTCCGCACAGGAACGCACGGGGGGGCAGAAGTCGAGTTCAGTGAATTGGTCCATCAATGATCAAGAGTTTTCGTGAACTTGAAGTCTGGCAGAAAGCGCATGCGCTAGTGCTGGACATTTACCAGACGACTGGAGCGTTTCCCGACCGGGAGCGTTTTGGCATCGTCTCGCAGCTACGACGTGCGGCAGCTTCAATCCCCGCGAACATTGCGGAAGGGTTCGGCCGGAGGAGCACTAGGGAATTGATACAGTTTTTGACGATTTCGAGTGGCTCGCTCGAAGAAGCTCGCTATTTTCTGATTCTCGGCAAGGACCTGCGGTACATAAAGGAGGAGGGCTTTCAGACCTTGGATCGGCAGTGCAATTCTGTTGCTCAGATGCTCGGTGCGCTGACGAGTTCCCTTCGGAATCGGAGCGCGGGCAATCACGGTTCACGAGTCACGGGCCACGGAACACGTTTGGAAAGGTCACAGGAGAAGTCTCAGAATGCCTAGGACAGTCGGCATAGATTTGGGCACAACCTTCAGCCTCATCGCCTATGTGGACCAGGCGACCGGCGAGCCGCGCTGCATTCCGGGACCTTACGGCGAGACTCTGTGCCCCTCTGTCGTCAGCCTCGATGAAGATGGCAAAATCGTCGTCGGCGAACCCGCCCGCCGTCGCCTCCTCTCGCAGCCCCAGCGCACGATTTACTCCGTCAAGCGCCTCATGGGCCGCGGCGTCGAAGATGTCCGCGACGAACTGAAAATTTTCCCCTTCCGCATCGATCCGGAAAGCAAAGGCGTAATTCGCGTCCGCCTCAGCGACAGGCTCTTCACGCCGCCGGAAGTTTCCTCCTACGTTCTTCGCGAGTTGAAATCCTGGGCCGAAAATTTCTTCGGCGACACAGTGGACCGCGCCGTCATCACCGTGCCCGCGTATTTCAACGATGCCCAGCGCCAGGCGACAAAAGACGCTGGAAAGCTCGCCGGCCTCGAAGTCCTCCGCCTGGTCAACGAACCCACCGCCGCCGCCCTGGCCTACGGCCTCCACAAACAGCGCCGCGGCCGCGTCGCCGTGTATGATTTCGGCGGCGGCACGTTCGACATTTCGATCCTGAAATTGATCTCCACCACCGAGGGCGAAATCTATCAGGTGCTCTCCACGAATGGTGACACGCACCTCGGCGGCGACGACATCGACAACGCCCTCACGGCCGTCGTCCGAGAGGAAATCCGCATGCGCTACGGCGTGGATCTAAGCGCTCAGCCCGAAGCCGTGCAGCAATTGCGCAAGACCGTCATCCAGTCCAAACATTCGCTTTCATCTGAGCCGCGCACCACAATTCGCTTCGCGCTGCCCGGCGGCCCCGTCTTCGTGCGCGACCTTGAGCGCGCCGAATTCAATCAGCTGATCGAGCCGATCGTCGCGCGCACGATGGTGCCCGTGAAAATGGCCCTTGCCGACGCGAAGCTGCAGCCCTCGGAAATGGACGAAGTCGTGATGGTCGGCGGCTCCACGCGCATCCCGCTCGTCCGCAAGACCGTCGGCGACTACTTCGGCCGCGAGCCGCATTGCGAGCTCAATCCCGATGAAGTGGTCGCCCTCGGCGCCGCCGTCCAGGCTGACATCCTCGAAGGCGGCGTCAAGAACATGCTCCTCCTCGACGTCACGCCACTCTCCCTCGGCATCGAGACGATGGGCGGCGTCGTCGCCAAGCTCATTCCGCGCAATTCCACGATTCCCGCGAGCGCGCAGGAGCTCTTCACCACCGGTGTGGATAATCAGACGGGAATCGACATCCACATCCTTCAGGGCGAACGTGAACTGGCTAAAGACTGTCGCTCCCTCGCGAAATTCCAGTTGAAAATGCCTCCGGGACCCGCGGGCCTCGCTCGCGTCGAAGTGAAATTCCTCATCGACGCCAACGGTATCCTGCAAGTCGCGGCTCGGGATTTGAAATCAAGCGAGGAGCGTACCATCGAGGTCCAGCCCAGCTATGGCCTCACCGGCGCCGAGATGGAACGCATGCTCGAGGAGTCCATCGAATTTGCCGAACAGGATTTCGCCGAGCGCCAGTTGATCGAAGCTCGCAATGAAGCGGACACAATCCTCCGAGCCACCGAAAAATCCCTTGCGCGCGATCAGGCCGCGGCCCTTGCGCGCGACGAGCGCTCGAAAATTGAGAAATCCGTCGCGCTGCTTCGTGAATCCGTGACGGGCACGGACTATAAACTCATCCGCAAGCGGATTGACGACCTGAATCACGCGACCAATCATTTGGCCGAAATGATGATGAACAACGCCGTGCAGGCCGCCGTGGGAGGCAAGCGCGTCGAAGACGTCTGATTCACGTATCGCTGGCTGACGCGGGGAGCGCAATCATGGGCGGAAAAAATCCATACATCGAAGAGACCAAGTACACTCCTGCGACGAAGAAGTTCAAGGTCACGTTCGTCAAGGAAGGGAAAACTGTCGAAGTGGACCCGGCGAAATTCCCCTATGGCCACGACGGTCTGCCCGGCAGTATCCTCGACATCGCCAACGGCTATCAAATGGGACTTGACCATGCGTGCGGCGGCGTTTGTGCCTGCTCCACGTGCCACGTGATTGTCCACGAAGGACTGGAAACCTGCAACGAGGCGACCGACGCGGAGCTCGATCAACTCGACGAAGCCCCCGGCGTCACGCCCAAGTCGCGCCTCGGCTGCCAGTGCGTCCCCGACGGCACGAAGGATGTCGTGGTCGAGATTCCGTCCTGGAACAAGAATTACGCCAAAGAAGCAGAACACTAGGAGCAAAGAGACGATGCCCGGCACATTCGATTGGGACGACGCGGAGGAAATTGGCATCCGGCTGGCGGAAAAATTTCCGGAAACGGACCCGTTGACCGTTCGCTTCACCGACCTGCACAAATGGGTGACGGGTCTTGAAGGTTTCACGGGCGACCCGAAACTCTCGAATGAAGGGAAGCTTGAAGCGATTCAGATGGCCTGGCACGAGGAATTTCAAGACCGGCAGCAATAGGAGGAGATCACGTGAGCGATGCGGAGCTGCGGTATCCAATCGGGAAATTTCAAGGCAGCGCGAGTTATTCGGAACCGGAACGGCAAAAGTTGATTTCTCAGGTGGAGGCGGTGCCCGAGAAATTGCGCGCAGCCGTTGAGGGCCTCTCCCGCGAACAGCTTGCCACGCCTTACCGCGACGGCGGCTGGACCGTGCAGCAAGTAGTCCATCATCTGGCCGACAGTCACATGAATTCCTATGTACGGTTCAAGCTCGCGCTCACGGAAGAAGAGCCGACGATCAAGCCGTATAACGAAACGCGCTGGGCGGAACTGAGCGATTCAAAGACGACTCCGGTCGAGACGTCGCTCATTCTCATGGACTCGCTGCACGAGCGCTGGATCAATTTGCTGCGCGGGATGGCGCCTTCCGATTTCGCTCGCAAGCTTCGGCATCCGGAGCGCGGCACGATGACGCTCGATGAATCGCTCGGCCTCTACGCCTGGCATGGCCGCCATCACGTCGCCCACATCACCGGCCTCCGCGAACGCAAGGGCTGGAAGTGAGCGCCGCGTTGGCCCGGTTCGACGACGCGAATCTGGCAGCGCAGGAGCGACACTTGGATCACGGATGCATAGGCGACAAATCGAGCCGAAAGGCAGGACTAGCTCCTGGACGTTGTCCGCGTCGCTGGGTAGTTCGGGTTCGCCTTGTGAATTCGGCGCGAATCCTGAATAATGGAAAAGACCCGCGGCGCTTTTCGCGCTGCTCACCCCGTGGCGCTATGGTGCAACGGTTAGCACGCGGCCCTTTCAAGGCCGAAATACGGGTTCGATTCCCGTTAGCGCTACCAATGATTCGGTTTTTCCGCTGAAAATTTTAAGCTGCTAGAGCCTTCCGCTGACGATTTCAAACACCATCGAAAGATTGATGGCGGCCGCGACGACAACTGAAATCCAACCGCCGATTTTCGTTTCCCTCGGCGTTGTTTCCATCCAAGACTTCCAAATCAGCAGGGCAATAGCGGCAACCGCGAACGGCGGGGCAAGATAGAGCCACCAGATGATGTACGCATGCTCGACGGTGTAGTTGCTGAAGAACGGCAGCGCATGGTCCGGAGGAATCGAAGCAGCAAGCAGGATATGGGCAATCAAGCCGAGAACGATCACCGCGCAGAGCAGATAGACAGAGCGCACGCGAACCACCCAGGTTCACACTCTATGCTTTCCGGGCCGCTGAGTCCAGCTTGCAGGCGCTAGGGGATGGGACGAGGACCCGGATTGAAGTTCGTGTTGACGGCTGGAACGATGCAGGCAGGCGCCGCAGCTGAGCCGCACAAAGTGACGAGGCCGCCGGCGATGTCGTTGGGTGAGACGATGCCGACGAACGGCTCGGCATACACCTGGTAACTGTGGCCGATAGGAAGCGGCCCGATGGTGTACGCGCCGTCGAACCGCGCTGGCGGATTCGCTGGGTCGCATGACCATCCTCCGATTGTTGCCGCAATCACCGAGCCGGTAGAGGCATCGACGGCAAGGACCTGCGTACCGAACATCCCAGTGACGTACTCGTGCGGTGCCGTGGCTGGCAGGATGGCGAGTGCGAAGGGATTCGCCGGCAGCACGCGGCCTGAGATGGAGCCCACGTCTACCGCATCAGCAGGATCGGGATAAAGCGAGCGGAGGCCAACGCGGTCGTCATCCGCAAGCGGCGCATCGGGCGCAGATACCGTCGGGCGGTCGCCGAAGACCGTGCCTGGCGGCGCCGCGACGGGGAACATGATGGCTCGCCACACACCGGAGTGGTCGAGGCCGAAGACGTGCCCGAGTTCATGTCCGAGGATGGACTCGAGATCGTAGGCGCCGGCCACTGTAGCGAGCGCGCCGGGAGTCGCGAAAGTAGCCTGGCCATCGTTGCGGATGAAGATGTCGGCATCAACGATCTGGCCGGCGAACAGGGACGACGATGCGGAGCCAAGGGATTGTCCCGGAGCATCGGCAATGATGAGCCGCGTGAAGGAAAGGACACCGGTGGTGAATGCGGCGGAGGATTGGTTGAAGCAGATCGTATTGGTCCCATCCGCGTTGGAGAGTGCATCGCTGGTGCAGGCGTTCTGCACCGGCGTGCGACCAAGCGGGGCAAGCGCAGTGGGGAAGTTGGAGGCATCGAGTACCGTGCCGGAGACGCCCGTCCACATGCCATATGCCTGCGCGATGGTGGATTCGATCTCGCTAAGCTGGGCCGCGCTGCCGGCCGCGGCGACAGTGACAATCGTGGGAGGGGTGGTATTGAGAACCGACGTGCTCCACTGGCGCGGCAGCGGTGGCGCGGTTGTACCGATGTTCTGGTGGTTCGGCACAGGGCACCCCCCGCCAGCCGGCACTGTGTAATTGCGCGTATACGCCAGCGCCGACGCGGCGAGCGATTGAAATATAAACAACGCACTTGCCAGACTGGCGAGAGGCCGCTTCATTGTTTCCTCCGACGATTGGTTTCGCTCGCTTCTGCTGCGAGTACGCGGGACTTCAGTTTTTCAAGCGGCCAATCGTAAATGCCATCTTCGCGGGAAGAACGCGCGTTAGCATCGAACATGGGCCATGCGGCGGAATCCTGGGTGACGCGTACTTCGCCTGTCGTTGCTTCGCGATGGATCCGGAAAGTCCCCTCGCCCCAAGCGGTGATTGAGAGGCTGCCTGAACGAGTCAGCTCGAGGAACAGCACGACTTCTTCGCCGGGAACAAATTGCGGTGCGCCTGGAACGTAACTTGTAAGCTGACCAATTCGTCCGCCAATCATCCAAATCTGAAAATGATGCGGAATCGCACCCTTCCATATCTCCTCGGTGCGAAATGATGTGATTGTCCAGATTTCACCGTCGCGCCATCGCGATTCTGTGTCAGAGCATCTTGCATGCACGATGACGGCCGCTGCGGACGTGATCTGTTCAAGAGAAAGCGGCGCAAGCGTGTTGGCGCGCAAGCCGATAGCAGACGCGAGAGTTAGCAGCAGAGCGGAGAGAATAGAACCGCAGTGTCCGACCCTTGAAATCATTTGACCTCCAGGAGGCCCGTGGCGACGGCGATGTCGCCGTTGGCAGTTGTGATGAAAAGAGAGCGAACGCCGAGAGCGGAGTTACTGGAAAGAGTGAGCGTCAGTTCTATGAGATTAGGAAAGAGTCCACCGAGTGCTGATGGGACTACCCCGATGTCGCCGCCGGTGCCTGGAGCTGTGAATGAGTAAGCGAGAGTTGGATCGAGATAGTTACCATGGACGCAGATGTTGATTGTCGTCGACCCGGAGCTGGGCCGCGTCACGATGATGGGCGAGCCCTGAATCGTGCAAGTGCTGCCATCGGAACTCGCCGGGCCGGCGAAATCCACATTTATGGGTGAAGGCGTTGCGCCTGCTGTGGTGGGCTCAGTGGCGATAATGTTCTCGTCGGGTGCAAGAAGCGAATTGGCAGAAAGCGAAATCACGCCCGGGGAATTTCCGGGCGCAAGAACGACTACTGAAACTGGGTTTGACAGCGCAGGTACGGCCCCTGGATTTGCAACTTGAACGGAAATGTCACCAGCGATCGCAACATCACCAGGCAAGAAAGTCGTCGTGCAGCGCCCAGCGATGGGGCAAGTGGTCGAGCGCGGGGAACCGTTGACGAGGATCTGAGACGAGCTGGAGGAGGTCGTTGGAACGAAATTGAGGCCTTCGACTGCGAGGAGAAAGCTGTTGGGTATTCCTGCGCTGACGCTTGAAGGCAAGATCGTCTCGATTACAGGGCCGGAAAGAAGCGCAACTGTCGACGTGGAGGTAGCAGAGGGATCCGCAGCGCTCGTGGCGATGATTGAGATTGCATTCGGCGAGGGAGCAATGGCTGGCGCCGTGTAGTTACCTGCACTATCGACCGTGCCGCACGAAAGTCCGGAGCAACCCTGGCCGGGCACAGCGGAGGCAACACTCCAATTGACAGATTGGTTTGTCGCACCGGTGGCCGCTGCGACGAACTGAAATTGCTGTGATGGATCGAGGAATGTGTAAAACGGGGCGACGCTAACAGTGACCTGTTGGGGAAGCGCGATTGTTACTTGCGCGCTCGCGGATTTGGATGAATCCGCGACGCTTATAGCAGCTAGTGTCACAATATTTGGCTGCGGTTGAGTCGCTGGCGCCAGGAAATCGACGCTTGTTTCATTGCCGGTGGGCAGAACGCATGGATTCGAAGATGGAGCGCACACTTGGCCGAAAGTGGGATTGCCGTTAGAGATGCCGTTGACGCTCCACGTGACAGCAATATTGGATGAGCCACTGACGGCCGCTGTGAAGCTTGCGCGCTGACCGACGGGGACAGACGCGGAAGGAGGAGAAATTGTGACTGAGTTCAGAGGATTAACGATAGTGACGGCTGCAAAGGCCGATTGACCGCCAGCGATCGCATGAATCGTCACCGGATTTGTGTTCGGGATCGAAGCAGGCGGGGTATAGATAGCAACGGACGCGTTCGAACCCGAGGGGGTGATCGTGCCAAGCGTTGAATTGCCGCCGACGATGCCGTTGACGTCCCACGCTATTGTTGCCCCGACGGGAACACACAAGGAAGCGTTGAAAATCTGAGTTGCGCTTGTCGGAACGCTGGCCGCGGGAGGCGAAAGCGATCCAGATGATGCACAAGTAATTGCGACACTCGCGCTTGCGGATTTCGACGGGTCAGCGACGCTGATGGCGGTGACGGTGACGGTTTTCGGCGCGGGGAGAACGGAGGGTGCCGTGTAGGTTGCGGCGTCTGCCGCCGTAGAGACGATTGTGCCGACAGCCGAATTTCCTCCCGAGACGCCGTTGACGCTCCACGACACTGCGGTGTCAAGGTTGCCCGTGCCAGTCACGCTTCCGGTGAAGGACTGGGAGGCGTTTGTCGCTACATTCGCGGAGGTCGGAGTGATATTGATGGTGATGTCGCTTTGAATCTGGACGCTGGCGGAGGCGCTTGCGGTCGGGTCGGCCTGGCTCGTAACAGTGATTGTGACACTGGCGGGGGTCGGAAGAACTTGAGGTGCGGTGTATGCCGCTGCATCGGCGCCAGGAGATGATGGGACTATTGTGCCGGCAGCGGAATTGCCTCCCGGAACGCCATTTACTGTCCACGTTAGTACAAGATTGTTTGTATTCGAAATCGTTGCCTTGAACTGTTGCATTTGACCGAGGAACAGTGAAGCACTCGACGGAAGCAACATGACCTTCACTGGCGGAGGAGGTTGCTGGGAGGAGGACAGAGCGCAGCTTATGATATGAAGAGTCGAGGCGAGGAAGAATGATATAAGGCATGCGTTCGTGACGGATCTTCGCCGCGATATGCCAGGTAAGAAGAGACTGCGACAGCGCTTACTGCGTTGACTCAACGGCGCCTGAGAGGAAATTCTCATCTGCCCCAAGCCCCCCTTCGGCGGGGGTAAAGGCACGCGCTGTACCACAACGGTGCATTTTGTCGTCAATCAGACAATGGCGGCGTTAGTGTCGAATAAGCGTATGAAAACAAACACCTTGAATTAGATGATAGGCGCGGCGGTGTTTTCGATGCCGAATTCCGGACTCCGCAGCGACCTTCATGTAGTTTCACTATGGAACTATTTAGCGTTAGCGTTGTCCCATATTGGAACTGACAAGATACGGAGCCATTCCAAGTGAGGGATCAGCGTGATTGGGTTGTAATGAGCATCTGAACATTTGAATGAAACCTGTGATCCAAACTCGAGCGGGCGGCGTCTTGCTCAGTGGGAAGGCAATGAATGCGCTGGCAGGCAGTTGCGCCGAAATCGCGGTGAGCGGCGGGGAAGCGCTGGAGCGCGAGTTTCAGGAGCGTCTGGCCGAATGCTCAACGCTGGCCTTCCGCGTGGCGCTGGGCGTATTGCACGAGCGGAGCGACGCCGAAGACGTGGCACAGGAGGCGATGTTGCGGGCGTACCGGAATTTTCACCGACTGCGCGAGCCGGAGCGCTTTCGATCGTGGCTGGTCCGAATCGCATGGAGGATCGCTATAGACCACCGGCGGGCGGGGCGCCGGCGAAATAACCGAGAGCAGAGCGCGGCGATTTGTGAAGCGCAAAATTCGGCGTCTTCGACGCAGCCCGCCGAGGAGGTTGCCGCAATGAGGGAGTTCGAGAGTCGGTTGAGTGAAGCGCTGGATGAGTTGCCGGAAAAATTGAGGCTCGTGATGGTGATGGCAGGGATTGAGGGTTACAACGTGCGCGAAGTCGCCGTGCTGCTGAGACTGCCGGAGGCAACCGTGAAGTCACGGATGCGATTGGCACGCGCGCGGCTGGCGGAGAGGCTTCGATGAACTGCGTGAAATGCAAAGCATGGATGAGCGAAGCGGCGACGGATGGACTCTCCGAGAGACGACGAGCCGAATTCGACGCTCACGTGCAGTCGTGCGCGGGCTGCCGCGCGGAATTTGAGCGCACGAAGGCGCTAGTGCTTGCAATTGATGGCAGCGTGGTTGGGAGCGTTGCTGGTGAGCCTTCGCCAGATTTTATTGCGCGAGTGCGTAGATGGATTGCTACACAAACCATGTCGGGGAAGACGACGTGGCCGTGGGCCGTACCGGCAATCGCGTGCGCGGCGGCCATTATCCTTGCAGTTTCGTTCGGGCAGTTTTGGCCTCGCGGCAATCAACCGCGGAGCGTTCAAACTCCGGCGTCAGGGGACAGTTCATTGGCGGCTGCGACGCATACTGAGCCGAGTCCTCCGATCACTTTAGAGCACGCGGGCATTCGAGGAGGCAAGGCACACGATGGGGCTATTCGCGAAGTTGCGGCCCGCAAGTCGCAGCGAGTTGAGCGAGAGCCAGAAGTCTTGGTGCCCCCCGGACAAGGCGAAGCGCTTCTTCAATTTGCCGCTGCAATAAGAAGTGGAAAAATTGACGGCGTGAAGTTGATGGCGGATTTGAAGGCAGCGGGCCAACCCATCGAAATTAAGCCGCTTGTGATTGCGCCGCTCGAATTGTCCACGGAGGACGAGAACAAGGACTCAGGACCAGGCAGCATCCGGACTCAGAAAGATTTTGTGAGTGGAATGCCAATTCAAAGCCTCGAGCCATAATTCCAAAAGGAGCATACACATGAAGCTCGCAATCAGAACGGCAGGATTTCTGGCGGGATTGTTTTTGCTGGTTCCTGGAGTGATGCGCGCGCAGCAGGCAAGTTCAGCGCCAACGACAGCGATGACGCATCTACGCGTGGATCTTGTTCTGACCGAATTCAACGGCGAAAAGAAGATTAGCAGCCTGCCCTACACGATGTATGTCCTCGCAAATCCGAATCATGAAAACTGGGAATCGCTCCGCATGGGGGTGAAGGTGGCAGTTGCCGATAGACCCGTGCCGGCGTCAGTGGCGGCGAATCCGAATCTACAGAGCGTCCAATTCAACTGGCAGAACATGGGAACTAATATAGACTGCTTTGCTCAACCAGAGGGTGATGGCCGATATCAGGTCGGAGGGAAAATTGATCGCTCTTCAATCTATTCTGCTGATCAGACTGGAGGCGCTGAAGAGCAACCGCAAGTTCTTGGTGGAATGCCAATCATGAGAAGCTTTAATTCCGGGTTTAATTTGGTCCTGCGGGATGGGGAGACAGGAGAGGGAGTTTCCGCCACGGACCCCTTCAATGGTCACGTGTTGAAGGTGAGCGTGACGATCCACGTCGTAAAGTAACAGCGCTGATTTCCATTCAAGGAGGCGTTCCTTCGCCGAACGCCCCGCCCATCATGAATAACCTACGGCTTGAAGTTGGCAGGACTAACGTTCCTCTCGTCATCGTTCAATAAGACTCCGATAAACGTCGCACTGCCGACCACGACGGCTCCCCAGAAAATGATGCGGCGCTTACGTGTTCTTGGCGGAATAACGTCACTATTCGTTTGCTCAGTATCTGGAACGAGGCGGACAGCAATTGCGGAACCTTCATGGAGAGTCCTGGTGGAACGGTCGTGCCCGAGTGTGATGACGATTTCCCCCTTTTCCGCGCCGATAATGGCGGAAGTCTGACCGTACATCGTGATGTAGCCGATTGCTGCGCCCTTGAGCGACTCGATGGTGGCATCGCCGAGGATTGCGTGTATGGATGACGTATCCGACGAGCGGAATTTTGCCTGGCCTGACTCGATTTCAAACTCGGCACCTGCGTGGGAGGATTTCAGGAACGAAACCTCGCTATTCTGGCCAATCAGAACCGCTGCGCCTCCCGGCAAGCTGACCCACGCGCTGCCCTGCGGCGCCACATTGATGGTGTCACCATCGCAAACGGTCGTGCCGGCGACAATATTTGCGCCACGGAGCGTGGCGAGCTTGCTGATCTGAACAGTGCCAATTACGCCGACTGTGGCCCAGAGAGGTGCGGCAAGGAAGGCGGACAGAAGGAGCGCAATCAGTTGGCGGAACGTTATCGTGTCCTGCTCCCGCCACAATTCGCGCCGAAGCGAGCGATGGTCGGTGGCCATCGGTGTGAATGTTAGCAAAAGGCTGCGCAAAGTCAACCAAGAGAATGACAGAGACGCCGGCACGCCGGGTGAGTTGGGATCAGGCCGCGTGACGTTAACGAAGGATGCTGCGCAACGCCTCTTGCAGATCAGGATGCCGGAAGGAATATCGGAGCTCCGCCAGTTTCTCCGGGATGACGCGCTGGCTGGAAAAGAGCAGAGCGTCAGCCATTTCACCAAGAGCAAGGCGAAGCGCAAAACGTGGCGCAGGAAATAGCGCTGGGCGGTGCAACACCTTTGCGACTATCTTTGTGAATTCAATATTCGTAATGGGATTTGGAGACACGGTATCCATTGGCCCGCGGAGAGAATCATTCCCAATTGCGTGGTGAATGATGGCCACGACGTCTTCCAGCGCAATCCAGCTCATCCATTGCTTACCGGAGCCGAGCCGGCCGCCCGCGCCAAAGCGAAAAGGGAGGAGTATGCGGGGAAGCGCCCCGCCGTGCGCGTCGAGAATGATTCCGAAACGGAGCATCACCACGCGGATGCCAATTCGTTCGGCTTCGCTTGCGGCAGCTTCCCACTCGACGCAAAGGCGCGAGAGAAAATCGTTGCCTGGCGCGCTCGATTCGGTGAGAATTTCGTGGCCACGATCGCCGTAATAGCCGATTGCGGATGCGCAAATGAAGACGCGGGGTTTGTGTTTCAGCTTGGCAATGCCGCCGACAAGATGGCGAGTTGAGTCGATACGGCTTGCACGCAGGAGTTCCTTCTTAGCTTGCGTCCAACGGCCCGACGCTATCGATGCTCCAGCCAGATGGACGACTGCGTCGGCCGCTTCCATGGCTGCAAGGTCTAGAGAACCTGTCGGCGGCTCCCAGCGGATTGCTTCGTCAGCATATCCAGAAGCTGTAATTGAGCCGGAGCGGGTGAGTCGTCCGAGGGTGTGACCTTCTCGGCGCAGCGAAGCGCAAAGCGCTGTGCCAACAAATCCAGACGATCCACTCACGAGAATTTTCATGCTGCTTCTGCTCGAATGCTAGCCAGGATCACGCAAACAATCCAACGTTACGGCGCGGAATTATTGACGTCAAGTGACGTAAAGAGCCGTCTTGGATTTCAGCGAACGAGCTGGCGCTCGAAAGATTGAACTGCATGGCGGCTGATTTGCACCCGAGATAGAATAATCAGCATGGTCATCCGCGTGCTTTTCTTTGGACAGCTCAAGGAAATCGTCGGAAAGGCCGAGGAAGCATGTCTCGCGCCCGATAGCTGGCGGCTCGAAGACCTGTTCGCCAGCTATGCGGAGAAGTTTCCCCGCCTCGGAGAGTTTCGTGCCTCGGTTGCGGCGGCAATCAATCAAGATTACGCTGCCTGGGATGCGTGTCTGCGCGCAGGCGACGAGGTCGCCTTCCTGCCGCCGGTGAGCGGCGGGCAGCAAAGAAAAGCTGCCGCGAATATCTACAGAATTGTGCGCGAAAAAATCGCGGCGGAAGAGATCGTCGCGGGGCTGAAGGCTGGCGAGGACGGCGCGGTGGCCGTATTTGAAGGCATCGTACGGAATCACTCCAAGGGCAAGCCCACGCTGTATCTTGAGTATGAAGCGTACGAAGCGATGGCGCTCGGAAAAATGCGGGAAATCGGCGCAACGATGAGGGAAAAGTTCGCGATTGATCGGCTTGCCATGGTGCACCGCTTGGGACGATTGGAGATCGGCGAGACGAGCGTGCTGGTCGCCGTGAGCGCAGCGCACCGCGGCGCGGCGTTCGATGCTTGCCGTTATGGAATCGATACACTGAAGCGTGCAGTACCGATTTGGAAGAAAGAGTATTTCGCTGATGGCGCTGTATGGGCCGATGGCGAAATACCATCCACGGAAGCCTTTTCGGTGCCGAAACCATCTACATCCTAGATGAATCAATTCAGCAAATTCATCTTGTCAGTCACGGCCTCCATCTTTTCTTGTTCCTTGGCTGTGCAGGCGCAAACCGCTTCGACGCCAGGAGCGCGCATTCGCGTTGAGACCGATTTGGTTAACGTACCCGCGACAGTGCTTGACGCGAACGGCAAGCCGGTGGCAGACCTACCGGAATCGGCATTTGCGCTATCCGAAAACGGCGTACCGCAGAAAATCGACAGGTTCGCAACGCAGACGAATCGTCCTCTCGAGCTGGCGCTGATGGTGGATTCGAGCCTAAGCGCTTTGAAGGAGATGAAGTTTGAACGCGAAGCCACGGCGCGGTTCATCCGGCTGGTAGTCCGGCCGGGAGATTTGCTTTCCGTGTTCCAATTTTCCGATGAAGTATTCCAACTGTCTTCATTTTCCTCCGATATTCCGCTGCTTGAAGCCGGTGCGGAAAAAATTGCACCCGGAGCAGGGACATCCTTATTCGATGCAATCGTATTAGGCTCTCAGGCCTTGGCGAAAACACCGCCGGGAAGGCGTCGCGTGATCGTGCTCGTAACCGATGCTGGTGAAACGACGAGTGAAGACAGCTTTGAAATGGCCCGGCAGGCCGCCATCCAATCCGAGGCGCTGCTCTATACGATCCTTATCCGGCCAGTGAAGAGCGAAAGCGGGCGGAATACTGGCGGCGAGCACGCGATCGAGACGATCATCGATTCGACGGGCGGTGCGATGTATTATCCGGATGATTTGTCGCAACTTGACGACATGTTTCAGAGGATCAATCGCGAGCTCAGGACGCAGTATTTGCTGAGCTACTACCCGGAACCGAAATCGAAGACCGGTACCTATTGCCGAATTGAACTGAGAATTCCCGCAGAGAACTACACTCTGCACTATCGCAAAGGATACATCGCCACGGGAATTGGCCAATGAACGAAGCTAGCCGAACCGATTTTCTTGACGTGGCCGTGGGCGCTGCGCGTGATGCCGGGGATTTGCTAATCAAGGAGTTCGAACGTCCTCAACAGCTCTCGTATAAGGGCGAAGTCGACATTGTTACAGAAGCGGATCGGAAATCCGAGGCGTTGATTGTCGGCCAATTGCGGAGCCGCTTCCTAAGCCATGCGATTCTCGGCGAAGAGGGCGGAGCCACTGGAGTCGGCGGAGCAACGTATCAATGGTTAGTCGACCCACTCGATGGGACTACGAATTTCGCGCATGGATTCCCGGTTTTTGCTGTTTCGATCGGTTTGCTTGAAAATCACGAGCCGCTCATTGGCGCCATTTACAATCCCGTGACGCGGGAGATGTTTACCGCGATAAAAGGCGAGGGAGCTTACCGCGAACAGAAACGGATTCATGTTTCAAAAGTTGCGACGCTCTCCAAAAGCTTGCTCGCCACGGGATTTCCCAGTCACAAACGGACGCAAAATCCGAATATTCACTACTACTGGGAATTCACGTTGAAATCGCACGGCGTGCGTCGGGCAGGCTCGGCGGCGCTCGATCTTTGTTCTGTCGCTTGCGGGCAGTTTGACGGCTTCTGGGAGTTCGGACTCAAGCCGTGGGACACCGGTGCCGGAATGCTGATTGTTCGCGAGGCCGGAGGGACGGTAAGTGACTTTTCCGGCCGACCATACCAACCCGGTGACCCTGTATTGTTAGCCTCAAATGGCTTGATCCATGAGGAGATGAAGGCCCTGGCTGTGGAAATCAGAAACCGTGGTGGCGGCGGACATCTGGAATAGGTTAGGCATCCTAAACTTATTAGCTTCAATTAGATACGCTATCGCTTTGTGGACTCGGCCGAAAGGACAGGTTATCGGCCGCACACTCGTGGGGGAGTTCAAGCTTTACTCAGTCAAGCGCTAGGTGGTAGCCTGCGCATTGTAACTTCGGGGTCAAACTCAATCGTGTCATACGCTCATGTTTTAGAACAGCCGCGTCGAAGGCCCAGTTTGGCTGAGCCTTGGGCGCGACTGACCGGACGATGGCGCAATGGCGGCGTTGAGGAGTATCCGCTTGGGCAGTCCCATGCGATCCTCCAGATGCGGCGATTGCGGATTCATGCGGCGTTTGAGCTAACTGAACACCGGATGGCACTCGAAAATCTTTCCGAGTCCTTTCGTGGTTTTCGTATCGTCCATCTAACTGACATTCATCATGGCGTGTACTTTCCCGCGCAGGCCCTGAAAGCAGTAGTCGAATTGACCAACGAAATTGGCCCGGATCTTGTGGCGATTACGGGCGACTTCGTGACTCACTCACGCGCATATATCGAGCCCGCCGCCGAAATCCTTGGCGGTTTGCGCGCACACGAGGGAGTCTTTGCCGTGTTGGGGAATCACGATTTTCGCGTGGGAGCGGAGCAGATCTCGCGGGCGCTCGACCGACAAGGCATACAGCTCCTGCGGAATCGCCATACGGAGCTGAGCCGCGGCGGTCAAAACTGCTATTTGGCGGGAATTGACGACTTTCGGTATCGCGCCGACCTGGGTCGGGCGTTGCGAGGCGTCCCGCGTAACGCACCAACGATACTGCTTTCACACAATCCAAGAATCATTGGCGCAGCCGCAAAATACGGAGTCGGATTGGTTCTCTCCGGTCACACGCATGGCGGCCAAGTGCGGCTGCCGGTTGTGGGATCCATTTACGGGCGCTCTGGAAAGCGGTCGCGATTCAAGAGCGGCCGTGATTCACTCGGCTCAACACAGATTTACGTCAGCCGCGGCATCGGCACTGTCCTATTGCCGGTGCGATATGGCTGCCCTTCCGAAATCCCCCACTTTGTCCTCGAACCCGATCAAAAGTCTGATTCCGAGTATTTTCGATTCGCTCCTCTCGACGGCTGGCATCCCGCCCGCCAAAATGCGCACCGTTGATCTGATCCGCAAAAAAAGAGACGGCGGGGAACTGACCCGCGAAGAAATCACCTGCCTTGTCGAAGGCGTCGCGCACGGAACTGTGCCGGACTACCAACTGAGCGCTTGGCTGATGGCAGTAGTGTGCCGAGGCATGACCCGAGCCGAAACGGCTGAATTGACCGAAGCCATGCTGCATTCGGGGAAGAAGATGGATTTCTCCGATCTGCGAGCCGCAAAGGTGGACAAACATTCCACAGGCGGCGTGGGTGATAAGACATCGCTGATCGTCGCGCCGATCGTCGCGGCGGCAGGCCTCTTTGTTCCTATGATCAGTGGCCGCGGGCTGGGGCATACGGGCGGAACGCTCGATAAACTGGAATCGATTGCCGGATTCCGTGTGGATCTGTCAGAGAGTGAGTTTCACGAAGCGGTCACCAAGTGCGGCTGCGCATTTGTCGGTCAGACCCCGGATATCGCGCCTGCTGACAAGCGACTCTACGGTCTGCGCGACGTCACAGCGACGGTCGAGAGCCCGGCCCTGATTTGTGCATCAATCATGAGCAAGAAACTGGCGGAAGGAATCGATGCGCTGGTGCTGGACGTGAAGACCGGCGACGGCGCATTCATGAAGAACGAGAGCGACGCTATTAAGCTCGCTGAATTACTTGTCGAGACTGGCGATCGCATGGGGAAGAAAACTGTCGCCCTTATTACCGATATGGACCAGCCGCTCGGCCGCAAAATAGGAAATGCGCTCGAAGTTGAGGAGTGTCTGGAAGTGCTGCAGGGCGGAGGTCCCGAAGATCTGTACAAGCTGTGCATCGAGCTTTCCGCCTGGATGCTTCTGCTTGGCCACCGCGTTACGAGCTTTGAGGACGGTCGCAACTTGGCGCAAGAAATGATTGCGAGTGGCGGCGCTCGTGATACATTTCGGCGGGTCATTCGGCAGCAGGGCGGTGACGACAAGGTTGTGGAAGAGGCGTCGCGACTTCCCATTTCGCGGAAAACCGAGTTGCTGCGCAGCCCCGATAGCGGATATCTGGCGCATATCAGATGCGAGCAGGTTGGCACCGCATGTGTGCTCCTAGGCGGTGGGCGGGAAAAGAAGGACGACAAGGTTGACCCAGCGGTTGGAATTGTCCTTGAAAAGAAAGTAGGCGCGCAGGTAAAGACAGACGAACCATTGTGTACTATACATTTCAATTCCGAAGCCAAGCTCAATGCAGCGCTCGAACTTCTTCGTGACAGCTTCGTGATTAAGATGCAGGCGCCGCCTCCGCGAGAGTTGGTCAGACACATTGTTGGTGCATAGCGGCGTTTAGAGATAAGTAGGCAGACAGGAAATTGGGGGGAGGGGGAATGCACCACGACTGGACCGGCCTGCTGGGCATGGCCACCGTCCTCGCTCTTGCTTATCTTTTTTCCACGAATCGCCGCGCCATACGACTCAAGACTGTCGCCTGGGGACTCGGCTTGCAGGTTGCCTTTGCTTTCTTCGTTCTCGACACTCGCATCGGCCGCGCAATTTTTAGCGTCATCGGCGACGCCGTGAACAAACTCCTGGATTATTCCTTTTACGGTTCTACATTCGTCTTCGGCGAGCTGGGGAAGAAGTCATCGCAATTGGGCTTCTATTTCGCATTTCAGGTCCTGCCAACAATTATTTTCATCGCCGCGCTGTTCGCGGTTCTGTATCACTACGGAGTCATGCCGTTTATCGTAAAGCAGGCGGCGAAGGTGATGACGAAGCTTATGGCTGCGAGCGGCGCGGAATCCCTTAACATCGCGGCAAGCATTTTTATGGGGCAAACGGAAGCGCCCCTGACGATTCGACCGTTCTTGCCCGATGTCACGCGCTCGGAGTTGATGTGCATTATGACCAGCGGCATGGCCCATGTTTCGGGCGGAATCATGGCCGCGTATATCGCATTCGGCGTCGACGCGAAACATTTGATTACGGCCGTGATCATGACCGCCCCAGGGACGCTCTTACTTTCAAAAATGCTAGTGCCGGAAACAGAGACGCCCATCACAGCAGGTCGCGTGGAACTCGCAAAATTGGAGAAAGAGCCAAACGGGCTTGGCGCACTTTCGCGCGGAACAATTGACGGCCTCCACCTTGCGCTCAATGTGGCTGCGATGCTGATTTCATTTATCGCAGTTATTTATTTATGCGACGGGATTCTCGGCGGAATTCATAGCTGGCTTGCTCCGCATGGCTTTACGCGATTTCCTTCTAGCCTCGAACAGATTTTCGGCTGGATGCTTTCCCCGATCGCGTGGCTGATCGGCGTTCCCTGGCACGATGCCCGAAAAGTTGGCAGCTTGCTTGGCACTCGCATGGTGTTGAATGAGCTGATTGCGTACGGAAATTTGGGAACCATGAAAACACTCCTAGATCCGCGCTCATTCACGATTGCCACATATGCTCTTTGCGGCTTCGCGAATTTTAGTTCGATAGGGATCCAAATCGGCGGCATCGGAGCTTTGGCTCCGAACAAGAAAGACGAGCTGGCGCGTTTGGGACTCCGTGCGATGCTCGCCGGGACGATGGCAAACTTGATGTCCGCATCGATCGCCGGAATCATGCTGAAGTGAAATCTCGACAAAAATCCGGTGCGCCCGGCGGAGAATTCGCGCGGGCGGAACGCGCGGCAAAGTTCATATCTGGGAAGACGCGACTGCGGCCAAAGATAGCGCTAGTCTTGGGCTCAGGTCTCGGTGCTTTCGCTGACGATCTATCGGATGCCGTTCGAATTCCCTATAAACGCATCCCGCATTTCCCATGTTCGACCGCCGTTGGCCACGCAGGCCGCCTCGTGATAGGAAAAAGCGAGGGCGTGCCGGCCGCCGTGATGCAGGGCCGCGTGCATTTCTACGAAGGCTATTCACTCAAAGACGTAATCTTTCCGATGCGCGTCTTCAACTGCATGGGCATACGGGCGGCGATCTTGACGAACGCTGCCGGCGGTATCAATCTGAGTTTCGAGCAAGGTACGCTGGTTGTGCTGCGCGACCACATCAACCTGCAAAGAGCAAATCCCCTCGCCGGGTTGAACGACGAGCGGTTCGGACCCAGATTTCCCGATATGACCGACGCTTACTTCAAGCCCTATCGTTCAGCAGCCCTCGAAGAAGCAAAGCGCCTCGGGATTTCGATCCATGAGGGAGTGTATGCTGCGATGGCTGGCCCGAGTTACGAAACGCCAGCAGAGATTCGGTTCTTGCGGACAATCGGAGCCGATGTCGTCGGCATGTCCACTGTTCCGGAAGTCATCGCGGCTCGCCATATGGGAATTCGAGTGCTGGGAATTTCCTGCGTGACCAACATGGCCGCTGGAATTCTCGACAAGCCGATACAGCATGAAGAAGTCCTCGAGACGGGTGAACGCGTGAAAACACAATTCATGGCGTTGTTGCGCGCAGTTTTGCCTCGCATTGCGGCGAATCTAAACTAAGGGATCGACGGTTTCGGATGAACGAAGAAGAAAAGCTTATCATCGCAGCGCGTCAAGCGCGCGAACACGCGCACGCGCCTTTTTCCGAGTTTCGGGTCGGAGCAGCCGTAAGAACTAAATCAGGACGCATCTTCAGTGGATGCAACGTTGAAAATGCGAGTTACGGTCTGACCATTTGCGCCGAACGTGTCGCCATCTTCAAGGCAGTTTCGGAAGGCGAGCGGGAATTCGACTCGATTGCTGTTGTTACTGATTCGGATGCATTGACACCGCCGTGCGGGGCGTGCCGGCAAATTATCTGGGAATTCTGCGGCGACGTGCCGATAATTCTCGCGAATCTCAAAGGTAAAGTCGAACGCGAACGCGCCGGAAAATTACTGCCGCGCCCCTTCGATTCTTCGCACCTTTAGTTGTTTGACGGTCTCCGTCCTGCATCCCGGTTAGGACTCTTTGTGCCCGGAGTCTCGCTTCATGCTCATTTTTGCGGCCATCGCCCGCAGCGTTTCCGGAACGTTCTTGTTCGTACCCAGAATCTTCAGGTCGCGCGGAATCAGGCGCGGGAGCAGGTGGAGAGATATGTCTAAAGGAGTCTTCGAATTATTGCTGAGGTTTCGGACGATGGAGTAGTTCTTCATCCACAGCCTGTTGATCGAGATTTGGCGCAGGATTTCCGCCGTAAGCACAGTCATTGATGCAAAGCTCTCCACTTCGGATTCGGACAGCCTTGGGGATTGCAGGACTGCCCGCTGCACCACTTTATTGGGGTCGCGAATCAGCGCGATTCTCTCTTCACGTCCGCCGAGGAGCGCCAGCTGAATACGCTGAACGACATTCATTTTTCCGAGTCGTTGAATGAGCGTCTTTCGTTTCTCAGGCTCCGCGATGGCATCGGAGACAGCACTATCCAGGTCGTTTTCGGAGAGAGCCCCTTTCTGAAGTTCGGCGATCAACTCTCGTTGTTCAGCAGTTGCATTTGTTGCTGACGCCAGTCGAGGAATGAGCGATGGTGAATTTGTGATTCGTTCCAAATGATCAAGCAAATTTTGGATCCCGGCTTTGGAGAGTCTTGGAGTGACTCTCTCAAGCACACTCAATGGGCAAGACGAATTCTTCGCCAGTGCGTCTGCCATCCCCGGCTTTGCCGTCAGATTATCTGCGCAGTATGTGAATAGGGCGGGCGCAGCGTCCGCTCGTTCCAGCGCGGCCAGAAAATTCTCTACCGGTATGTTCATAAGCGCCGAGGCCGCTCGCTGAGCAATGCCTTCCTCGTGATCCAGGGCAAGTACGGAAAAGATTTCGGCCCGCTCCACAGGGGTCAGTGTGATCCCTCCCGTACAAATGGCCATCTTTTGCTCTGGCCGGATATGCCCGGACAGAATCTCTGCTCGTAAATCTCCGCTAATATTCGCCTCCCGGTCCCGAGCGTAAGTTTTCGTGCGTCAGAGTAATTTTGCCGGGTTGGCCCGGAGGTCCCAAGGGAGGCACTGTGCGGCCATTTAGCTCCAGGAGGACTGCGCTGGACTTGCTCGATGTGACGGTGAAACTCTTTTGTGCCTGAAAACTGAGGGAACGAAGGGCGTCAAGGCGGCCGGAAAAGACAGATTTGCCGTCAGAGATTACAGTGACGTTTGACGTCTCACCGGCTTCGATCTTAAGTTCCAGCGGCGCGTCAAACGCCGGCTTATCGGGCAACGGAGATGCGGTGGAAACCGGACTCGCGTTGGAAGACTGAGATTTTCGAGAATCTGCGGCTGGGATTGCCGAGCCTTCAGATCGACCTGGCGACGATGTTGGGACGGAAGCGGTGCCGTAACTCCCCGAAGGCGTGCTTACCTCCGCGGCCTTCTGTCGATGGATTCTGTTAAGGACGGATTTTATGACGGGATGAGATTCATGCCACGCCGTGATTGAGGGCCCATATTTCGCATGAATGAACCAACCGCCCACAACTAAGACTAACACGACGACTATAGTCCCGATTATGCCAGCCCAGTTCGGTTGCGGACGTACCGGTTCTTTCGTCCAAACTGCGATCTCTGGCCGCTCCCGAGTCTCCATCGCATATTCGGCGACTAGCCCTTCCTCATCGAGCCCAAGAAACCGCGCGACCGAGCGTATGAACCCACGGTTGAAAACGCCGCCTGGCAGCCGTTCCCATTGCTCGTCCTCGAGAGCCTCCAGAAAGCGCACGCTGATTCTTGTCGCTGCCGAAACTTCCTCCAGCGACACGTTGCGCATCTCGCGCTCGCGTTTTAGGTGTTCGCCGAACTGATGTGACCGCATGAAAATCTCTTCACCAAAAAATATAGGCGGGCATGCGGAGAGTGTCAATCAATGCTCGCAAACCTTGTGTGGTCCGGTGAGAAATGCTGCCCGCCAGCTTGAGTGGTACTTGGCCATTGAGCGCAAAATTTAACTATTGCGCACGCGGAACGGGCGAGCGGTTGCAGTCGTAATCTCGCGCCCCTATAATGCAAGTTTGCCCAAGGGCGAACCATTCATGGTCCGACCGTCTTTCCGGCCCCGATGACAAAAATGCCCGAAGCTAAACCTTTCCAGGGAGTTGAGCGACGCCGCGGCCCCGTGGTCCCCGTGCAGCCTCTTGACGTGGGAGAAGTCGCCGTTTTCCACGAATTGGGCAAGGCGCTGACCTCTTCGCTCCAGTTGGACCAGGTCCTTCGCACCATCATGGAAAAAATTAATGAAGTGCTTCGGCCGGACACCTGGTCGCTTCTCTTGATGGACGCGGAGAAAAATGAGCTCTATTTCGAAATCGCTACGGGTGAAGGCGCCGATGCACTGAAGGATGTGCGCATAAAAGTTGGGCAGGGGATCGCCGGCTGGGTGGCTCAAACAGGTGAAGTTGTCGTAGTGCCCGATACGCGCAAGGACTCACGCTTCTTCGCTCAGGTAGACGAGAAGACTAAAGTAAGCACTCGTTCGATTGTCGCTGTTCCTGTTCGATTCCGTGAGCAGTGCCTTGGCGTTATTGAGCTCATCAACTGCGTGGGCGAGGAGGGTTTTAGCCCGCGCGAGCTGGCGTTGCTTGAAGCCCTGGCGGATTATGCCGCCATCGCCATCGAAAACGCACGCCATGTGCAACGCATCCATGAGCTGACCATCACCGACGATTGCACCACCCTGTACAACGCGCGGCATCTCAACTTCATGCTCGACACCGAGATTTACCGCTCCCATCGCTATAGTTATGAGTTCTCGATCATTTTCATCGATCTCGATCACTTCAAGAGCGTCAATGACACTCACGGCCACCTGATGGGTTCAAAGCTGCTCGGCGAAATCGGAACAATGATTAAGAACAATTGTCGTTTGATCGATTTCGCGTTTCGGTACGGCGGCGACGAGTTCGTTTTGCTGCTTCCTCAGACGTCAAAGGAAAATGCATGCCGCGTGGCACGGCGCCTCCACCGAATGATCAAGGATACTGTTTGGCTTAAAGATTCTGGATTGAACGTACATATAACCGCGAGCGTCGGCGTCGCCGCTTACCCCATCGATTCGGCGGAAAAGGCGGGACTCCTGCATCTTGCCGACGATGCGATGTACTTGGTCAAGAACACCACGCGCGATCGCGTGGCCGCCGCCAGCATGGGCGTGCTCTCGGAGCCCTGATTCTGCTTTCCTCTGATTTGATTCCGTTGGACTTCAAACCTATCGCGTATAATCCGACTCTAAACTAGTAATGACCTTGCGAATGATGAAGAGGACTGAAGCGGCGAGGTACGCCCGGTGGTCTGCAGCGATCGCCATGGCCATCGCGATTTTCGCGGTTGCTGCGTATCTGCGTCGTGATTACGCCGAAAGGAAAGCCCAGCGGGTCGCGCCGCCCCCTGTGCCGGCGAACGTCGAACAGCAATCTTCCCAGTTTTCGTATTCCAAGGTGGTTGGCAATCGGACCCTGTTCAGCATCCGCGCATCGCGAGCAACGGAGTATAAGGATCAGAATCGAAGCGCACTTCAGAATGTGCTCATCACCTTGTACGGCCACAACTCCGACCGTAACGACACAATTAGCGCCCAGCAGTGCGGCTATTTGCCAGTAACCGGCGATATTCAATGCCAAGGCGAAGTGCAAATCGATCTGAGGAACGCCCGAGCAAGCAGCACAGCGGACAGAGGCATGCACCTCGAGACGCGCGACATCTCTTTTGACCCAGCTAAGGAAACTGTTTCGACGCCAAACGCAATAACGCTCCAGATTGCCGGTGGCAGTGGGCAGGCTACGGGCGTTGTGTACGATACGAAAAACGAGACTGTGAAGTTTGCGAAAGACGTGAAGCTGCAATCTGGCAGACTTGGCAGCCGGCGTTCGACTCCTGTCGAATTGTATGGAAGCTCTCTCGTCTATCGAAGAAACAGCCAAATACTAGAACTCGCCGGACCCGTCACGGCCCAGCAGGGGAGCGCAAAACTCCTCGCAGGCGCTCTTGAATTACAACTCGATTCTCAAATGCTCCCGGTCAGCGTCGTTGCAAGCCGCGGAGTGAAAATCACAAGTCCGTCCGCTCAAGGACCCGTGTCAATTTCAGCTGGGCGCGTTGAGGCCATCCTCGATTCACTGGGGGTGCTACAGCAGGTGATTGCTGACGGCGCAGTTCATGTCGATCAAAAGTTCCACAATCGTGAACAGTCTTTTTCAGCAGGACACGTTGAACTTGCGATGTCGAATCGCAACGGGAGAACCCAGCCGCATGAACTTCAGGCCACCGGCAATATTCTTGCGGAATCTCAAGAAGGCGGCGTAATTCGCCGATTGGAAACGGCAAGTCTGCACATGGAGTTTTCGCCGCGCGAAAATTCACGGGACTTGCGCATTCTTAATGCCAGCGCTCAAACGCCCAGCCAGTTCTCAGTTGTTCGTCGCGGTGACAATGATCTCATTCGCGCCGCGAGATGTTCGGCCGAATTCAGACCTGACGGGAGCTTGACAAAACTCGTCGGGGCGGAAGGCGTGGAAACCACGCGTCAAACGGATAATAAGCCCGAGCAGCATACCTACGCACAGAACGTGACGGCTCTGTTTTCCGGTCCGAATAATTGGACGACGATTGAGGAAGCCGGTGACATGAAATTCGATCAAGGCGATCGAAGCGCGGCTGCGAATCACGCAATGATTTCCCGAGCGACAAATGAGATCGTGCTCGACGGAAACGCAAGAATCAGCGACTCTTCTTGGAGTACTTCTGCCGAACACATCGAGATGAACCAGATATCAGGAGAGGTTCATGCCATTGGTTCTGTAGTGTCAACTTATTCCGGCGCTCCCGGAACGCACCCAATCACATTGGGTACCGGCCCAGCGCACGTCTCGGCAGATCGACTGGATGGCTCAAAGTCGCACGGAATCGAATCGTACACCGGCCATGCGCGCTTATGGCAGACCGGTGCCGTGCTCGACTCGGATAAGATGGAAGTTTGGCCAGACGAGAAGAAGCTTCACGCGCGGGGCAACATTCACGCTGTAATTCCGGAAGCGCCGAGTTCCAGCCAACAGAACGCCACCCCAATTCTCTGGCGTGTCACCGCGACAGACCTCGAATACTCTGGCACCACTGGCGAGCTGAATCTCACCGGAGGCGCCCGAGCCGATTCTTCGACCGGGTCTCTTTCCGGCCAGGCAATTCAGTTTCTGTTTGCTCCTGATGCGCGCAATCAGCAGCGCCTCCAGCGCGCCATCATCGACGGAGGCGTCAAAATTCAGTCCAACGGCCATGTCGGTACGGCGGAGCGCGGTGAATACACGTCTCAGGGCGGCAAATTTGTGCTCTCCGGCGGCCAGCCAAGGCTTTCCGATACGCTGGGGAACATCACTACCGGCCGCGAATTGACCTTCTTTTTAGCGAGTGATACGATTCTCGTTGACTCTCAAAAAGGCTCGCGAACTGTTACCAAGCACCGGGTTGAGAAATGAACCGGCATGTTGAAACTTCAAGCCGCGGAACTCAGCAAGACCTATCGGGGGCGGAAGGTTGTCGATGATGTCAGTTTGGAAATACAGCAGGGCGAAGTGGTTGGGCTGCTCGGACCGAACGGCGCAGGGAAGACAACGACGTTCTATATCCTCGTCGGACTGGCACGCCCGGATTTTGGACGCGTCATGCTCGACGGCGACGACATCAGCGACCTCCCCATGTATTTGCGTGCCCGCAGCGGCATAAGCTACCTTCCCCAGGAACCTTCGGTATTTCGCAAGCTGAGTGTCGAGGAAAACCTTCTCGCCGTGCTGGAGATCCTGCCGCTCACCCCGGAGCAAAGGCGTGATCGCGTGGAGGAGCTGCTGGCTGAGATGGGACTCGAAAGCTTGCGGAACAGTAAGGGCTATATGCTCTCGGGTGGCGAGCGCCGCCGACTGGAAATTGCTCGGTCGCTTGCGCTGCGTCCATCCTTCGTTTTGTTGGACGAGCCCTTCTCGGGTATCGACCCGTTGACTGTCGTTGACTTGCAGCGAATCATTAAGGACTTGAGCTCGGTTGGTATCGGCGTCCTTGTAACCGACCACAACGTTCGCGAGACGCTGGCCGTGACAAATCGTGCGTACATCATTCACGATGGGAGGATTTTCCGTGCCGGAACCCCGGCGGAGTTGAGCAACGATGCCGAGGTTCGCCGCGTGTACCTCGGCGAAAATTTTCGATTGAACTGAGGATTGACGTACAACAATGAACTGGCTCCAGCCCAAACTGAATCTCCGGCTTGCACAAAAGCAAGTCTTGACGCCAGGGCTCGTCCAGATGGTGAGCGTGCTCGCGCTCAATCGTCTTGAACTCCGGGAGATGATCAATCAGGAGATCATGGAAAATCCCATGCTCGAAGTCCTCGGGGACGATGGCGTGGTCGCGGAAAGTTATGCGGACGAGACTTTCGTAAAAGAAGAGACGGAGAAAGTCCCGGAGACAGCGGAAGCGAATCCCTTCGACGAGTTCGACGTCGCATCCTTTTTCACTAAATACTTGGACACGGGAGCTCAAACTCCGGCGCCCGAGCGCGAAGACAACGAAAAGCCCTCCTTCGAAAAATTCCTTTCCTCGCCGCAGAATTTGGCGGACCACTTGATTTGGCAACTGAGCGTCAGCATTTGCAGTGAAACTGTGCAGAAAGCCGCCGAGGTTGTCATTGGCAATCTCGACGAGAATGGTTACCTTACAGCCACCCTCGAAGAAATCGCTCAGTCCGGCGGATTCTCAATGGAAGATGTCGAGGAAGCCCTCGCCGTCGTCCAGGAATTCGATCCTCCCGGAGTCGCGGCGTGGGATCTGCGGGAGTGTTTGCTCATTCAGCTGAAGCTTGTTGATCCGCAGAACACGCTGGCGCAGCAGGTCGTGAGTGAGCATCTGAAGATGCTCCAGAATAATCAGTTCAAGGAGATCGCGCGGGCGCTAAATCGTCCCATCGAAGCGGTGAAACGCGCTGTCGATTCGGTGAAGCGTCTCGATCCGAAGCCCGGTCTGCGTTACAACAAGACGGAGCCGCGCCTCGTCGAACCAGACGTTCAATTCCGGAGGGTGGACGGCGAGTGGCAGGCCTTCCTCAACGATGACGACCTCCCGCAACTTCGTCTGAGCCCTGTCTACCGTCGCCTGTTGGCGCGCGACGCCGCGGATCGTGACGTGCGGAATTACGTAAAAGAGCGCTTCAGCGCTGCCGTCCAGTTGATGAAGAACATCGAGCAGCGCAAGCACACGATCGTCAAGGTCTGCCAGGTGATCCTCCGCCGGCAAATGGAATTCCTCGACCTTGGTGTGGACCACTTGAAGCCCATGATGATCAAAGAAGTTGCCGAAGAAGTTGGCGTCCATCCTTCTACGGTCAGCCGCGCCGTGGCCAACAAGTACGCTCATACGCCTCAAGGCGTGTTCGAGCTCCGCTATTTCTTCTCGGAATCGGTGAATGGCCCGCAAGGCGGGGACATGTCCTTGCTTTCCCTCAAGCGCCGCGTCAAGAAGATGATCGAAGAAGAAGACGCCACTCATCCGCTCACCGACGAACAAATTGCCAAGAAGCTCGACGAGGAGGGCATCCACGTCACTCGCCGCACCGTGGCGAAGTATCGGGAAGACCTCCGCATTCCCAGCACGCATCAGCGGCGGCAAAAGGACTGACGACCAAGCCTCGTGGCTCCTCATCGCAGCGAACACAGCCGGCAATTGGTGATTCTCACCGGCCTTTCCGGCTCCGGGAAAGGTTCCGTCCTCCGCACATTTGAAGATCTGGGCTTCTATTGCATCGATAACCTCCCCGTCTCGTTCATTCCTTCTTTCGCGGAAATGTATATGGACGGCGGCGGCGAATTTGAACGCGCTGTCTTGCTCGTGGATGCCCGCGAAGGCGAGCAATTGAAGCGCTTGCCCGAAATCTTTAAGCGTTTGCGTCGGGCGTATCCCGCCACTCTGGTTTTCATGGAAGCAAGCAATCAAGCTCTGGCGCGCCGCTTCAGCGAGACTCGCCGCCCTCATCCCGGGGGAGTCGGCTTGTCTATCGCGGAGGGAATCCGCCTCGAGCGCAAGCGGATGGCGCAAATTCGCGCCCTTGCCGACGTAATCATCGATACAACCAAATTCACGGTTCATGATTTGCGGCAGTTCGTCGTTCGAAAATTCCAGGAAGCCGGACAAAAATCGCTCCTCATCTCGGTAATCAGTTTCGGTTTTCGATTTGGGCCTCCTGCGGATGCGGATCTTGTGTTTGATGTGCGCTTCCTTCCCAATCCTCACTTTGTTCCGAAGCTGCGCCCGTTTAGCGGCAAGAATCCCCGCGTCGCCAGATACATCCGTTCCTTCAAGCAAACGGGCGAATTCCTCCGCCGCATCGAAGGCCTCCTCGCGTATCTCATCCCGCACTACATCCGCGAAGGGAAGAGCTATCTCACGATTGCTTTTGGCTGCACCGGGGGACGTCACCGTTCGGTGATGCTTGCTGAAGCTGTTGGCGAGGCGCTCGCAAAACGCGGTTATACTGTCAAAATCGAACACCGGGACTTGGACCGCTCTGCATCTTGATATAGCAGAACCGCCGAGGCGGCGGCGAAGGACCGTCTTCGATAAGCTGAATCATGTGAGGGCAGACTGCGCGTGAAATTGTCCGAAGAAATGCGGAGCCTCTTCCAATTTGTGCGGCCGTATCGCATTCGCCTCTTCCTCGGCGTCGTCCTCCTTGCTATAGTTGGCATCTGCCAGGGATTCATAGCCCTGCTCATCATCCCCGCGGTCAATGTCATCCTCGATCCAAGCAAGGCGAATGGCCGCGTCACCTTGCTGCCCGCCTCGCGCTCTCACGCCGCCATCTATCTGAACTCATTTCTGCCTTCCTCCATCCACTACGTTTGGACGATATTCGCTGTATGTCTCGTCGTCGCATTTTTCTTCAAGGCCATCGCTGAGTTTTTCGGTAGCACTCTCATCCAGTATGCCGGACACGCGGGCGTCACCGATTTGCGGAATCAGGTTTATGAAAAGTTGGTTCGCCAGCCTATCGGATTTTTCCAACACAACCCAACTGGCCGCGTAATGTCCGCAGCCATCAGCGACGTGGATCAGGTACGCACAGCCTTGTCCGAAAACCTCGCTGACTTCTTCCAGCAAGTATTCGCTCTCGCTGCTTATGTCAGCGTCCTGCTGTGGCTCAACTGGAGGCTGGCACTCGGCTCGGCGATCGTCATTCCGCTAGTCGTTTATCCGGTCAACAAACTGGGACGCAGGATTCGGCGCTCGATGCAAGGTAGTCGCTCTCGTGTGGCGGATCTGAGTCAAATCTTGCAGGAAACAATGAGCGGGAATCGCGTGGTCAAAGCCTTCGGAATGGAGAATTTCGAAATTCAGAAGTTCCGCGAGACCGCGCAGCGCCTGCTTCGCGAAAACATGCGCTGGGTTAAAGCGTATGTCGTGACCTCTCCGTTGATGGATTTGCTCGGTGCGGTCGTATTTGCAGTTCTCTTGCTCTATGCCCGCGACCAGATTAGCCATCACGTGATGGATCTAGGCATGGTAGTCAGCTTCATCTATTCGCTCTTCAATGGCTACACTCCGGTTAAAAGAATTGGAAGCCTCTACCACCAATTCCAGCTTGCCGCTGGAGCTTCCACTCAAGTTGTCGGTTTCCTTGCCCTCAAGGAAGAGGCCATCGACAAGCCGGGTTCCATACCCTTGTCAAAATTCTCGGAAGACGTGGAATTTCAGCATGTCGGCTTCGCCTACGAGAGCGGCCCGATCATTTTGCGCGATATCAATCTGAAAGTGTCTGCTGGAATGGTCGTGGCCGTCGTGGGGTCCAGCGGCGCGGGAAAGACGACGCTGGTCAACCTTCTTCCCCGGTTTCACAGCTCCACCGCCGGAACACTTCGGATTGATGGAAATGAAATCTGCGACGTCAATCTGCGGGCGCTTCGTGAGCAAATGGCCATCGTCACCCAGGAAACGATCCTCTTCAACGATACCGTCTGGAATAATCTCTGTTACGGTCGTCCAGATCTGCCGGAAGCCCGTGTTGTCGCCGCGGCGAAAGCTGCGCTGGCGCACGAATTTATCACCCAGCTTCCTCAGGGCTATCAGACGCGAATCGGTGACCGCGGCCAGCGCCTGTCCGGCGGCCAGCGCCAGCGCCTGGCAATTGCCCGAGCGCTCCTGAAAGACGCTCCCATTCTGATTCTGGATGAAGCTACCTCGGAACTTGATTCCGAATCAGAAATACTTGTTCAGCGCGCCCTGAACAATCTGATGCAGAATCGGACAGTATTCGTCATCGCGCACCGTCTCTCGACCGTCCGCCGTGCCGACATGATTGTCGTCCTCGAGGGCGGCACGATTTGCGAGCGCGGCACTCACGAGCAGTTGCTTGCCCTCGGCGGCGCCTACGCGCGGCTCTATAATCTGCAATTCCAGGGAATTCAGTCCCCCATGATTCACGGAGCCGTGTAAGATGTCTGCCCCTGCACAAATGCCCAAGGCCGCACTGAAATCTATGACTGGATATGCGCAAGCGCGCGTGGAGCAGTCCGGCTGGACTGTGCAGATGAGCCTTCGCAGTGTAAATCATCGCTTTCTGGACGTTCGCATCCGCATGCCGGAAGGTTGGGACGCTCTGGAATCCGAAATTCGCCAGGTCACGCGCGAAAAGATCCGCCGTGGACATTTGGACGTCGCCCTGCAGGTTGAGGCGGCGAAGGGCAACTCGGTTTCGATCCACAAAGACATTGCCGCTGCATATCTTCAAGCTGCGCGCGAGCTCGGCGAACAGTTTGGTGTGAAATCGGAACCGGATGTGGGGGCCATCATGCGTTTGCCGGGAGTCACGTCCGTTGGCGCCCCCGGTGAACAGGAAATCGAACAATTAACCGAACTGGTCCGCCAATGTCTCGCTCAGGCCATCGATCGCCTGGACCACATGAAGCAGGTCGAAGGGCGTTCGCTGGAAGAGGAATTGTCGCGCAGGCTCGCCGCGCTCGCCGAGCATGCGCGCCAGGTCGAAACTTTGAGCGACCGTGCCCGCCCAACCTACGCCAAGCGCCTCGACGCTCGTCTCAAGGAATTGCTGTCGAACGTCGCGATCGATCCTAACCGGCTTGCCCAGGAAGCTGCGTTTGCCGCGGAGCGTAGCGACACGACGGAAGAGCTTGCGCGCCTCCGCAGTCATGTGCAACAGTTTCGCGGCCTTCTTGACGCCGGAGGGGAGGTCGGCAAGAAACTGGATTTCCTCCTGCAGGAAATGCAGCGGGAAACCAACACGTTATTGTCGAAAACGAACGGTATGGACACGGAGGGGCTCGAAATCACGAAGCTCGGCCTTGAGATGAAATCCGAAATCGAAAAACTTCGCGAACAGGTGCAGAACATCGAATAGTGATGGCTGAATCCCATGAACCGCTCGTTTTGATCGTTTCAGGTCCCTCGGGTTCTGGCAAATCGACGCTGGTCAGGAAGCTGCTCGAGCTGCCCGGAACGATGCTGTCGATATCGGCAACCACGCGCCCGCCTCGGAAGGGCGAAAACGACGGCCAGTGGTATCATTTTGTTTCAGAGGAAGAATTTCAGCGCATGGCGGAACGCGGCGAATTCCTCGAGTTCGCCCGTGTTTTCGGAAAGCACAGTTACGGCACGCCGAAGAAGTGGCTCGAGGAGGCACGTGCTCGTAGTTTGGACTTGGTCTTGGAAATTGACGTCCAGGGCGCCGAACAGGTGAAGCGCAAGCTTCCGGATTCAGTCGGGATTTTCATTCTCCCGCCTTCGCGTCAGGAGCTTGAAAAGCGCATCCGCGCGCGCGGCCAGGACTCGGACGATGAAATCCGCACGCGGCTGGACAGGGCCCGCTTGGAAATGCAGCGCTATTCAGATTACGATTATGTAGTCGTAAACGACGATCTGGCCGAGGCGGGTCGCAGCGTGAAGGCCATCGCTCAAGGCGCTCGCTGCCGAACAGTTCATAACGATGCTCGCATCCGGGAAATTTTGAAATCCTTTGGAGGATAACGCACTTATGGCGGTTTTAAATCAGCCACCAGATAGCCAGTTCGCTTATGTCGTGCTTGTGGCCAAGCGCGCGCGGCAGCTCATGGCCGGAGGCCGTCCGATGATTGACAATCCGAAGAATCTGAAGTTCACGCGCGTCGCGGAAGAAGAAGTGCAGCGCGGGCTCCTCGAATATCAAGTGCCTGATTCGAATGACGGCACGGAAGAAAAGTCGCGCAAAGGAAATTAGGCCTCATCGCCGGCGTTCATGCGCATCGCTCTTGGAGTCACGGGGGGAGTCGCGGCATATAAAGCTGCCGAGCTGGTGCGTCGGCTTCAACAGGAGAAGCTCGACGTTCAAGTCGTCATGACGCGCGGCGCTCAGGAATTCGTCACTCCGCTCACTTTCGCCGCATTGACGGGCCAGAAAGTCATCACGGAACTTTTCGGCGAGAATGCATCTCCCGCCAACGTCGAAAGTGCCATCGAACACATTGCTGTCGCGCAGCGAATTGATCTTTTGATTGTCGCTCCCGCCACAGCCGACATCCTGGCGAAACTGGCCAATGGCATCGCCGATGATTTTCTCACAACGCTTTATTTGGCCACGAAAGCTCCCGTTATCGTGGCCCCCGCGATGAACGTCAACATGTGGGAGCACGCCGCCACGCAAAAAAATATCGTAATCCTTCGCGCGCGCGGCGTGCGCGTTGTCGAACCCGATGAAGGCTACCTCGCCTGCGGCATGACGGGCGCTGGCCGCCTCGCCGGCATCGAATCCATCACCGCCGCCGTCCGTGAAGTTCTCGGCCTGCGCGCCGATTTCGCCGGCGCTACGGTCCTCGTCACCGCCGGCCCAACGGTTGAAGACGTCGACCCCGTCCGCGTCCTCACGAATCGCTCGTCCGGAAAAATGGGCTACGCGCTCGCCGAAGCCGCCATCCGCCGCGCCGCGCACGTCATTCTCATCAGCGGCCCCACCGAACTTCATCCTCCCGCCGAAGCCGATTGGGTGCCGGTGCGCTCCGCCGAAGAGATGCATCGCGCTGTTCGCGATCGCGTACGCGACGCGAACATTGTAATCATGGCCGCGGCCGTCGCCGATTACCGCCCCATCGCCCCGCAAACTAAGAAAATCAAGCGCACCGAAAAAAATCTGACTCTTGAGCTCGAACCCACCACGGACATCCTCGGCGAACTCGGTCGCGAGAAGGGTGATCGTATCCTCGTTGGCTTCGCGGCGGAGACGGACCGCGTCGCCGAAAACGCCCGCCACAAACTGTCCTCGAAAGGCGCCGACATTATCGTCGCCAACGATGTCACGCAAGAGGGCGCCGGTTTCGACGCCGACACGAATATCGTCACGATGCATTTGCGCGATGGCCGCGAAATCCCAACGCCAAAATTGAGTAAATTCGACGTGGCCAATCGCATCCTCGATTGCGTCGCTGAACTGCGAAAAGGTGCGAAGTGAAGCGCCGCTGCTTGGGGCGCTTGTGAACTCTGAGAACCGTGAACTCGCTGAAGCGTGGCTCGCATATTTTCGCGATCTCGGCATTTCTTCCTTTTATCTCGATCGCGCTGCAACCGCCGCTGTTTCCGCCGGCCTTGCTTCCCAGCCGGTCCCTGGCGCCGCCTCGAATTCCCCGTCTCCTCGTGCGCCGCAACGTCCGGCGTTTCCCATCGCCGCGCAACATCCTCCCGCTCCGGTTCTACCTGTGATCAAGTCCGCCTCCTTGTTCGAATTCGCCGATCGCGTCGCCGACGACACTCTCGAACGCATTCGCGCCGACATCGGCGACTGCGAGCGCTGCAAACTTTGCCGGAAGCGTACCAACATCGTCTTTGGCGCCGGCAGCGCCACGGCGGAGCTCGTGTTCGTCGGCGAGGGCCCGGGTCACGATGAAGATATTCAGGGCCTGCCCTTCGTCGGCCGGGCTGGAAAATTGCTCACGCAGATGATCGAAGCCATGGGCCTCCGCCGCGAGGATGTTTACATCTGCAACGTGGTCAAATGCCGCCCGCCCGAAAACCGCACGCCCGAGCCCGACGAAGTCGAAACCTGTTCGCCTTTTCTTTTTCGCCAGCTCGACGTCATTCATCCCAAAGTGATCGTTTGCCTAGGCGCCGTCGCTTTCCAGTCCTTGCTCGGCGCGAAGCAATCCATCTCGCGTCTCCGCGGCCAGTGGCTCGACTTTCGCGGCATGCCTCTTCTCGCCACCTATCATCCCGCGTATCTCCTGCGCAATCCCTCCGCCAAGGGTGACGTCTGGGAAGATCTGAAAAAAGTCATGGCGCATCTCTGCTTGCAGCCTCCCGCACGCCGCTGATTCTCGCCGCGTCGCGGCTCCGTTCGCGTCTGTCCTCCTGTTACACTACATCGCCCGCATCCGCGGCTTCGTTTGTCGCGGAGGCATTCGCTCGCGCTCCGGAGGAAAATGCACTCAGGAATTCTTCTCGGGTTGTCGGCCGCGCTCGGTTGGGGCCTGGCGGATTTCATGGCGCGCTTCGCCTCGCGCCGCGTCGGCGCGCACCGCACGCTCCACTACATGCAGCTCTTCGGCTTCATCATGCTCACGGTCTGCCTTGCCGCAACAGGCCACTGGAATCGTTATTTCCCCGCCGCCGGACGCGACGCATGGGCCTGGGCCGCGCTCGCCGGATTGCTGAACACGTTCAGCGGCCTCGCGCTCTATCGCTCCTTCGAAGTCGGCGTCCTCGCGCTCGTCGCGCCGATTGCCGCAAGTTACCCCGTGCTCACCGTGATGCTCTCTCTCGAAAGCGGCGAACGTCTCACGCCTCCCCACGCCGTCGGCGTCGCCGCCGCAATCGTGGGCGTCATCTTGGCGGCGTTGACGTTTTCGTCGCCCGCCACAGGAAACAATTCGGGAATCGAAGACTCAACAGCGCATCATCGCAAGCATCTCTTGCGGGGAGTTCCTTGGGCGCTCGCCGCCGCCCTCGGCTTCGGCCTTTTGTTTTGGGTTCTCGGCTTCCGCGTCATGCCCGTATTCGGCGGATTTGCTTCCGTCTGGATCATCCGTCTCACGACGTTTGCCACGCTGACGATTCTCGTAATGCCCTTGCGTCAGTCGGCCGCCGTCCCCAGAGGTTCGACGCTTTGGCTCATCATCGGCACGGGCTTCATGGATACCGCGGCGTTCGTCGCCAATAATCTCGCCCTGAAACATGCCGAAGTCGCCATCGCCAGCGTGCTTTCTTCGCTCTACGGCGCCGTCACGGTTCTTCTCGCTGCCCTATTTTTGCGCGAAAGGCTCGAAAAAACGCAGTGGGCCGGCGTCGCCTTGATTTTCCTGGGCGTCGCGCTCGTCAGCATCTGAATCGGCGATGCTGCTACACTGGGCCTGCCTATGACTCCCCGCTTCTGCGAAGTCGCGCTCCCCGTTCCGCTGCGCGCCACGTTCACCTATGCGATTCCCGCCTGTCTCGCCTCCGCGGAACTCCTCGGCAGCCGTGTTGTCGTGCCATTTCGCAATCGCGCCATGGTCGGCGTCGTCGTGAGCGTCGGTGCCAATCCCCCCGCCGGCGTAAAGATCAAGGAAATAGCCGAAGCGCTCGATCCCATTCCCGCCATGTCCCCTCGGCTGATCGAACTGGGCACTTGGGTCAGCCGCTATTACGTCGCGCACATCGGAGAAACTCTTCGCGCCCTGCTCCCACCCGTTGCCCAGCTCCGCCAGGACCGCCAGTACCGGATCACTGCTGCCGGCCGGGAATTCCTGGACGAGCTGCGCGAACGCGGCCCGTCGGGCGCGGGCGAATCAACCGACTTGGCTCTTCTCAATCTTCTAGCGCGCAACGATGGCGAAGTGAGTTCCAGGCGCATTCGCCGCATCGCCGGCGGCGAAGCCGCTGCGGAAGGTCTGGCGCGGCGCGGATGCGTCGAAGTGCGCGACCGCCTCGCGCACAAGCAAGAGCGTGTCCAGAAAATCTTCAACTGGAATCCTTCTTCAACTCCTCAAGATGAGACAGAAGAAAAAATCCGCGTCCTCTTGACCGCCGAGCGCGGTCCGCTGCCTTTGGCATCGCTGCTCAAGGAAAGAGTCTCTCGCGCGCTAATCGCCCGGCTCGAAGAAACGGGCAAGTTGATCTCTTGGGAAGAACCGCTTTCGTCTGAAATTTCGCCTCAAGAAGACGCGTGGGATACCGATTTCACTCCTCCTTCAAACATCCTGAACGACGAGCAATCGAGCGCCGTAACTGCCATACGCGAATGGCTCGGGACGAAAGCGTTTCAAGTCGGATTGCTTCACGGCGTCACCGGCAGCGGCAAGACGGAAGTCTATCTCGCCGCGATCGAAGCCGCGCTGGTGCAGGGCCGCGCAGCCACTGTCCTTGTCCCGGAAATCGCTCTGACTCTCTGGATGAGCCGTCTCGTTCGCGCTCGCTTTGGCGGCATCGTCGCCGTTCTGCATAGCGGCTTGTCGGATCATGAGCGCGCCCGTGAATGGTGGCGCGTTCGCCGCGGCGAAGCGAAAGTCGTGGTGGGCACAAGGTCCGCGGTATTCGCCCCGCTCGAAAATCTGGGCCTCGTGATTGTGGATGAAGAACAGGAGTCAAGTTATAAGCAGGGAGAAACTCCTCGTTACAACGGCCGCGACACCGCCATTTTCCGCGCCCGTCTCGAAAATGCCGTCGCCCTTCTCGGCTCCGCAACGCCGTCGCTCGAAAGTTTTCACAACGCGCTGTCCGGGAAGTACCGCCTTCTCAGTCTCACGACGCGTGTTGAAAATCGCCCCCTCGCGCAAGTCAGGCTCGTCGATCTCCGCGAAGACTTCAAGCAATCCCGTCGCGCCGCCCCGGTGTCCACCTCCGTTCTCACGGCAATTTCCAGGCATCTTGAAGTGCGCACGCAGGCCATGGTTCTAATTAATCGCCGCGGCTATTCGTGGTACGTGCTTTGCCGGAGCTGCGGTGCGGGCGTCGAATGTCGGAATTGCAGCATCACCCTCGCCTATCACAAGCGCCGTGCGCGCCTGGAATGTCATTACTGCGGATACTCGTCAGCAGTGCCAAAGGCTTGCCCCAAATGCAAATCCGAATACCTCTATTTCGTCGGCGACGCCGCCGAGCGCGTGGATGAATATCTTCAAGAGCAATTTCCGAAAGCGCGCGTCGGCCGCCTCGACCGCGACTCCGTGCGCACGAAGCGCGAATACCAGAAAATTCTCGGCGCTTTCGCCCGTGGTGAACTCGATCTGCTCGTCGGCACGCAGATGGTGGCGAAAGGTCACGATTTCGAGCGCGTCACGCTTGTGGGCGTGATTTCAGCGGACATCGCGCTTGGCCGCCCCGATTTTCGGGCCGCCGAGCGCACGTTTCAGTTACTCACGCAGGTTGCCGGTCGCGCTGGCCGCGGAACATTGCCCGGCGAAGTGGTCATCGAAAGTTATTATCCCGAGCACTACGCAATCCGGCATGTCCTCACCCAGGATTACCGCGCATTCTACGACCGCGAAATTCACTTCCGTCGCATGATGCACTATCCTCCATTTATCGCGCTCGCCAATGTCCTCGTTCGCGACCACAAAATCGAAAACGCGATTCGCTGGTCGCGCGCCATCGCCGGATATTTCATTTCGCGGAAAATCTCGGATCTGAAGGTATTGGGTCCTGCCGCGGCGGCTCTTTCGCGTCTGCGCAACGAGCATCGCTTCCAAATCCTTCTGAAGACGCCGAATCGCAAGACGCTGAGCGAATTGCTCGATGGTTGCCTGAGTTTTTGCGCGGAGAAAGAAATTCCGGAAACTGCTGTGATTGTGGATGTCGATCCGGCAAGCCTGCTTTAATTCGTCGTTGCCGCTCTGCGCCGGCGCCAGTAAAAATACGCCGGCAACCCTAGCAAAACGATTCCCAGCCCTTCAGCTGCTCCCTGCGGCCGCGAAAGAATCGTGTTCACGACCAAAGCTGCGGCTGCCAGGACGAAAATCGCTGGCGTAAACGGATATCCCGGCACTCGATACGGTCGCGGCAGTTCTGGCCTTTTCATCCGGTAGACGAACACGCTCGCTGCGGCCAGCCCGTAGAAAATCCACGCCGCGAATATCGCGTAGGTCAGCAGCTGCTGAAATGTTCCGATGCACGAAAGAATCGCCGCCCAGATTCCGCCCGCGATAATCGCCGTCGCTGGCGTGCGGAATCGGGGATGAATTTCCGCCAGCTTGCGGAAAAATAATTTGTCCTCTGCCATGGCATAGAACACGCGCGGCGCGGTCAATTGGATGCTGTTTGCGGAACTGAATGTCGCGATCAGGATCGCGAACGCCACCAGCTTTCCCGCCGCTGGCTTGAGCACTGCGGAAACTGCCGTGGCCGCAATCGTAATGGTGTTCGATGCCGCCTTCGGCCCAATCGCGATCAGGTAAGAGAAATCCGCCGTGATGTAGATGGCGATGAGCGCCAGCGTGCCGGCAAAAAACGCGCGCGGAAAATCCCTCTGTGGCTCTCGCGCTTCCCCTGAACTGAACGAAGCGAACTGCCATCCCTCATACGCCCACAGCACCGCGATCATCGCGATGCCAAATCCCGAAACCACGCCGCTTGAATCCTGCGGCCACAGCATCGCCCGCGTTTCGGCCCGATGATGCCCTAGGCTCAGCAGCACCACGCTCATGATGAATATCGCCGCGACCTTTATTCCCGTCGTCCAGTTCTGCAGGTCCGAACTGCCTCGCGTCCCTCGCACGTTCACCCGCGTGATCACGCCAATCATCGCCACGGAAACAATCTTCGCCGAAACGCCGCCCAGCGGAACGATCTGCCCAAAGTATGTGCTGAACGCGACCGCCAGCGTCGCCACCGCTCCGCCCGCGCTCACAAGAAACAGCATCCATCCGTATAGGAACGCAATCATCGGCCCGAACGCTCCGCGCAGATAGACGTATATCCCGCCAGTCGATGGATCCATCGCGGATAGCTCGCCAAACGTCAGCGCGCCGAGAAACGAAAGCACGCCTCCCGCCACCCACACGAGCATCGAAAGCGCAACCGATCCGCCGACGTCTTTCAGTATCAGCCCGGGTACCAGAAAAATTCCCGAGCCAATCACGATGCCGATGACCAGCAGTGTGAGGTCGCGAAGCCCAAGCGTGCGGACAAGTGTGGTCACGTGTAGTTCCGCGCGGCGCGCGAAGTGGCGCACATCATACAGGTTTCATCTCGGCACACAAAGCGAGGAACGCGGCACCGCGGCAGCCAAATCTATATCGGCGGATTGCTCAGCGGCATCGGCGTGAAGCACAGCAGAAATATCGCCAGCGCGACAATTGCCCACGCGCGTCGCGTCCGGTCGAGCGGCGTCCACGAGTCCAGCAGCATCGGATGCCGGTAGCCCAGTATGAACACGAGGACCGCGAACACGATCCACCCGTGCCAGAAAAAAATTGCCAGGAACAGCAGCGCGGCTCCGGCGACCTGCGAAATTCGCCGGTGTTTTTCGCTGCTCAAGCTGTACACGATATGTCCGCCGTCGAGCTGCCCGATCGGCAATAAATTCAGCGCCGTCGCGAACAATCCAACCCACGCCGCCAGCGCCACTGGTCTCAGCAGCACGTCGCTCGCTCGCGCGCCCGGATGAAACAACGCGATGAAAAAGTTCATCAGCGGCGGGTTCCCAAAAATCACCAGCGCGTCCTTCTGCGCGCCCGGGACGATCTTCGAAAAATAAACTCCCGCCGCGAGGATCGGCAACGCGAGCGCAAAGCCGGCGACGGGCCCCGAAATCCCCACGTCAAACAGCGCCCGGCGGTTCAATATCGGCGAGCGGATGCGGATGAACGCGCCAAATGTTCCGATCAGCGTCGGCGCCGGCAAAAAATATGGGTACGACGCGTTAATCCCGTAGTGGCGGCACGCGAAAAAATGTCCCAGCTCGTGCACGAGCAGGATGGAAATCAGCGTCAGCGAGAAGGGCAGGCCCTGCAGCAGCAACCGCGGATGCACCAGCGCCTGCCACGTCGGCGCGAACGGATTCGCGAGCCCCGCGAACGGCGCGCGGTTCTGCGCGTACGACAGCGAGAACTCCCGCCCCACGGCCAGCGTCGAAATCACCGTCAGCGCAAACAGTACCAGCGCCAGCGCGAATGGCCGCTTGCGCCACGCCGCGGCGAATTGCGCTGCGTCCAGGAACAGCGGCCTCGCGTCCTCGATCAGCTCCCCTGGTCGCCACTTGCTGCTGTTCGCGTCGTCCATTCCTATAGCCTACACTGCGCGCGGACGCGCGGCCAGCGCTGCAATTCCAATTTTTTGCAGGAGTTTGCGAATCAGGCGGGCGCACCTACAGCGACTGCAATTCTTTCCCGGGCTTGAATCGCACGGCCCGTCCCGGCTCGATGTGGACCTGCTGCCCCGTGCGCGGATTTCGCCCCACGCCCGTCTTCCGCGCCTTAACGTTGAACACGCCGAAGCGTCGCAACTCGATGCGGTCCCCCCGGCCCAGCGCGTTTTTCAGCGCTTCAAACACGGTTTCGACGCCCTGCTCGGCCTTCGACCGCGCCATGCTCGTGCGTTCCACCACTTTATTGACGATATCCATCTTGATCATTGCGCAGACCGTCCTTGTGTTTGCTTCTCCGCCGCGGCAGGCGCTCAGCGGATAGGAAGCGTATGCTAGACGCCGCCTTGCGGGTTGTCAAGCCGTGCGCGCTGTAATAACATGCCGCGCCTTTTGATTTTCGCGCGCGGCGCGGGAGGTTGCGATGACCGTGAAGTCGGACCGCTGGATCACCCGGATGGCTCGCGAGCACAAAATGATCGAGCCTTTCGCCGACCGCCAGGTCCGCGAAGGCGTCATCAGCTACGGAGTCTCCTCCTACGGCTACGACATGCGCGTCGCCGACGAATTCCGCATCTTCACCAATGTCAATTCCACCATCGTCGACCCCAAACAGTTCGACGCGCGCTCCTTCGTCGAATTCAAGGGCCCCGTCTGCATCATCCCGCCCAATTCCTTCGCTCTCGCGCGCTCCGTCGAGTATTTCCGCATCCCCCGCAGCGTCCTCACCATCTGCGTCGGCAAATCCACGTACGCGCGCTGCGGCATCATCGTCAACGTCACGCCCTTCGAGCCTGAATGGGAGGGCTACGTCACCCTCGAAATCAGCAACACCACGCCTCTCCCCGCCAAAATCTACGCCAACGAAGGCCTCTGCCAGGTCATCTTCTTCGAATCCGACGAATCCTGCGAAGTCTCCTACAAAGACAAAAAGGGCAAGTATCAGTCCCAGCAGGGCATCGTTTTGCCCAAGATTTGAGCCCGCGCGTCGCCTACAAAAAATGGAAGGTGGGGGCGAAAGGTGAGGCGAAAGAAGTGAAATCCATTTGCGATCAGAAATTGTTATGTTGTTGAAATCTAGGCACTTAACTTTTTGCGACTGTGCGTTCCATTTGCGATTGAAAATCTCATATTTGAGGTGGGGGTGCGCGCAAAATGCCGGGAATCGGCGGGGGTGAGAGGTCAGGCGGAGGCAGAACTCCACCTTACGCCTCGGCTATCTGCGGGTGGTTTGGCGAGCTGTTGCCCTGTATTCACTCGCGTACGTTACCACGGACTAAACGCGAAATCAAGCAGTTTCTGAGGAGGGTAGCGTCAACATATTTGTGTAAATTCGGGGAGGGGTTGACGTTCCCAGGAACGGTTCAAATGGCTGATGACGCCAAAAACGATGCGATCGCAGCTTTCCACGTTCGAAAAACTGCTCATGGGGCGCGTCCGGCGGCG
>DATEFX010000037.1:0-101935 GCA_035280405.1 Candidatus Acidiferrales bacterium | reverse complement strand
ATTTGCCGCTCTTCCGCGAATCTGCTACGCTTTTTGAACTCGTTCGCGCCGGAGAGGTGTCCGAGCGGTTTAAGGAGCACGCTTGGAAAGCGTGTGTTGGGGAAACTCAACCGTGGGTTCGAATCCCACCCTCTCCGCCATTTCGAAGCCTTCGATTGAAAGGAGCAGCATGACCATTCCTTCAAAAGCGGCCTCAATATATAGAATCGGAGTCTTCCTTTCGTGCGCCGCGGCACTGGTTCTGTTCGCATCACTGCTGTTCGCGCAGGACGCGGAGTGGGCGAAGCGCGACGCGTGGCAGCGGCCCGCGGAAGTGATGGACGCTCTTGGCGCGAAGGCGGGCAGCGTCGTAGCCGACGTCGGTGCGGGCCCGGGCTATTTCACGTTTCGACTGGCTGAGCGCGTCGGGCCGAGCGGCAAAGTTTACGCCGAGGACATCCTGAAGGAGCGCCTCGATTCCATTCGCGAGCGCGCCGCAAAGGAAAATCTCCCGCAGATTACGACTATCCTCGGCGAGACGGACAATCCGCGGCTCCCCGCAAACAGCCTCGACGCCGTGCTGATTATGAACGCGTATCACGAATTTCGCGATTATGACGCCATGTTGCAGGGAATTTTCCGCGCGCTCAAACCCGGCGGGTTTTTCGCGGTGATCGACGATCCAGCGGATCCGGGCCAGCCGCGCGAATCGTACTATTCACGGCATCACATCCCGAAAGAGATGGTCCGCGGCGACCTCGAGCGCAATGGTTTCCATTTCCTCCGCGAACTCGCGGGCTTCACCGATCCCGATGGCGGCCGTTCCTACTTCTTCCTCCTCTACGAAAAGCAAAAGACTCCCTGATCCCAGAACTTGGGATCGTATAGTTCTCATCCGCTCCATTCAATTAGCCGCAATTTTTAGCAAGGCTTTGCCAATGGGGGATGGCGAAAGCTGGACCTGAAAGATGCCCGTTTCCCGATCGTAAGCGACGCCCTCAATTTTACCCGACAATAAGGTCAGCGAACCTCGCGTGGAGTCCAACCGGCCACTTTAACGTTCGTTGAATGATACGCACCGGGCACGCGCGGCGTATGTCAGCGCTTGTAGCCGATTTTGCGGACGAATTGGCGGCGCTGGAGCTCGTGCTCGGGGGCTTCGACGCCTTTGGGTGAGCTTCCGTCCACGACGCCGAGCACGCCGCGGCCCTGTTTCGTTTCCGCGACGATGACCTCGACGGGATTCGCCGTGGCGCAGAAAATCGTGCAGACCTCGAAGCAGTCCCTAATGCGCGCGAGGAGGTTGATGGGATAAGCGTCGCGGACGAGCACGACGAAAACATGCCCCGCGCCGATGGCTTGCGCGTTTGCGATGGCGGCGCGGCGGAGGTCGTCGTCATTCGATTCGACGCGAATGAGGCACGGGCCCGAGGCCTCGTTGAACGCGATGGCGAATTTCGCGCCGGGGACCGTATTGACGATGGCCTCGAACAGATCCTCGGCCGTCTTGATGAAATGCGACTGGCCCAGAATGATGTTGGCATTTTCCGGGATTTCGACGCGCACGCTTTGCAGTTCCATGATGGCCTCGCGAGGAAAAGCTTTTTCCGCTTTGCGGTAAAGCAGTTGCACGTTCCCACGTTCCGTGGCCGCGAGAGCGAACAGCCATTATCGGCGCGGAGATTGCGCCGGGCAAGCTCTCCTGCGACTGGCACGCGGCGTGCTCGCATCGTGCCGCGGAAGTCGGCATCTAATCATTTGTGAGTTGGCAGTGAGTTGGCTGCGTGGGGGAAGTGCCCCATCGGCGCGGAAATCGGGCCACGGGATTCAGGCTGGGAAAGCGGCTGGAAATGCTGTTTCGGACCATACAACAGGCGAAGCGGTTCGTCAGGATGATCCTCGGATTTACGTTGCTGCTCATCGGAGTCGCCATGCTCATAAGCCCGGGGCCGGCGTGGCTGGTGATTCTGTGCGCGCTGGGCCTGCTCGCGGCGGAGTTCGTCTGGGCGCGGCGGCTGCTCGACCGGATGAAGCACGGGGGTGAACGTATTCGCGACGCCGTCCTGATGCGAAGCCACGCGCGCGAGACGTCATACCGATGAATTGAATTGTTCCCTCTGTCGAGATTCCACATTTTCCTCAGCGATAGAGCTTTCTACCTTCGCAAAACCTGACTCGTCCAAATTCCTGCTGTGCATCCGCGGGTTGATTGTGGTTTGATTTGCGCATCATTCTCCGAGGAGGCCGCGATGGCGAAGCGTCACGGCAAATGGATGGGCAAATGGGCGCTGGTGACCGGCGCTAGCGCGGGAATCGGCCGCGCGCTGGCGGAGCAGCTCGCCGCGAGCGGCGCGAATTTGGTGCTGACGGCCCGGCGGCGCGACCGGCTCGAGCACCTGGCTTCGTGGCTGGCGAGCGAGCATGGCGTGAAGACGGAGATCGTGGTCGCGGACCTGGCGCGCCCCGAAGCTCCCAGTCAGATTCAGGCGTTCGTGCAGGGCAGGGGCCTGGAAATCGAGCTGCTGATCAACAATGCCGGCTTCGGCGCTTACGGGCCGTTTCACGAGTCGCCGCTCGAGCGCGATCTGGAGATGGTGCGCGTGAATTGCTCGGCGGTCGTGGAGCTGACGCGGATTTTTTTGCCGGAGATGGTGGCGCGCAAGCATGGCGATATTTTGATTGTCGCGTCGGTTGCGGGATTCCAGGCTGTGCCGTATATTTCGCTTTACGCTGCCACGAAGGCGTTCGATTTGCATTTCGCCCTCGGGATCGCGGAGGAAGTGCGGCGGCATGGCGTGCACGTCTGCGCGCTGTGCCCGGGCTCGACGACGACGGAGTTTCGCGAGGTCGCGGGACAGCCGCCACGCACGTTTCGTGGCGCGGAAACGGCGGAAAAAGTCGCGCGCGTCGCGCTCAATGCGCTGGCAAAAGGCAAAAGCAGCGTAATCTCCGGGCTCAAGAATCGATTTAACGTCGAAGGGCAGCGGCTCGCGCCCAGGCGGCTCGTGACGCGCGTTGCCGCGGGAATGTTTCGTCCGGAGAAATGAAACCGTGCAGAAGCCACAGCAGAAACCAGGGCGAAATCTGACGCGGCGCGAATTTTTGGCGGCGTCCGCCGGCGCGACAGTGTCGCTTGCATCGCTTGGCGCGGCTGATTCTGCGATTGCAGCGCCTCAAGCCGGCGCTTCGACGCCGCAAGCTGCCGCTCCTTTCGCCAAGGATTTTCTTTGGGGCGCCGCGACTTCGGCCTATCAAATCGAAGGCGCAGCGCAAGAGGGCGGAAAGGGACCGTCGGTGTGGGATGAATTCGTGCGCAAGCGCGGAGCGATTCGCGATGAGCAGACCGGCGACGTGGCCTGTGACTTCTATCATCGGTATCCAGAGGACATCGCGCACATGCGCGAGATGGGCCTGAGCGCGTTTCTGTTCAGCGTTTCGTGGCCGCGCGTGATTCCCAATGGCACGGGCGCGGTCAATCAGAAAGGCCTCGATTTTTACAGCCGGCTGGTGGACGCGCTGCTCGCGGCGCGCATCACGCCGATCGTTACGCTGTTTCACTGGGACACGCCGATGGCGCTCGAGCAGCGCGGCGGCTGGCGCGTGCGCGACATGGCGGACTGGTTCGCGGAATATGCTGCAGTCGCCGTGCGGGCTCTCTCGGATCGCGTCACGTACTGGCTGACGATCAATGAGCCGCGCTCGTTCATTGGAGGTGCGTACGTCGAGCCGGTGCAGGCACCCGGAGAAAAATTGCCGCGCAAAGACGCGATGCAGGCAGCGCACATCACGTTCCTGGCGCACGGGCGCGCCGTGCAGGCGATTCGCGCGAACGCAAATCGGCCCGCCCTCGTGGGCTATGCGTGTGACGTTTCGCCCTCGCTGCCCGCGACCGATTCCCTGGCAGACGTCGCCGCAGCGCGTGAATCCACGTTCGCGAGCCCCATTGACCATTTTTCCGCCGCGCACTGGTGGCGGGAAAACGCGTGGTGGCTCGATCCCGTGTACCGCGGCGATTATCCGGCCTCCGCGATTTCATTCTTGGGCCGTGATGCTCCGGAAATTCGCGATGGAGACATGGAGACGATTCGGCAGCCGCTCGATTTCCTGGGCGCAAATATTTATGGCGGCTGGGCCGTCCGCGCCGCTGCCGGCGGCAAAGCGGAGGAAGCCCATTTTCCCGCCGGCTTTCCGATGACCGCGTTCGGTTGGCAGGTGACGCCCGACGCAATGAATTGGGCCCCGAAATGGCTTTACGAGCGTTACCGGATGCCGATCTTCATCACGGAAAACGGCTGCTCGACGCGCGACTGGATTTCGCTCGACGGCAAAGTGCACGATCCGCAGCGAATTGATTTCGCGACGCGCTATTTGCAGTCGCTCGTGCGCGCGGCGAACGAAGGCGTGCCCGTGCGTGGCTACCTACACTGGTCGTTGCTCGACAATTTCGAGTGGCAGGAAGGCTACACTCAGCGCTTCGGAATGATTTACGTCGACTTTCCCACGCAGCGCCGCGTACTGAAGGATTCCGCGCACTGGTACGCGCGCATCATCGCGTCGAACGGCGCCGCGTTGCTTCAGCAAGAAACGCCTGAGGACCTTTATTGAACAATCATCGCAGGGGGCTGGCATGAATTCGAAGATACCTTCCTCGCAGACGAGCGGGCAATCCGGCCAGGGGCAAGGAGGGGCCGGAACGGACGACGGCGGAGGGGCGGCGGTACCGCCGGAGCCCATCATTCTTTCCTATATGGAGCTGCGGAAGGCCGTCGGATTTATCGGATTTGCGCTCCCGGTTGTTCTGGCCGTGGGCAAAGTCATCCTTCAGGGCTGCGGCTTGCAAGATTCGATCAGCAGCTACTACTACACGGACATGGGAAACGTGTTTGTGGGGAGCATGTGCGCGGTCGGAGTATTTCTGCTGTCGTACAAAGGATACGAGCGTGCCGACGCAATTGCCGGCACGTTGGCCGGGATCTTCGCGGTCTGCGTCGCCCTGTTCCCGACGACTCCGGCGCAGGACGCAACGCCGGGCGATAAGGCCATCGGCATGGTCCACCTGACGTTCGCTGCGCTGCTGTTCCTGACGCTGGCGTACTTTTCGCTGTTCCTGTTCACGAAGAGCGTCCCGAATCCGACCGACCGGAAAAGACAACGAAACAAGGTTTACATCTTCTGCGGATGGACGATTGTGGGCTGCATCGTCGTGATGGCCGTGGCGGCGATTCCTCAGATTAAGGGCTACTTAACGTGTCGCACTCTGAGATTCTGGTTCGAGTCGATCGCTATTGTTGCGTTCGGCGTGTCGTGGCTTATCAAGGGCGAAACCATCCTCAAGGATCAAAATCCCTGAGCCTCGTGGAGCGAGTTGCAACGCAGAAACGTGTCCTCAAGGATTCGGCGCGGTGGTACACGCGAGTCTTCGCCTCGAATGGCGCCTTAGTGTCGGAGCGAGAAGAGCTCCAAGCGGATTGAGGACTCAGGAATTCGCATCCTCCGGCGAGACATCCTGTGCGAAGCAGATGCGATAGCCATTGCAATCCTCAATCTCGATTTCCCGCTGGTGATAAAACGCCGTCTCAGGCCCGCGAGCGATTTTCACGCCCTTTGATTTGAATTCCTCGCAGAGCGCGACCACGTCGCGCACATTGATGTAAGCGTCCCAAAAAATTTCTGGGTGGACTTTGCGATTGGGCTTTGCGAGGCCCGGGCCCTGGCAACTTAGGAAGATTTCCACATCGTCGCGCAATACCATCACAAAACACGGCGGCTCGCCCCAGTAGCGCTCGAACGTGAAGCCGAGCTTGTCGCGATAGAACTCGGCGGACTCGATGAGATTATTCACGATGAGGCAAGGGTGGGCACAGAGGAGCTGTTTCGTTTTCGCGTGACCGGCCATAACGCCTCCCAAGAATCTCCGCAAGCGAAGCGCCTGGGAGGTGTTTGCAGCAGGCCGCAAGTCTGCCACCGGCTCACTTCGAAATCAACTTCCACTCTCAGTATCTTACGATGCGGATTGGCCGGAATGTGGTCAACATTCTTGAGATCCAAACTGATGGGCAGCTCTAAGTGGCTTGCCGGGCGTGCGCGGCCGGCTGATACGTGCCGGCGACCGCGCGAAGAGAAATCGCGAGGCGATTCCAAGAGTTGATTGTGACGACGGCCACGGTCAGTTCCACGAGCTCTTTTTCGGTGAACACCTTCCGAACTTCTTCAAAGACTCTGTCGGGCACGTGGCTCTCGGAAACGAGAGTGACGGCTTCGGTCCACGCCAGAGCGGCGCGCTCGCGGTCGGAATAAAAAGGCGATTCCTCCCAGGCGTTCAAGCCATAGAGGCGCTGCTCGGTTTCACCGGCGGCGCGAGCATCTTTTGAGTGCATGTCGAGACAGTAGGCGCAGCCATTGATTTGCGAGGCGCGCATGCGGATGAGCTCGAGAAGGGGCTTTTCAAGCAAGGACTGGCGCACATAGGCTTCGACCGCCAGAAAGGCCTGGTAAGCCTTCGGATCAACTTTTGCGACATTAATTCTCGGTTCCATAGAAATTCCTCCCAAAGTTATTGAATTTCACCGTCAAGGGGCGGCAAAAATTGCAATCAACTAATCTGATGCCGCTCGAAGCCAACTGGACGCGGTCAAAACAAAAATTTAACGCTGGGGTCAAGCAACTATTCTAGCGGCCGTGATCATTCTTCGTCAGTGCCTTTGGCCGCGGCGAGTTTCGCGATGACGCTCAAATCCTCGAGCGTCGTGGTGTCGCCGGAAACGCCGCCCTTCTCGGCGACTTCGCGCAACAGGCGGCGCATAATTTTTCCGCTGCGCGTTTTGGGAAGCCCGTCGGCGAAGCGGACTTCCGACGGCCGCGCGATCGTGCCGATGGTAGTGGCTACGTGTTCGCTGAGCGCCGAGCGTAATTGCGGTGAAGGCTGATTGCCGGCGCGCAGCGTGACAAAGCAAACGATAGCTTCGCCCTTGATGCTGTCGGGGCGAGCGACGACGGCGGCCTCGGCGACGGAAACGTGGCTGACAAGCGCGCTTTCGATTTCCATTGAGCTCAGGCGATGGCCGGCGACTTTGATGACGTCGTCCACGCGCCCGAGGACCCAGGTGTAGCCGTCCGCGTCGCATTGCGCGGCGTCGCCGGTGAAATAAACGCCCGGGATGCGACTCCAGTAGTCGCGCCGGAAGCGCTCGTCGTCGCCATAAATCGTGCGGAGCATGGAGGGCCAAGGCTGTTCGATGACGAGATAGCCGGTCTCGCCCGGTTTCACCGGCGCGCCCTGCATTGTGACGACGCGCGCGGAGACTCCCGGCATGGGAAGCGTCGCGGAGCCGGGTTTTGCCGGCGTCGCTCCCGGAAGAGGCGAAATCATGATCGAGCCGGTCTCGGTCTGCCACCACGTGTCCACGATGGGGCAGCGCTTTCTGCCGATGATTTCGAAATACCATTTCCACGCGGCGGGATTGATGGGCTCGCCGACCGTGCCGAGCAGGCGCAGGCTCGAAAGCTTGTGCTTCGTGATCCACTCCTTGCCCCAGGCCATGAACGCGCGCACGGCCGTAGCGGAGCTGTAAAAAATAGAGACCTTGTAGCGGTCGATGATTTCCCAGAAGCGGTCGCGCTTGGGAAAATCGGGCGCGCCTTCGTACATCACGCACGTCGCGCCGCTCGCGAGCGGACCGTAAACGATATAGCTGTGCCCTGTGACCCAGCCGATGTCCGCCGTGCACCAGTAAACATCTTTGGGCCGCAGATCGAAGACGAGTTGCATCGAGTACATGCAGCCGAGCAGATAGCCGGCGGAAGTGTGCAGCACTCCCTTCGGTTTTCCCGTCGTGCCGCTTGTATAGAGAATGTAGAGCGGATGCTCGGCATCGAAAGGCGGCGCGGGACATTTCGGCGAAGCCTTCTTCTCCAGTTCGTGCCACCATAGATCGCGCTCTGGATTCCACGCCACTTTTTCTCCGGTGCGCTTGACGACGATCGCTTTCTGAATTGTGAGGCAGCTCTCCAGCGCCTTGTCGGCCGTGTCTTTCAGCGGCACGACGTGGCCGCGACGAAAGCCGCCGTCAGCGGTGATGAGGATTTTCGCTTTCGCGTCGGCGATGCGGTCGGCGAGCGAAACGGCGCTGAATCCGCCGAAGACGACAGAATGAATCGCGCCAATCCGCGCGCAGGCGAGCATCGCGATAGGCAGCTCCGGAACCATCGGCATGTAAATCGCGACGCAATCGCCGTCCTTAACGCCGAGCGAAAGCAGCGCATTCGCGAAACGGCAGACGCGCTTGTGCAGTTGCGCGTAAGTGAACTTCAGTCTCTTGCCATCTTCGGCTTCCCAGTGCAGCGCGACTTTCTTGCCGTTCTTCTTCAGATGGCGGTCGAGGCAGGTGTGCGCGACGTTGAGCTTGCCGCCGGCGAACCATTTCGCATGCGGCAAATCCCATTCGAGAACTTTTTTCGGCTTCTCGAACCAGTCGAGGCTCTTGGCTTGTTCACCCCAGAACGCGGCGGGATCTTTCGCGGCGCGGTCGTACAGCTTGCGATATTGGGCGAGAGTGCGGACGCGCGCTCTTTTCTGAAATTCTTTTGGCGGCGGAATCGGCTTTTCGTTGAGAACCTGTGGATCGAATTCCTGCATGATGCCTCCCGGAGGGCTGGCGTAGGATTGCGCCTATAAAGTACGAAACGCTGCTGCGCGGGTCAAGCAAGCGCCGCGCGTGGTGATTGCGAATATACTATGCCGAGCACAAGGCGGCGACGATGGATGAGAAAGCGCTCGCACGGAAACTCCACGGCGAAGGATTCGGGACGACGTACGTCTGGCAGGACGGCTCCGGCGCGTACTACCCGACCACACTCACCCGACCGACACTGCGCACGTGATTCTGTCCGGCGAAATGACGCTGACGATGAACGGCAAGGCGCAAACATTTCGCGCGGGCGAACGCTGCGACGTTCCCGCCGACACGACACATTCCGCAAGAATGGGCCCGCAAGGCTGTCGCTATCTGATCGGTGAACGCTAGCTCGCGTGCCTATCTCGCGGCTGAAATCGCGCGGTCGAGAAGCTCGACGACGTGCAGGACTTGCTGTCCCGTCGCGTGCAATTTCGCGCCGGCGCGAAGCTGAATGATGCAGCCGGGATTCGCGGTGACGATTGCCGAGGCGTTCGTCGAGCGCGCGTGCTGCATTTTCTCCGCGAGGATTTCCAGCGAAGCCTCAGTCTGCGTGACGTTGTAGACGCCCGCCGAGCCGCAGCAGTGGTCCGCGAGAGGCATTTCGACGAATTCGATTCCCGGAATCGCGCGAATCAGATTGCGCGGCGCCTCGCGGATTTTCTGCCCATGGAGCAGATGACAGGAGTCCTGATACGTCACGCGCGCCTTCATCTCGTGCAGCGGCGCTGATACGCCGAGGTCAGCGAGAAATTCCGTGACGTCGCGGACCTTTGCCGCGAATTTTGCTGCGAGTTCCACAGATCGGTGGCTCGTTTCGCTTTCGCGCTCCGCGGAATCGCCTTCCTCCCTCGAAAACAGGTGCGTGTATTCCTTCAGCGTCGAGCCGCAGCCCGCGGCGTTGGTGATGATGGCGTCGAAATCCTCGCGCAGAAATGCATCCATGTTTTTTTGTGCGAGCTCGCGCGCGACGTCGCGCACGCCGGCATGAGCCGCGAGCGCGCCGCAGCAGAATTGCGCTGCAGGGACGACGACTTCGCAGCCATTCGCCTGCAGGACGCGAATCGTGGCGTCATTCAGCGCGGTGAACGTGACTTGCGCAACGCACCCGGCGAAGAACGCGACGCGGGCACGCCGTTCGCCGCGCGCGGGAAACGTGCGCCCGAGGCGCGAAAAGAAGAAGTTGGCATCGATGCGCGGCAGAAGCGCGGCGCGCTCCTGCACGCCAAGCAGGCGCAATAACCCCGTCCCGCGCGCCACGGATTGCAGGCCGGAGCGCTGATAAAGGCGCAGAAGGCGCGCCATTTTTGCGATGCGCCGCGGATCCGTCAGCAGCTTGCGATAGACGTAGCGGCGCAGAAAGCGCGCGCGGGGCGGACGCTGATAGTTCTTTTCGATTTGCGCGCGCGCCAGTTCGACCAGCTTGCCGTATTCGACGCCCGATGGGCACGCCGTCTCGCATGCGCGGCAATCGAGGCAGCGGTCAATGTGCGTGACGAAGCTGTCGCCGAGTTCCAGGCGTCCTTGATCGACCAGCGCCATCTGGCGGATGCGCCCGCGCGGCGAATCGGCTTCGTTGTGCCACAGGCGGTACGTCGGGCAGGCGTTGAGGCACAGGCCGCAATGGATGCAACGGGAGTAATCGGCGTACTGCGGCTTGTCGCCGGCGGTGAAGCCGCTGAGCGTTGCGGCGAATTCGCGCTGCGCCTCCTCGTGCGTGATGGGGGGAACGCCGGCCATTTTCACAGTCCTCCCACGAAGCGCCCTGGCGCGAAAATACCGCGCGGATCGAAAGCCTGCTTCACTTTTTGCATCAGCGGAAAATCTGCGCGAACGGCGCCCCAGATGTTGAGGTCACGCTTGAACTCGAGCGGGCACCAGGGAATCGTGGCGGACGTCTTCCACCAATTGGCGCTCGTGTCGAGTAGCTCAGCGCAAGCCTGCTTGAGTTGCGGCATGGCGCCGAGATTTTCCTCCGCGGGAAGGAGAGCGATATAGGCGACACCGGCACCGCGAAAGGCGTGAATGATGCGCAGCGAGAATTTCTTCGCGATGCTAACACTGCCCTCGCAGAGGCCGACGAGATTCTTGGGGAGGCAGCTGACGCGGAAGATGGCCGCGTGAGGCGATGATTGCAATATCGCTGCCGGAAGCTCGCAGATTGCGGACCAGACCTTTGCTTGCGAATCGTTTTTCAATGCTTCGAAAGATTCGAGGGAATCGCGGTCGGCGGATTCGGCCATGGATTTGAGTTCACGCTCCGAGCGCTCGATCACGCCTTCGTTGCCGGCGATTCCTATAGCTACCCACCACGCGGAATTGCTTCCAGCGATGAGAGGCTTGCCGCGTTGCGCCGCGTTCAAGATGGTCGCGGCTGCGGGAGAAAGGATCTCGGCGGCTTGAGGCCGAAGCTGCGATTTCTGCATGGAGCGGTTGAATTCGAACGCGCCATTCGCCCAGCGAAATGCCGCGAGAATCGTCGCGGTGCTTTGCGGCATGGGAAAAGTCCGGAAATTCACGCGCGTGATGATGCCGAGCGAGCCGACGGCGCCGAGAAAGAGTTTGTGGAGGTCATACCCGCTGACATTTTTGACGACGCGGCCGCCGCTCTTGGCGAGTTCGCCATCTCCGGTGACGAATTCGAGGCCGAGGACGAAATCGCGCGGCGTTCCGTAGAGTTGGCGCAGCGGCGAGTCCACGCCGCTCGAAAGAGTGCCGCCGATGGTCGCGCGATCGTAGAAAGGAACCTCGAGCGGCACAAACTGATTGTGTTTGGCGAGAGTTTCGGCGAGCTTGGCGACAGAAATTCCAGCTTCGACGCTCAGCGTCAGGTCGCCGGGATCGTATGAAATCACGCGGTCGAGTCGCGACACATCAATCGCCAGATCGTAACGCGCGGGAGGCATGCCGATGCCGAGCTTCGTCCGCGCGCCGCACGAAATCACAGTGAGATTTTCCGCTACGGCGAGCTTGACGAGTTCTGCGGCCTCTTTCGCGTTAGCCGGACGCGCGGCTGCGTCCGGACGCTCGCCGTCAACTTCGTATCCTTCGAGTTCGCGCGCATCCGTGACGGCATTCGATGCGCCGACGATATCTGCAAGGAGCGAAGGCATCGCTTTCGCTGGCGAACTCATACGGGCGTCGCGCCTTGCTGCGCGAGTGGACGCAACCTCACTTCGCCGCAGCCCTTGCCGGCGGGGAAAATCTTCGCGGGATTGAGCAGAGCGGCGGGATTGAATGCGTCGCGCACTCGCTGCATCAGCGCGAGATCGGCATCGCTGAAGAGTAGCGGCATCAGGCGATCCTTCTCCATGCCCACGCCGTGCTCGCCCGTGATCGTGCCGCCCATCTCGATGCAGAACTTGATGATTTGATCGGCCGTCGCAACGGCGCGCTGAAATTGCTTTTCGTCGCGCGCGTCGAACAGAATGATGGGATGCAAGTTCCCGTCGCCCGCGTGGAAAATGTTGCCGATCTCGAATCCGTTGGCCTTGCCGATGCGGTCAATCTCGCGCAGCGTCTGCGGCAATTTCGTGCGCGGGATGACGCCGTCCTGCACGTAATACGTCGGCGAGAGCCGGCCGACGGCGCCGAACGCATTTTTGCGGCCTTTCCAGAGCAGGTCGCGCTCCTTCGCATCGCGCGCGACGCGCACTTCCCGCGCGCCGCGATGCTTGCACACTTCCGTGACGGCATCGGCCTGCGCGTCGGCCGATTCGCGCAGGCCATCCACTTCGATTAAGAGCACGGCGGCGCTATCGAGCGGAAATCCGGCATGGACCCACGCCTCGACCGCGCGCAGCGTCCAGCCATCGAGCATCTCGCAAGCCGCGGGCGTGATGCCGAGCGAAGTGATTTCGACCACAGATTCGGTCGCGTCATCCACGCGGTCGTAAATCGCGAGAAGAGTCTTCACCGCCTCGGGAAGCCGCGTGAGGCGCACCGTAATTTCTGTGACAAGCGCGAGCGTGCCTTCTGAGCCGACGAATAATCCGCAGAGGTCATACCCCGGAGGATCGAGAGTCTTGGCGCCCGTGCGAATCATCTCGCCCGTCGGTAAGACGAGCTCGAGGCCGAGAATATGATTCGTCGTCACGCCGTACGCGAGCGTGTGCGGACCGCCGGCGTTCTCGGAGACGTTGCCGCCGATCGTGCAGGCCTTCTGGCTCGAAGGGTCGGGAGCGAAATGCAATCCAGCATGAGCGACGGTGGCGCTCAAATCGGAGTTGACCACGCCCGGCTGCACGACCGCGCGCTGATTTTCTATGTCAATCTCCAAAATGCGATTCATTCGCGCGAATGAAACGATGATTCCGCCCTGCCGCGCCAGCGCGCCTCCGGAAAGGCCCGTGCCTGCGCCGCGTCCGACGATCGGAGTCTTGTGCCGATTCGCCAGCTCGACAATCTTCACGACGTGATCCGCCGTTTGCGGAAACACGACGCACTGCGGCCGCGCGACCTCGACCGAGCCGTCGTATTCGTAGAGCAGCAAATCCTCAGGCCGGCTCAGGACGGCATCGCGCCCAAGCAGGTGTTCCAAATTGCGCAGCAGGTTGTGGTCCATGTGCAATTAGACGCGCGCAAGCCACTATAGTCGTGCCGCTCGCTCGGCGTCAACGCGGCGCGGCGATTCCCGGCGCGTTTCGTTGACACGCCGCGCGCGAATGTGCTACTGACCCTCACTGCATTTTTCGCCGAGGACGCAATCATGAGGCCCAAGGTGTTCGCCGCGCACCGCATGTTCGAACCTGCGCGGAAGCTGCTCGAAACGCACTGCGACGTGGACTACTGGGAGCGGCCCGAGCGCCCGCCGCGCGACGAATTGCTGCAGCGCGCCGCGGACAAGGACGCGCTGATTTGCCTGCTCACGGAAAAAGTGAACGACGAGCTCCTCGACCGCGCGCCAAAATTGCGCATCGCCGCGACGGTTTCCGTGGGTTACGACAACATCGACGTCGCCGCGTGCACGCGGCGGAAAATCGTCGCCACGCACACGCCAGGCGTCCTCGACGACACGACCGCCGATTTCGCCTTCGCGCTGCTGATGGCCGTCGCGCGCCGCGTCGTCGAAGGCGACGAGTGGATGCGCGCCGGCACTTGGCCCGGATGGGACCTCGACCAGCTCTGCGGCGGCGACGTCTGGGGCAAGACGCTCGGCATCGTCGGTTTCGGTCGCATCGGCCGCGCCATGGCGAAGCGCTCGCAGGGCTTTTCGATGCGCGTCCTCTATTCGGACGCGAGACGCGCTGCGCCGGAGGTTGAAAAAGACTTTCGCGCGCAATATGTCGAACTCGATCGGCTGTTGGCCGAATCCGATTTCGTCAGCGTGCATGTGCCGCTGTTGCCCGAGACGCGCCGCCTCATCAATGCACCGACGCTCGCGAAGATGAAGCCGACTGCGTACCTCATCAACACATCTCGCGGGCCCGTCGTGGACGAAGCGGCGCTCGCGGCTTCGCTCGACGCGAAAAAGCTCGCCGGCGCGGCGCTCGACGTTTTCGAAACGGAGCCGAGAGTGCATCCGCATCTCGTCGGGCGCAAGGACGTCGTTCTCACGCCGCACATCGCGAGCGCGTCTGTCGAGACGCGAACGAAAATGTCCGTCATGGCCGTCGAAAACGTGATTGCGCTCTTCCAAGGCCGCCGGCCCGCGAACGCGCTCAACGCCGAAGTTCTCGCCGCGGCAAAATGAATCGCCGAATACGGAGCTGAAATGTCGCTGGTGACGCGGAACAATCCGAAGCTCACGCTTGAAGGCGCCAGGGCCGTGCTCGCGGCGGCGGAAAAGACATCGCAGGAAATTCGTTGCCCGATGAATATCGCCGTAGTGGATGACGGCGGCCATCTTCTCGCGTTCGCGCGCATGGATGGCGCGAAGCTTGCCTCCATCGAGATTGCGCTTCTGAAGGCGCGCTCTTCCGCGGCGCGCCGTTCGCCAACGGGCCCCGTCATGAAAGGCGAGGAGGCAAACATGCTGCTCTCGGTCGGCCTCGCCCTCGGCAATCCCGGCGAGCACACGCCGATTCGCGGCGGACTTCCGCTGCTGGTTGGCGGCCAGGTCGTCGGCGCGATCGGCGTCAGCGCGGGAAGCGAAGATCAGGACGTCGAAGTCGCGCGAGCGGGGGCGGCGGCGCTGGAGAAAGCGTGAGCGCGGGCCAGCCGTTGCGCCCGCGATATCGCGAAAGCAAATGACCGACCGCAAGTCGATCGCGCGGAAAATTTTCCTCGACACGCTCGCGGGCATTGACATCCATTCCACTCTAGCGCGCAAGCTGCGTCGGCGCGGCTCCGAGATCCACGCAGGCGATAAAACGGCTGACCTGCGCGCGCTTCGCGAAATTGTCGCGATCTCGATTGGCAAAGCGGCCTCCGCGCTTGCCGAAGGGCTTTCCGCTGTGCTCGCGCCAGATTTTCATGCCCAAGGAATTCTCGTTGTCCCCGCAGCGCCTGCGAAAAAACTGGATGGATGGCAGACGTTCATCGCGGGGCATCCCGTGCCCAACGAGGAAAGTTTCCGCGCGGGCCGCGCGATTCTCGACCGCGTGCGCCGCTGTGGCGAGGACACGCTTGTTTTCTTTCTTCTTTCCGGCGGCGGCTCGTCGCTTGTCGAAATGCCGCTCGACGAAAATGCTTCGCTCGTTGATTTTGTGCAGCTTCACCATGCGCTTGTCACTTGCGGCGCGCCCATCGAGGAAATCAATGCGATCCGGAAGCACCTCTCCGCGACCAAAGGAGGAAGGCTCGCCGCTGCCGCGCCGAAGGCTCTGAAGTTGACGTTTGGCGTCTCCGACGTTCCCGAAGGCCAGGAAACGGCGCTCGCTTCCGGCCCGACGCTGCCCGATCCAACAACCATCGCGGACGTGGAGCGTATCGCCAGGCAATACAAGCTCATCGAAAAATTGCCGCCGCCGCTGCGAAAGAAATTCGAGGAGCACTCGCTCGAAGAAACTCCGAAACAAAATGATCCTGCGTTCCAAAACGCGCATTTCGAGCTGCTCCTCGGCCGGCGCGATCTCTTTCATCACGCGCATATCGCTGCGGAAGCCGCGGGGTATTACACCATTTGCGACAACGCGACCGACGGTTGGCCCGTCGTCACGGCTGCGGAGCATTTGCTCGCGGAATTGGAATCGCTCGCGCGGAAGCGCAGCGGCAAGCCGGTGGCGCTGATTTCCGACGGCGAAGTGAGCAGCCCCGTGACCGGCAGCGGCAAAGGTGGGCGGAATTCCGCGTTCGCGCTTGCCTGCGTGGAGCGAATCGCCGGCGGCGACATCACAGTCCTGAGCGCTGGCACCGACGGAATTGACGGCAACAGTCCCGCGGCGGGGGCCGTCGCGGATGAAACGTCGCTCGACCGGGCGCGCGCCGCGGAAATGAGCCCGCAGGAATTCTTTCAGCGCAGCGACGCCTTCACATTTTTCGATCGGATCGGCGACGCAATCATGACCGGGCCAACCGGAAACAATCTGCGCGATTTGCGCATCCTTCTGGCGGGCTGAGCCGGCGAGCAGCCCGCCCGGATTAGAGCAGGCTCTTCACGCGGCCGCCATCCACCGCAATGGAAACGCCATTGATGTAGCTCGCCCGCTCCGAGGCAAGGAACGCGACCATCGCGGCGAATTCCTCCGGTTTTCCCAGGCGGCCCAGCGGCACCACAGAAGCCCAGCGCTCATAGATTTTTTCGCGCTCCATGCCGGTTTGTTTGGCCTGCGCCGCGGCAAGCTCCTCGAGACGTTCCGTGATCGTATATCCCGGACAGATATTGTTCACCGTGATTCCGTCAGGACCGAATTCATTGGCGAGCGTGCGGGCGAGGCCAGTGACCGCCGCGCGAATAGAGTTGGAGAGCAGCAGGCCGTCAATCGGCTCCTTCACGGAGACGGACGTAATCGTGAGGAAGCGTCCCCAGCGCCGCTTCTGCATGCGCGGCAGGACTTCCCGCGCGAAATAGACCGCGCTCATGAGCGTCAGGTCCACCGCCGTGCGCCATTCCTCCACGGAGATGTCGAGGAATTTCTTCGATGGTGGCCCGCCTGCGTTCGTCACGCAGATGTCTGTGTGGCCGAAACGTTTCTCGACCGCGGCAACGAAATCGCGCACCGCGTCCTGGCGTGTGACGTCGAGCGCTTGGCGCATGACGTCGCGCCCAGTCGCTTTCCGGATACTCGCCGCGGCCTGTTCGAGGTTCGCTTCCGACCGCGCGCAAATCGCGACTTCCGCGCCTTCGCGCGCCAGTTCTTCCGCCACCGCGCGACCCAGGCCCTTGCTCGCCGCGGCGACAATCGCGACGCGGCCTTTCAAACCGAAGTCCATCAGTCCGTCTCCTGTGCAGCGTTCGATTGCAATTGAATTTTCGCGGGGTAATCAGCGCCGCAGATAAGTGTCTGTCTTATGGATCCAATCCTCGCGGGGCGGCGCGAAAATATCAATGTCCACCGTGTCTTCCATCGCCTCGGCGGCGTGAGGCAAATTCGCCGGAATCAACAGCATCTGGCCGTTTCGCAGCACTCTTTCGCCATCATCAAAGATGAGTTTGAGCGCGCCAGAGACAATCCACGTGATCTGCTCGTTGACGTGCGAATGCCGCGGCACGATCGCGCCGCGCTTCAGCACGATTCGCGCCAGCATCGCCTTCTCGCCAAAAAGCATCTGGCGCGAGATCTTGTCGCTCAGTTTTTCACTTTCCATTTTTTCCCAGGAAATTATTTCGGGCATCTGGTCTCCCATGACCTGCGATTGGAGGTGAAATCCTCCAACGAAAGCTCGCCGGCGTCAATGCCTGAGGTCATCTTTCGCCGCGCTCGGCGCGAGCGATACCGCCGCATCCTTAGTCTTTTCCGCTGCGGCCGATTTCTGCTATGCTCCCGCCAAGTTAGGCTGCAAATCGCGCTTGGCGGCGCAACCGGAAGCGCCCCGTTGAAGAGGAGGCAAAAATGCGACGGCTCGGCCTGGGAATCCTGCTTGCGGCATTGTCGGCCACGACGGCAAATGCGCAAATCGGCAAGGCGGTCGTGGTGCCGGCCGGCACGCCGGAAGATACAGCCGTCTCCGCAATCTACGCCGAGCAGGATCCTGCGAAAAAAATCTCGCTGCTTGATAATTTCGCGGCCGATCATCCATCCGGCGATTTCGCCCTTCTCGCGGACCAGCTTTACGTCAGCGCGTATATAGCGCAAAAAGATTACGACAAGGCCTTCGCGTTCGGCGACAAAGCGCTCGCGATCGATCCCGATAACTTTACGACTGGCGTGAATCTGGTCCGCGCCGCCGAAGAATCCGGCGATCAGACGAAATTGTTCCACTACGGCGAAATCGTCGGTGCCATTCTCAAGCGATACAAGGCCACGCCTCCGCCGAGCGGCACTTCGCAAACGGATTGGGACGCGAAGAAGAAGGAGACGATCGACTCCGCGCAGCCCGATATTCAGTACGTCGAATCCGCTTTGTATAGCGCGGCGTACAAAGCGACGACTCCGGTCGAAAAGGCAGGACTTTTCGAACGATACGCCGCGGCGTTTCCGGATTCACCGAATACTTCCGCTGCGGAAGCGGAATGCGTCCTGAATTATCAGGCTGCGCGAAACACACCGAAGATGGTCGAGGCCGCGCAGAAAGTTTTGAAAAACGATCCCAATAACGTCACGGTCCTCGTCACCATGGCGGATTATTGGGCTGAGCAGGGCAAGCAGCTCGAAGAGGCTGCCGCCGATGCGAAAAAAGCACTGGAAGTTCTGCCCTCCATGAAGAAGCCCGATGGACTGACGGACGAGCAATGGAGTCAGCAGACGTCATTGCAAAAGGGCCTCGCGCTCTCCGCGCAGGGGCAGGTCGACATCACTCGCGGCAATAATTCCGCGGCAATCCAGTCTTTCCAGCAGGCGAGTCCGCTTCTGAAGTCCGACACGTTCAGTTACGGCCGGAATCTCTATCGCTGGGGATTCACACTCGCCAAAATGCGCCAGATTCTCGACGCGCGCCGCATCCTGACGCAAGCCGTGGACACCAATAGTCCCTACAGCAGTCTCGCCATGCAAACGCTCAACAAGATCGGCGGGCCCTTGCGCTCCTCCCGCCGCCCTTAGTTATAAACGACTCCAGGAATCCCGCCGCCGCTCCGGCGCACGCAGTCGTTCGCATGCGATTGTTCGCTCTGCAAGGGTCTGGTAATCTTTGGAGGTTGCTTGGCACGGAGAGGTGTCTGAGCGGTTGAAAGAGCCCGCCTCGAAAGCGGGTAGCCTGCCAAAAGCGGGCTCGTGGGTTCGAATCCCACCCTCTCCGCCATTTCAGGGAGTTCAGCGCCACCGCCGCGAAGCATCGCTCAAACTCGCGCGCTATCTCCGCGCCGCGAAGAACTCCTGCAGCAGCCCAGCCGCTTCTTCGCCGAGCACTCCGGCCATCACCTCGACGCGGTGATTCACGCGCGGGTGCTCGAACACAGCGAAGCACGACCGCACAGCGCCCCCTTTCGGATCGTCGGCGCCATAAATCAGTCGGCCGATCCGCGCCTGAATCATCGCGCCGGCGCACATCGCGCAAGGCTCGATCGTCACGTAAAGTCTTGCGCCAATCAGCCGGTGATTTTTCACAGCAGCCGCGGCCGCGCGCAACGCCACCATCTCCGCGTGCGCCGTCGGATCGCAATCCGTGATCGTTCGATTCGCGGCCCGTGCGATCACGCGCCCATCGAATTCGACCACGCACCCGATCGGAACTTCTCCCGCATCGGCGGCAGCTCGCGCTTCCTCGAGCGCCACACGCATCATCGCTTCATCGCGCTCGGTCAGCGTAAGCGCATTGGTGGTCTGTGCCATCGTTTTCATGCCGCGAATTCTCAGCATAGCACGGCGCAAGCTCCGCAGCCGCGTCATCCCCGGCATCGTTCGCCGCGCCAACCGCCCGACATTTTATCGTCGCAGCCGGCGCGCCTTGCTGCTAGCCTTCCACTGGGGTATAAAAACGCGTTCCTTTTTTTTCGAAGGTATACATGGAACTCAGAAAAGATCCGATCACCAGAAGCTGGGTCGTGGTTGGTCAGAGCGAATCAACCACGCTCCCGATGGATCCCTGCCCGCTCTGCCGCGGAAACGAAGGCGACACCCGCACGATCCTTCAGCTCCCCCAGAATGGCCCATGGCAAATCCGCGTCTTCCCGCATTTCCGGCCGGTCTATCGCATCGAAGGCGATCCCGAGCGCTCCGCCGAGGGAATTTACGACCGCATGGCCCCGGTCGGTGCTCACGAAGTCCTCGTCGACACGCCTGCCCACGTTCGCTGGCTCGCCGACGAATCCGACGACCAAATCAGCCTCGCCCTCGAGGCCTGTGCGCTGCGCATCGCCGACCTCAAGCGCGATCCGCGCTTCAAATACGTCGCCGTCTTCAAGAATCGCGGCGACAACGCCGGCCAGGAATGGCCGCATTCTCACATGCAAGTCACGGCCACGACATTCGTTCCTCGCCGCGTGCTCTACGAACTGCGCGCCGCGCGCGATTGGTTTCGCGACCGCGAGCGCTGCGTCTTTTGCGACATCCTCCGTCAGGAGGAAAAGGAAGGGAAGCGCGTCGTGGATTCGCAAGGCGGCTACGTTGCCTTTTGCCCTTACGCCGCGCGCGTGCCGTTTGAGACCTGGCTCATGCCTCGTCGCCACTCCCACGAATTCGAAACTCCGGGCGCCGAAAACCTCCGGCAATTGGGCGCGCTTCTCGGCCGCGTCGTTCGCCGCATCCGCCCTGTCGCCAATGGCTATCACATGGTCATTCATACTTCGCCGAGCAGCCTTCACACCAAAGGCGAATTAAGCGAATACTGGAGAACCATCGCCGACGATTATCACTGGCACATCGAAATTTTGCCCGTGATCCCGACCGGCTCCAAGTCCTACGCCCTCAAGGAAGTCTATTTCAACAGCTTGCTGCCCGAACAAGCCGCGGAAGTCCTCCGTCAGGTTGATCCGGGCCGATGAAAGTCAATAGACATGCCGGCTCGGAGCGCGGCGGCATCTTCGCCAAACTCACCGCGCTGATTGTCATCCTGCTCCTGTGCCTCGCGCTGTACCTTGTTCGCATCCCTTTGCTGCGCGTGATGGGCAATTATTGGAATGTCGGCGTGGCGCCGTCGAACGCCGACGCCATCATCATCCTGAGCGACGATGATTTCACCGCCGATCGCGCCGCGCGCGCCGCCGAACTCTATCATTCCGGCTGGGCGCCGCGCGTCGTGGCCAGCGGGCGCTGGCTGCGGCCTTATGCCAGCATCGCCGAATTGATGCAGCATGATCTCCAGATTCGCGGCGTGCCCAAAAAAGCCATCGTCCCTTTCGCGCACGACGCTCCGGACACGCTCGAAGAGCTTCGCGACATCAACGATTTCGTCGAGAAGCATCACTGGAAGCAAATCATGATCGTGACTTCCAGTTATCACACGCGCCGCACGCGTTACTTGGCTCGACATATTTTCCCGCGAACCATCGAAGTCCAGGTTGTCTCCGCTCCCGACGTGAATTACGATCCCGATTCCTGGTGGCGCACCCGCGGCGGCCTGAAAATTTTCCTCCACGAGGCCGTCGGCATGATCGTGGCCATGTGGGAAGTCCATCACGTGAAGCCGCGCGTGCAGGAAACCGCGTCGCCCGGCAAGGAAACGGCGGGTTTCTTACCTGGAAATCGAATTTCACGAGAATCGTTTACACCCCTGTGCCTCTGTACTATAGTGCTTTAACCGCGTTGACCGCCTTCCCAGGCCTGGCGATCAGGGGGAAATCCGGCAGGAGGGTTCCATGTGGCGGAAACAATCTGAGGGCAAGCCATCTTCATCAGCAACGGGGTCGTATGATTCACCGTCTTACGCGCCGCCGGCGAGCAGCACGCCTGCGTCGTCATATGTGCCACCGTCTAGCGCGACTTTTCTGAGCGGCCCGGACTCGTCTGCCGACTCAACCGTTCTCACTCGCGGCATTCGCATCAAGGGCGATCTCGCCGGCAAAGGCGAAATCACGATTGACGGCGAGCTCATCGGTTCGGCTCATGTGTCCGATGCCCGCGTCGCCGTCGGACCAAACGGCCACGTCAAGGCCGATATAGAAGCCCGCGAGGTCATCGTGCGCGGGATTGTCGAGGGGAACTTGCGCGGACGCGACCGCGTCGTGCTCGGCGCCACCGGCAGCGTCAAGGGCGATATCGATGCCGCGCGCGTTGTCATCGAGGACGGCGCGATTTTCAAAGGACGCGTCGAAATCGGCCGCGAGACGCTTCAGCGTCACGAGCACGAAGCGGCTCGCAAGTCTGTTGCGGCTCCCGCGGCCCAAGCCGCGCCCGTGCAGAAGGCGGCTGCTCCCGCTCCTGGTGCCGCGCCTCCAAAGCCGTCGCCGACTCCCGTGCAGACTCTCCCGGCTTCGAGCACTCCGTCATCAACTCCCTCTTCAACGACATCGGGCAGCTCTACCTCGTCCTCCGCGCCGGCAAAAGATTCCGTTCCTGCGCCGGTGGGCGGCTCCGGAGGCTCTCGCTAGCACATGAACTGGGTGGGGAAGTCACGGGCTCTTGCCATCGGACCTCGCATTCCAACGCGGCGCGCCGACTCTGCCGTCCCGGCCGTCGCGCCGAATCGGAGTGCCGAAAATTTCCGCCTCTCCAATGGGCTGAAGGATTTCCTTTGGCTCATTGAAGATGTGGAGCACGGCCGCTTGCTCGACCTCGGCCCGATTTGGCAGGCCACACTGACTTTCTTCGTTGAACGTGGCTTCCGCCTCACCACCGAAGATATTCTGCGCTCCTGGAAAGAGTACGCGAACGCGGAAGAGGACAAGATGCGGCGCACTCCGCCGGGCGAGCAAGCCGAAGCGCTTTCGCCCGACGAGATGGCGGCTCATTTCCTTCAGTACGCGCTCCAGTATCCGCCGGAGGAATTCCACGCCGTCCTCGCGTGGGATATTTTCGACTACCTCAGCGCCGATCTGATGCACAGAGTCGCCGGCCGCTTGCACGAAATTGTCCGGCCGGGTGGCGCAGTTCTCGGCCTCTTCCACAGCCGCCCGCCGGAAAAATTTCACCGGTATCGCATCGTGGATCACCAGACCATCGAGACGATTCCCGCGATGGCCCTCGGCGGCCACAAGCGTGTCTTCCAGAACCGCGAAATTCTGAATCTCTTTGGCCAGTTCAAATCCGCCAAGACGTTTGTCGGCCGTGACCAGCTCCGCGAAGGCCTCTTCATCCGCTAAGCCGCTCTTCAATATCTTCTTTGGTGCCCCAATTTTCAGGTGATGTCCGTACTTGCATTCGCCCGTGAAAGGGAGTATGACGAGCCCAGATGTACCTAGTGCACGGAGGAAAGGATGACTCCACCGGCCTAGAATCCTGAACCACATTGACACACCGCTTTTGCGGTGCGCGCCTCGCTGGCTGCCATTAGGCTCCGGCCAGGCTTCAGGAACGAACAAAGCGGGGAGCCGCCCGGTTCCCCGCTTTGCTATTTTGGAGCAGCCTTTTCGCCCGCTCGCCCCTGCGCGCGTATCCGCCACGCGTGAATCACGGCTGGCAGAATCGAAAGGACAATCACTATCGCGATGACCCAGTGTATCCGCTTGTCAATGTTCGGCACGGTCGCGCCGAGCGTGTAGCCGCCGAGGATCATTCCGCATACCCAGAAGGCGCCGCCAAAAATGTCGTAGGAGAGGTATCGCGAATACGTCATCCGTGCCGCGCCGGCCACTGGCGGGCAGAACGTCCTCACGATGGGCACGAACCGCGCGATGATGATCGCCATGCCCCCGTGCTTCTCGTAGAAAGCGTGCGCGCTCTCCAGGTGCCGCTTCTTGAAAAATCGCGAATCCGGCCTGCTGTAAAGGCTCCCTCCTGCGCGCCGCCCGATCCAGTAGCCCACCTGGTCTCCGGCAATGGCGCACAGCGATACGGGCGCGAGCAGCCAAGCCAAATGGAGCTGCCCCGCTGCCGCGAATATCCCCGCCGTCACCAGCAGCGAATCGCCCGGCAGGAAGAAGCCGACGAACAGCCCGGTTTCGACGAACACAATTCCGCAGACGAGCAACGTTCCGCCCCAGCGGATCAAGTCTTGCACGTTGTAAATTTGGTGGATCAGCTCACGCCACGGAATCGCCATGTGGTCCGAATCGCCCTTTAGAATCAGCCTAGATCACTGTCCGGACGGCCCTTCCAGCCTCCGCCCGCTTTTCCACCATAGCAGAATTCCTCACCTCCCGCCGTGAACTTCGCCCGGTTTTTCCGTCACTAGTACTTTGCTCCCAATAAAACGAGTCCCCCGTACCATTTAAGCCCCACACCCCGTGTGCAAGAATTTGCACGTCGGACAGATTCCGCTTCGGAGGGATCGAACCCATGCAAGGCGTGGAAGCCGTGGAAGGCGGATACACAATCTGGATCGGGCAGCCGGTGGTTCTGAATATCGTAGCGGGCAGTCTGAAGATTCCGCTGCGCGGCCGCCTGGTCAGCGAAACCAGCGAAGTCTTGCGGCTGCGCATCGCCGATAGCTGGGATGTGGACATCTTCAAATCCATGGTCGTTTCCGTCGAGCACGATCGCCCCGTCGTTCTCGTGAACTGAAAGGGAATTGGCATGATTCCGGCAACCGACAATCCGGTGAAAATGCTCGAAAGCGCCAGCGCCTCAAGCGGCTTGCTGGCCACCAACGCGCGCTTGGTTTTGCTCAGCTTTTTCGTTGTCGTCGCGATTTTCGTGCAACGCCAGATTTTGCGTTTGATGACTCTCGCGCGCCAGTTGAACTGCTAGCCGTCGCGCGCATCAAGTTTCGTCCCAGGCCCTGCCTCAATGCCCCCGCCCGGGCTCGTCTCCCCGCGAGCCCGGGCTTTTCTTTTGTGCGCTCCGCGCATTTTCGCTTAGCACTTCTGCCATTCGCCGTGAGATTATTCAGCCGCCTCTCACATGCGACTTGGACTCTACGATTGGTTCGTTGTCGCCGCCTATTTTGTAATCACGCTCATCGTCGGCCTCTATTTCCGCCGCCGCTCCAGCCGCAGCACGGGCGATTATTTCGTCGCCGGACGCGGCGCCACCTGGTGGCTCGCCGGCACCTCCATGGTCGCGACGACCTTCGCCGCTGACACGCCTCTCGTCGTCACCGGCCTCGTCTATCGCAACGGCATCGCTGGCAACTGGCTCTGGTGGAGCTTGCTGCCCTCCGGCATGATGACGGTCTTCCTTTTCGCGCGCCTCTGGGTTCGCTCCGGCCTACTCACCGACGTGCAGTTCGCCGAGATGCGTTACTCCGGCAAGCCTGCCGCGTTTCTTCGCGGCTTCCGCGCGATTTATCTCGGCATGCTCATCAACTGCCTGATTCTCGGCTGGGTCACGAAAGCCATGACCACAATCGTCCAGGTCGCGCTCGGCGTCAGCGACCGCGCTTCTCTCGAAATCTGTGTCTTCATCCTGATTCCGTTCACGGGCCTTTACGTCGCTCTCGGCGGATTGTGGGGCGTCCTCTGGACCGATCTCTTTCAATTCATTTTGAAAATGGGAGTTGTCATAGCCGTCGCCTGGTACGCCGTCCGCGCCGCCGGAGGCATGTCCGCGCTCCAGGCCAAACTCGCCGCGCTCCACGCCGCGCATCCGGGCTCATCGAGCGCCCTCGGCTTCTTCCCCGATTTTTCGCAAGGCTTCGCCAGTCAGGCGCTTTGGACTCTCCCCGTCATCACGTTCTGCGTGTATCTCGGCGTCCAGTGGTGGGCCTTCTGGTATCCGGGCGCGGAGCCCGGCGGCGGCGGCTACGTCGCGCAGCGTATTCTCAGCGCACGCGACGAGCGCCACGGCCTCCTCTCCGTCCTCTGGTTCAACTTCGCCCACTACGCGCTGCGCTCCTGGCCGTGGATTCTTGCCGCGCTCGCAGTCATCGTGCTGTATCCGGGCTTGGCGCATCCGGAGTCCGGCTACATGCTCGTCGCCATTGACCATCTTCCCGCCGCGTGGCGCGGCCTGCTCGCCGCGGGATTCCTCGCCGCGTTTATGTCTACCATCGCCACGCAGCTCAACTGGGGCAGCTCGTATCTTGTGGCCGATTTCTACCGCCGCTTCATCCATCGCAGCGCCGCCGAACGCCACTATGTCGCCATCTCGCGCCTCGCCACCGTGATTCTCGTCGCGCTCACTGCTTGGGTTGCCTGGGAATTGGTCACCATTCGCGCCGGCTGGGAATTCGTCCTCGAAGTCGGCGCCGGAACGGGCAGCGTGTATCTTCTGCGCTGGTATTGGTGGCGCATCAACGCCTGGAGCGAAATCGCCGCCATGCTCGCCGCGCTCGCGAGCTCCCTCGCCCTGCATTTCAAGAATCCGTTCGCGGGCTCCGAGCCTATCATCTTCGCCAAAACGACTCTCACCACCACGCTGGTCACCACCGCGGCCTGGGTCATCGTCACGCTTCTCACGCCCGCCGAGCCGCGCGACGTTCTCGAGAAGTTCTATCGCAAGGTCCGTCCTCACGCGGCTGGCTGGTGCCCCATCGCCAGGCTCGTCTCCGACGTGCCTCCCACGCGCGATCTCGGCCGCAACCTCCTCGACTGGGTCTTCGGCTGCACCTTCGTTTACACCGCTCTCTTCGGCGTCGGCCAGCTCTGCCTCGAAGCCTGGCGCTCCGGCGCGCTGCTCCTCATCGTCTCGTTCCTCTGCGCCGCGTTCCTCTATCGCGGCCTCTCCCGCTACGCTCCTGTCGCTGGCTCGACCTAGCTCTGCGGCGATTCCTCGCGCTCGTGAAGCGCATTCTTCCCGCTTCGGGCTTATGCTAGACTCGTTTTATCGGCGGGCCCGTAGCTCAGCTGGATAGAGTCCGCCCGCGGCGGAAACCAAGGCGCGGGCTGGCCGGTCAGCTAGATCGAGTCCGCCCGCGGCGGAAAACAAGAGATCGGGCCCGTAGCTCAGCTGGATAGAGCGTTTGGCTACGAACCAAAAGGTCGGGGGTTCGAATCCCTCCGGGCTCGCCACTTTAGCCATTTACGATCCGGAGAGATCCTTTACAGAACGTTCCGGAGACATGGGTGACACAACGTACCTAAGACATGGGTAACACTTTGGGGCCGAACGGATTTTCCAGCAGCTCCCACCCCTGCATATGCATAGCTGTACCTTCGTACAAGTGCCCTTTCCGTTGCACTTTCCCGCACCTCGATTGACCTCTCTCGCCTCTCGGCGCGATAAAAGATACAGGCACATACAGGCCATGCCTTTCAAGAGTTGCTGATCTCGCTTTTCTGAGGGAGAACCATGCTGCGAACTCGCTCGCTCGTCTTGTTGGTTGGATTTTTCGCTCTGGCCTCCGCCTCTTGGGCCGACGGCACGGGCTACGTCGACTGCGCCAGATATCCCGGCAACACGCAGGTCCTCGACCGCGCCGGCATGACCTCCGGCGCCGTCGCCTTCATCCCTTGCGGCGAACGCTTCACGATTCTCGTCCGCGGCGAATTCTTCACCCAGATTCAGACCAAGGACGGCAAAGTCGGCTATCTGCGCACCTACATGGTCACGTTCGAGACGACCGCCGCGCCGCAGCCGTCGAAGCCGTCGCAAACCTCCGCCTCTTCCACGACCAATCTCACGCAATTGGCAGCGAAAGATAAATTCAAAATCATCTCGACGACGCCATCTTCTCCCTCCGTCGCCGCGCAAGCATCAGCTTCGGCCGCCGCCTCCGCGCCAGCGCCAGCCCCAGCCCCGGCAACGAACGTGCAGCCAGCAGCCGCAGCGCCCGCGTCAGTCCAGGCATCTACAAGCACCGCAGCGCCGTCTGTGACCGCTCCCGCGCCTGCTCCGACCGTCGCAGCGGATCAACCGAAGCCATCCGCGCCTTCGCAGCCTGACGTTTCCGCCAGCGTCTCGGCCTCTGCCGCGCCGCCGATTCAACCGCCAGTTCAAGCGCCAGTTCAACCCGTAGTCCAACCAGTTCCTGCGCCGCAGCCTTCCGTTGCCGCGCCTCCCGCGCAAACCGAAGCTCCGGCAACAGCATCCGCATCAGCATCGAGCGTCGCATCATCTTCGTCCACATCATCTTCGTCCACATCATCTGCGCCCGAAACTCAGCCGGCGCCGCCAGCCGCGCAACCAGAAACCGTAGTCGCGCTGTCTCAACCCGCGCCGATTCATCCTAAGATCAAGGCCTCTCAAATCAAGCCTCGCCGCGAAAAAAATCCGTCGCCTTATGAGAGCGACATGGGCGTCCCGATGATGGAAGTTTTCGCCGGTTACGGCTTCACGCGCTTCAATGGAGGCACCGGCACGAATCTCAATGGCGCCCTCGGCTCCTTTGGCTTTAATCTCACGTCTCGCCTGCAACTCATCGGCGACGCCAGCTACAATTTCGTCACCGTCAGTGGCACGAAGAGCGTTCTTTACGGCAACCATTTCGGCGGTCGCTTTTATCTTCGTTCGCGCGGCTCTCGCGGCCTGGCTCCATTTGTTGAAGGACTCGTCGGCGGCTCGCGCATCGACGCCACCACTGCCGGCGTCACCACTTCTCAGAACGGTCTTACGTATAAAGCCGGCGGCGGCCTCGACTTCGCCATCTCCCGCCGCATTTCCGTTCGCGCCATCGAAGCCGACTACTATCGCGTCCCATTCCTCACGGCTTCGCAGACCAACTACGTGGCCTCCGCCGGCGTAATTTTCCGCTTCGGCGGCCGCCCCCGCTTCTAACCCGAAGCTATTTCTCTGCATCCTCTGCGTTCTCCGCGCCTCTGCGGTGAACGTCTCTGCCGCCATGCGTGCGTGGCGCGCGGTGAACGCCTTTGATTCCATCGTCTCGCGGGAGAACTATCTGCCGTACCTCTAATCCGCCCATCTCCCAATTGACATCTCTCCGCCCCACTCCCGTATAATCTTCTCGTCCTCTTATCTCATTCTTATGAAGGGAGGCCCATCCCCTTGAACCCTTCCTCAAGCTCCTCTCTCGACGCGCGCCTGCTCCGCAAACTCCTCTCCGCGCTCGGTAATCCTCCGATTCGCTTCGTCCTCGCCAATCGCGCCGCGGCCGTCCCGCCCGGCGCGGCTCCCGTCGCGACCATCCATCTCCCCAGCCGCCGCGCCTTGGCCGGACTTCTCCTCCATCCCGAAATGGCCTTCGGCGACGGCTACACCGACGGCTCCATTCGCGTCGAAGGCGATCTCCTCGCGCTCCTCGTAGCAGTCTCTCGTTCCATGCACAGCGCGCGCGCCCGCGATTGGTACATTAACCTCCTCTCCCGCTGGCTGAACCTAGCGCAAAGTAATTCTCTCCGCGGCTCTGCCAAGAATATCCATCACCATTACGATCTCGACGTGAATTTCTACAGGCTCTGGCTCGACCCGCAGCTCGTGTATACCTGCGCCTATTGCCCCGCGCCCGAAGCCACGCTCGAGGAAGCCCAAATCGCGAAAATGGACCACGTCTGCCGCAAAATTCAGCTTCAGCCCGGCGAGCGCGTCGTCGACGCCGGCTGCGGCTGGGGCGCTCTCGCGATTCACATGGCCAAGCACTACGGCGCCAACGTTCGCGCCTTCAATGTCTCCCGCGAGCAAATCGCTTTCGCTCGCCAGCGCGCCGCCCGCGAAGGCCTCTCGCACCAGGTAGAATTCATCCTCGACGATTACCGCAACATCTCCGGCTCCTTCGACGCCTTCGTTTCCGTCGGCATGCTCGAACATGTCGGCGTCGCCCATTACGCCGAACTCGCCCGCGCGATTCATCGCGCCATCGGCGATTCCGGCCGCGGCCTTCTGCATTTCATCGGGCGCAACTACGACCGCCCGCTCAGCCCCTGGATTCGCAAGCATATTTTCCCGGGCGCGCACGCTCCCGTCCTCAGCCGCGTCATGGAAATGTTCGAGCCTTACGACGCTTCCATCCTCGACGTCGAAAATCTTCGCTTCCATTACGCGAAGACTCTCGAGCACTGGCTCGCCCGCTTCGAACGCGCCCGCGATCGCGTCGCCTCCATGTTCGACGAAAAGTTCGTCCGCATGTGGCGTCTCTATCTCGCCGGCTCCGAGGCCGCGTTCCTCACAGGATGCTTGCAGCTTTTCCAAATCGTTTTCGCCGGCTCCGCGTGCCAGCGCATTCCCTGGACGCGCGCCTATCTCTACGAAGACCTCCACGCCGCCGAGAAAGAAATCAAATGGATGCATGCGACATCCTCATCGTAGGCGCCGGCCCCGCGGGCTCCTCCTGCGCCTGGGCCTTGCGCGACTCCGGCCTCAAGGTCGCCATCCTCGATCGCCGCTCGTTCCCTCGCGACAAAGTCTGCGGCGGCTGGATCACTCCCGCGGTCCTCGAAGAACTTCAATTCGACGCCGCCGATTATTCTCGCGGCCGCGTCTTTCAACCCATCACGGGCTTTCGCACCAGCTCCATCGGCGGCCCTGAAGTCCGCACCGACTACGCCGCGCCCGTCAGCTACGGCATTCGCCGCTGCGAATTCGACGACTATCTTCTTCGCCGCTCCGGCGCGCGCATCCTCGAACCCGCGCCTCTCTCCTCCTGCGAGCCCACGCGTTCCGGCTGGGTCGTCAATGGTCGCCTCGAAACGCGCCTCCTCATCGGCGCCGGTGGACATTTCTGCCCCGTCGCCCGCCTCCTTGGCGCCGACGCGCGCCAGGAAGTCGCCGTCGCCGCTCAGGAAGCCGAATTCGAACTCGACTTCGCACAGCGCGACTCTTGCCCCATCCAGGGCGAAATCCCCGAACTCTATTTTTGCCGCGACATGAAAGGCTACGGCTGGTGCTTCCGCAAGCGGAATTATCTCAATATTGGCCTCGGCCGCCTCGACCATCGCGAACTTCCGTCGCAGGTCTCGGAATTCGTCGAATTCCTCAAACGCATCGGCCGCCTTCCCTTTGATTTAGGCAGCGCCATGCGCGGCCACGCCTATCTCATCTACCGCAAAGCCGAACGCAAAATCACGAGCGACAATGTCCTCCTTATCGGCGACGCCGCCGGCCTCGCCTATTCGCAGTCCGGCGAAGGCATCCGCCCCGCCATCGAGTCCGGCCTCCTCGCCGCCCGCGCGATTCTCGCCGCCAACGGCGACTTCGCCGAAGCCCGCCTCTCCGCCTACCGCGAACTCCTCCGCTCCCGCTTCGGCGCCTCCAGCCGCTACCGCAAATCCGGTGAAGACTGGTCCACAGCCATCGGCCGCCGCTTGCCGGAGGGTACGATGTCCCTCCTCGCCGCCACGCTCCTCAAGAGCCGCTGGTTCACCCGCCACATCGTCATCGATAAATGGTTCCTCCACCGCCACACCCCCGCCCTCTCGACATCGTAGCGGCGAGGGGACTCATCCCCCCACCTCGCGGTCTATCCTCTTTCCTTGCCCCATTCTTTTGCTCTTGACATCCATCTTCCCCTCTCGTAGTGTTCTGATCCTCGTTGGGGTATTACCTGACGGTAACTTGGCATTGTTCCCGCCGGACGTCACATTGGGGGTTCCATCCTCATGAACAAAGCGATCATCTACACGTGGTCAGCCAAACCAAATTTCACCCTTTCCCTCTGGTGGTGGACCAACGACTGGGGTACGTTCCACGATTTCGCCGTCGCCCCCTCTTACGATCAGGGCTACAACCAGGGCCAGGTGGCCATCACCGAGATCCGCGCGCTTATGCCCGTCGCCGATCCGTCAGTGCAGACGCCTCAGCTCGCCTACATCACTTTCGTCAAGAACGAAAGCGGTATCGGCGTCTCCTCGTACGACGTGTACGGAATTTGGCAGTAGAAACCGGGGTGCCCTGCGGCCCGTTCCCCGGAAGGAGCATCGAATATGCCTTCGCAGAAAAAGATAGCTCCCAAAATCAAGTACTCCCCGAAAGCCATCGTCATCCACGACGCTTCCGGCGAAATCCTCTCCGTCGGCAGAATCCCCGCGAACATCCCCGGCCGCATCGAAGTGAAAACTGATATGCCGGGCTGTTCCGTCCTCGAAGTCGAACTCGACAAGGCCCAGGCCGCCATGTCGCCCCGGGACCTGCACAACACCCACAAACTCCACATCCCTTCCCGCAAGCTCGTCCGCAAGTAGCGGCACCCGCCGCGTCGTGTGGCGGGCGAAGCCCGCTTGGGGCGTGCGGCTTGTCCTGAGCTTGCCCGCCATGGCGGGAACCCAATAGCGGCGGGTTCAAGGCGCGGGATGCTCTGCATCGCGAGCCGTCGCCTTTGTGGCGATGAGGTCATCCCGCCAGCCATCGCGCTCCTCAATTTCCTGCATCTTCGGCCCCTGCGCGCATCTAATCTCTATGTACACGGTAGCAGCGGGCATGCTACCTTCTCCTTCTGAGGCCGGTCATGGCAGTTAACGATCCAAGCCCTGCGACACCTGACGCCCCCTCCCGGGCGCCTGACCTGCTCTGCAGCACCAGTAGCTGGTTTCTCTGGTGGCTCCCGGGTGCCGCCGTATTCGCAGGCGCGTCCTGGCCCGCCGGACGTCCCTGGCTCTGGATTCCCGCCTTCGGCGTCATGGCCGCCGCCTGCCTAATCAACGCCGCTCAATGCGGCAGAATGCACTGCTACTTCACCGGCCCATTGTTCCTTCTCGCCGCGCTCTATGTGGCTGCCGGCAAGCTCGGCCTTGTCCCGATGTACGCGGGCACGCTCCTCATCGTAGTCGTTGCGGGTACGGTCCTCGCTTTCCTGGCCGAAATCCCCCTCGGAAAGTACCGCAGAAACTCCTGCTGCTGACTCTCCGCCTGCCCCGCCTTCCCCGCAGGCAGAGGCAGCCGCTCTGCCCTCGCCGCCACGCTCCTCAGGGGGCGCTGGTTCACCCGCCGCGTAGTCATCGATACATGGTTCCTCCACCGCCACGCCCCCGCCTCTCTACGGTAACTTAACAATCAGCGCAACTTTCAGCCTCGTCAGAGGAATCCATGGGTCACTGATACAGTCGAATGGTGCCGGGAAGCTCGGCTCGCGTAGCTGACGAACTCGCTGCAGGATGGTTGCGGCGTCGGCTTTTTTTGTAACCAGTTGCCTTTCAAACGAGTTTGACCTGGGTAAACACTACGCCGTTTGTCGCTGCCAGCCGGCATTGCTTGCAAAGCTTGCGTCAGCTCAGGTGCATGAGTACGGCAGCCACGACCTCGTCAAGACTTCCTCTGGTATCGATCTCGTGATCCGCTAACTTTCGCAGTAGCGGTTCGACGGTTCGCAATACCGTCATAACCTGGTCCAACTCTTCGGGGCGCTTCCCATATTCGTTGTTTGTTCTCCTGCTCAGCCTTTCGGCGAGCACGTCAGCGGGTGCGCTCAGCAATATGATATGGTCGAACTGGGGAACAAATTTCCTCATATTCTCGGCGCATCCGCTCACGAATAAGAGGTCAATGGATTCGTTTGCCAGTACCTCCTGGACTCGGTCTTCGCGCCATACCCAGTCGCGGCCTGACGCGGGCGTTGGATGCTCGCTCGTAGCCGGTAACACCTCTACCCAATGTGAGAATTCTTCGCAATCCAAATCCACGGCGTCGAAGCCCCGTGCGGCAAGTTGACGGATCACGCTAGACTTGCCGGTTCCGGACATTCCGGTTATGAGTACACGCTTCACCCAGACCTCCGCGCAACAGTTTCCTATACTGAGAATACAGCCATTGCGCCAACTGGAGGGCCCAAGATCCGACCTTGTCGCGCAGCGTTTACCAATCCTGCGGCAGCCTGGCGTGGTCAACCTGTTTCTTCTCGGAACTTCGTGTTGAAATCCTGGACGATCTCCCCGATTCAGGGCCACAGTCTATCGAGACGAGAGGCCGGGCGACCCATGCTTCCCGCAGGGAAGCGGGGTGGCTATCATCCGCCTTCAGCCCGCTCGTCTTCGCACTCGCCCTCTGTGTTCTCCGTCATCTCTGTGGTGAATGCCCTTATGCGGTGCCAGCAGAGCCCTGTACTAGAACGTCCATCCCAACCTCCTGATTCCTCGCCACTTGCTAAAAACCACCCCCTGTGACACTTTTTTACCTTGGATATTTATCTTGTTCATTAAAAAGTACTTGACAAACTCTGAAACTAGGTTTACAATTTTTTCTGTTAACCTCGATTTGTGTCTTGATACCCCGAGCGTTCTTCGCCGGGGCGTTTTTGTTTCCGGAATCTGCTTATTTACTCCGCATGGCGTCACCCCTTCCTGTCTCGCCGAAGCGATTCATCGGGAAGCCGGGCCCGCCGCGCCGTAGCTATAGCGAAGCCTGCCTGTTTTGAGCGTACTCTAACGGCGCATTGAGCTGCCCCCCGCAAGTGGGCTGCCACACGCCGACCAGGTGGAACTTTGCGCCGTGCTGTGGCGTATTCCAGATATAAGATTGCTGGACTGACTCGTCCAGGAGAGGTGGGTCATGGATAGTGGGAAGCACCTGAAGTTGGCAGCCCGGCAATTCCGGCGGAGTCCTGGATTCACGGCGACAGTCATGATCACTCTGGCTCTCGCGATCGGAGCAAATACGGCAATCTTCTCCCTCGTGAATGCTCTCATGCTGAAGAGCCTGCCGTATCCGCACCCGGATCGAATGGGCGCCATCTACTCGCGCGTGACAGGCGCGCATCCGTCCGAGGAGCGTACGGGAATCGATGGCGAAAAGTGGGAGCTGCTGCGCGACAATGTTCCCGCGCTGATTTCGGCGGTTTCAGGAGGCACGTCGGGGATCAATCTGAAGGCCGGATCTCATGTGGAGTATGTGCAGGACGCGCGCGTCTCCGCTCATTATCTCGACGTTTTGGGGTTGCGTCCGGCAATCGGGCGCAATTTCTCCGACGAGGAGGACCGGCCGGGCGGGCCGAAAGCCGTTATTCTAAGCTATAGCCTGTGGCGGAATGCCCTCGATGGGAATCCGAGCATCCTGGGCCAGCCCATCTCTCTAAGAGGCGAGCCCTACACTGTCATCGGCGTGCTGCCGCAAGGCGCCACGACCCCCTTGAACGCTAATGTGTACACGTCCCTGCAGCCCAGCCGTCAGGGTGAAGGCGGCGGGTCAAATTTCGACGTCATCACACGCCTGCGCGACGACGCGTCCTGGGAAGAAGCGAACGCTCAAATCAACAGCGCGTGGGCGGCGCTCGCACAGAACTTCGAGAAGTACAGCCCGGGCTCACACATCACGTACCATTCGGTATCACTGCAGAAGGGCGATACAGACTCGCTTCGCCCCCAGGTGATCGCGCTGATGGTCGCCGCTGGCCTGATCCTGGTGATTGCCTGCGCCAATCTAGCCGGACTGGCTCTCGTCCGCATGCTTCGCCGCACGTCGGAAGTTGCCACGCGTCTGGCGCTGGGGGCATCGCCGTGGCAGATCCAGAAACAGTTCTGGAGCGAAAACCTGCTGCTGGCGATTGTGGGCGGAGCCGCTGGGATGATCGTCGGGTTCCTTGCATTGCGCGGGCTTTTGTTGTTGTTGCCGCCGGATTTCTTGCCGGTCGCGCAAGTCCCCCTCGATGGCCGTGTGTTCGCGTTCACGGTTGCCGTGTCGCTGTTGACAAGCATCCTTTTCGGCATGCTTCCTGCGCTCGCCGTGCGCAGAGTGGACCTGCGCTCTGCGATGGGCGGGCGTAGCGTTGTGGGAGCCGGCAGCGCTCACTTGCGCCGGGCATTGATTGTGGGAGAAGTTGCGGTGACCGTCGTGCTCCTTGCTGCTTCCGGCCTGCTGATCCGCACGCTCGTTCATTTGGAAACTCTCCCGCGCGGATTTAATCCTGACGGAGTAATGATCGCCAAGGCTTCGCTCGACGACGCGCGTTTCCACGACCCCGCGGCTTTCCGAAAGTTGCTGGACGACAGCACGGCAGCGATGCGCCGCATTCCGGGTGTCCTGGACGCGGCGGTGGGCTTGAGCGTCCCTTACGAGCGAGTACTGAACGATGGCGTCAAGCTCAGCGATGGCAAAGAGGCGGGGCAAACGGTCGGCACGGATGTTGTCTATGTAACGCCCGGATATTTCGGTACGTTGCGTATGCCTCTGCTCGCCGGCCGCGTGTTTACCGACTCTGACAGCACGAATTCGCAGCGCGTGGCCGTGGTGAATCAGTCCTTCACACGAAAGTTTTATGGCGGTGCGAGCCCCGTGGGCCGCTATCTCGGCAAGGATACGTTGATTGTCGGCGAAGTGGCGGATGTTCCGATCTCCTCTGGGTTGGACCCGGTCGCCCCGCTGATGAGCGAGCAAACCATGTACATTCCTGCGGCGCAAGTCCCGGCGCAGTATCTCTCGCTCGTTCATATTTGGTTTCAGCCCGACTGGATTGTGTTGACCGGCGGACCGGTGCGAGGCTTGACCGAGCAGATGCAGAGCGCATTGAGCGCCGCCGATCCCGGCCTTCCCGTATCGGGCTTCTACAGCATGAGCAATTTGCTGGCACGGACGCTGGCCACGCAACGCGTCGAAGTGGCGTTGCTGGGTGCAATGGCGGCACTAGCCCTCCTCCTGAGCGCCGTCGGAATTTTCGCCTTGGTGGCCAGCATGGTCGCACAGCGTACACGCGAGATCGGCATTCGCATGGCTCTTGGGTCCACCATTTGGCAGGCAATGGTACAAATCGGCCGCTCGGGAGCAAGCGCCGCGGTTATCGGTGTCGTCTTAGGTCTGGTTCTGTGCGCTGGGACGCTTCGGGTCATCCAGAGCTGGCTGTACGGCGTGGGCGTCTATGACGCGCCTACGCTGGCCGGCGTGGTTGCTGTTCTCCTGCTCGTGACCCTGACCGCCACGGCCCTGCCGACGCTGAAAATCGCTAGGATCGATCCGGCTGCCACACTGCGGGAGGAATAAAACGAACCCCGGATTCTCTTCTGGTTTCGTCGGCCTGCGGCGTAACCCGGCGGCTCATGCACAATTGGCCTCGCAGTCTCTTCCTTTCTCGTCCTTTTGCGGCGCTTGGTGGGCGATGCACCCCGACTCTTCTCACTGGCCGCGCACGCCTTTGGCGCAACACTAAACCCGCTCGTCGAGGCGAATCTCAATCTCCGCCACCTCTTGCGGTGCTTATTGGGCCAAACGGGACCTCCCAGGGCGATGGCAAATCGAGCTTGGGGATCAGTCGCGTCGCGGCATCGTCCGTGACACCTCTCCTCGCATCCCCCGCCGCCGTGTAAGGGCATGGCTTCAGCCATGCCGTAACGGGTGGTTGCATGAAGAATTCCTTTTGCGGGCGTTCAAAGTGTCGCGGCAACGTCCGCGACTTCTTTGCCCGCAAGTAGTCCGGACAATTTTTTACACAGATCCAACCTTGGCTGGCCCCACGCTTCATTCTTTGCGTTCTCGGCGTCTCTGCGGTGAATGCCCCTGCCGTGGTGTGCCCGTCACACGCTTGCCGCGCCGTAGCCCTGGCGTAGGCGGGTCACTGCTCCCCTGCTTTAGCGCCGTCATTCCGAGCGAGTCCCGATGAAAGCCGGGGCCTCCCAGGTCGACGACAAACGGGGCCTCCCGAGTCCCCGGATAGGGGAGCTCGGGGGATCGTCGAGTCTGGAGATCACTCGGGACGACGAGGAATCTGCTGTTCATTCAGGATGTTAGGGCTTCAGTCCTGACATTCCAGCCGGTCGCGCCGTTAGAAGTGGAAGCCGATCTCCCCGGTCACCGTCCGCGGCGTCACGTAGTGCGTCCCACTGAATGTGGAGAGGAAATTGTAGAGCGCGAGCTTATTCATCACGTTAATGGCTGTGACGCGGAGACTCCATTTGAACCGGTCACCGTCGAACAGATTGTCATCGCCCACGGCCACGTCAAACAGGCTGCGCGGCTGAATCCGCTGTGGGCTGTGGTCGTCGTTTTCGGTTCCTGGTGCAGGCACTTTAATGAGGGTCGAGCCGAACTCCGAAGCCAGGCACGTGGCCGGCAAGGCCACTGTCGGGGTTGCGCGGACGCCGTTGCAGGTAAATCCTGCCTGGAACTGCTGGTCAGCCGTCAGCGGCAAGCCGGTGATGGTGTTCACCAGCTTAATGGCCGGCTGGCCCCCTGTCGTAGTCGAGGACGGCTGGCAAGTGGCAGTCAACGGGTTGAAGCAAGGAGTGGCACCCGCGACCTGGCCGCTGTCGTACCTCCAGTTGAACCCGATCCAAGCGCCGTCCTTCCACGGCTGATATTGAATGTGTGTGGTCTGATTGAAATTCTCGTCATGGTCAATGCGGAAGACGCCCGTAGCCGGAGGAACAATGGGAATCCCGGCGACCTGTGGCAGGAAGAAGCGCGCGGCGACATGGGACATCACCGAAAGCGCCGTGAGTCCATGGTAGTTCGGAAGGCTTACGCGCAGAGCGTAGCCGGGGATTTTCGAACTCTGCCACTCGATTGGAAACGTAATCGGCGTAGCGCCCACGACGCCGAAGTCGAAGCCGTTGTGCGTGTATTTCCAGATGTACTCGCCACTCACCACCAGGTGCTTTCCAATAGCTTGCTGCACGCCCACGTGAAATTCATTCCGGAACCCCGGAGTGATGGGCCCTGCCGCGCATGGCACACCGGGCGGCGGCACAATCGCCGCAACGACAGGGATGTCGCATCCTGTGCTGGCAATAATCAGGTTCTCGTTAAACGGAGTCTCCAGCGTGCGCGCATAGGAAACACTGAGAACCGTGCTGCTCGGCTTGATGTTGTAGGAAACGCCCATCCGAGGCTCGGCTTGCCTGCTGCTGGTTAAACCGTTATACAAGTCGCCGCGAACTCCGAGATTGAACGACCATCCGTGAGCGGTAATCGTGTCCTCGCCGTACAGGCCCAGCTCCTTGATGTCGCCATGGCCGTGGAACAGAAAATCGGAACTGGCTGGCGAGGTGCAGCCGTCCGCCACGGACGGCGTCGGCCGTGTAAGATCAATGCATCCCAGCAGGGGGTTAAACGCTGCGAAGAGGGAATTCTGACCCGTGTTCGCCGTAAACGGCGTGGGAGATACAGCCGGATTGTTCGAGGTCGCCGCCGCGCAATTCGTCGGATTGTTCAGTCCCGGGTCCACGAACCACGGCACAGGGTTGCCGTTGGCATCCAGGCACGGTGCGTTGAAGGCGGGGTCTACGATACCCAATCCGTCGTTCTCGGTGAGGAACGTCTGACTGTAGTCGGCGCCTACTTTGATGTTGTGCATTCCCTTTACGTATGAAACCTCCGAATGAGCGCCTGTGTTTGTCAGCAAGCGATTTTGCTGGGCGGTTTCCGCCTGAAGATCCGGCGCGAGGTCGTTCAGCGGGCTCGAGCTGGGGTAATAGTTGTAGTTGTCATGTCGCGTATACCCGCCGAGGGTGAACACGGTGTGTGAATTGATCAAGCGAGTCCAGGTCGGTGCGACGTTGTACGTCTTGATCTGCGAGCGCTGGTCCGTCAAATCCAAGGGAAGCCCCGTCACACCGTTGACCACGCCCGTATGAAATTCCTGGTCGAACGAATTCGGATTTTGGAACCACGAACGCGTGTATTCCAGGTTCAATTGAAGCGAATCTGCCTTTGACGCCCGGTAATCCATACGGTCGAAAAAGTTCTCCTCATTGCCCTTGGCATGCATGACCGCGAATTCCGGCGGATCGAGGAACCGGCCGGTATTGAGCCCACTCACTGACACAAAGTTGCCCCAGTTCGCGCCTCCGTAGCCCAGGTCGCCGGTGGCGTTGCTCGAGCCGAACGTGCCATAAGACGTGGTCAAGCTCCCGTGCGGAGTTGTCTGGCCTTCGCCCGAACGTGTGGCCACGTCAACGACGAGGCTGGTCTTGTCGCCGTATTCCGCTGGCGGCGCGCCGGAAATCACGGTCATGGATTGAACCGCGTCAACGGGGATCTGGTTCGAAAAGACCTTGCTCTGCTGATCGGTGATGGGCTGCCCGTCCACCGAAAATGAATTTTCCGCATGGTCGCCCATGCCGTGGAAAAGCCCATTCGAATCCGCCGAGACCCCGGGGCTGGCCAGCGTCACCAGCGAACTCAGGGACGACGATTGGCTTTCCAGAGGAAGTTCGTTGAACAATTGGCGGTCAATGTCGGTGTGGTATGTCGAATCGTTTTCCACCAGGTCGCTGGCCTCGGCGGTGACGGTCACCGAGGTAATCGAGCTGGAGAGTTTCAAACTGATCTTCAAGCTGGTGGGGATAGCGGAGGTGACGTCCACGTCCTGGACATAGGATGCGAAACCTATCGCCCTTACAGTCATGTGATAGGGATTGAGCGGCACATTGTCGAACTCGAACTTCCCCGATTCGTCCGTCGTCGCGGTGTGGTCATACCCGCTCACTGGATTCTTCATCTCCACCGTCGCTCCGGAAATGATCCCTCCCGAGGGATCCACCACCGTGCCTTGCACGGTTGAAGCGCCCGTAGCCTGCGCTTTTGCTTGCACCGCGCACAGCAAACTAAACACGCACAGAGTCGCAACGCCAATATATTTTTCAAATCCACGCATGATCTCTTCTCCTCGTATAAGTGCCGCTTCGTCGCGGGAACGGAGTGAATGGTCAATAAGCGCTATCGCCGCGATCTCCATTGGCGATGGCCGTTTGATTGTCTTGGAGAGGGGCTAACTTATTGCGGGAGGGGCGCGGGGAGATGCGTGGGGCAGTGCAGGATCGAATGCGGTACGCTGCTCCGTGATGTGAACGGCTGAACCGAAAACAATTGGCTTGGGCAGATTGGTCGCCACCTGCCCGGGAAGCAACGGAGCATGGACGACGTGACAAATCTGGCAGGTCGTCGAAGCCTCAAGGTTCTGATGATGGTGCCAGAGTTCGGCCGACGACAGGGAGAGAAGAACGGCGATCGCCAGGCACGCCACGAGGCGCCTGCGGACATCAGCGCGAGACAGAAATCGCAAACTCACGTATCTCCCCAAACGGCACCTAGCTTAACCTAATCGGATGACAATGGCGTAGGCAAAGTTGCACCCGCTGTGGCCTGCGTGCAACATCGTCGCGTTCACTTTCGCGGCCTGCGTGTTCATTGCGCAGACCCACGTCTCAAATGTTGTGAATTTCGCGGCACAATCAGAATCAAGTTAACAATAATTGGTTCTCTGAAAATGCCCAAATTTCACGAAATTGGCTCCTTCGTAAGATCGCGATTACGCATCCCGAAATCTCCGTGCTTTTTCGCTCACCGCCGCGAAATCCCCAATATCCATGCCCATTTCTGCGCCGTCGAAATCTCTTTGCGCCCGAAAAACGGAATTTCGAGCGAATCTTCAACTTCCGGATTGGCTCTCTCTGGTCGGTACTATTTGCCCCCGAAAAGAGCCAATTTGGCTCTTTGGCGGGTAGCGACATACGCCCGCCCGAGGCGCAAAGAGGAGGGGACAGTGACCTGACGACTTAGGCTTTGGCGGCGCGGCGCTGGAACTGCGGGACGAAAACATCATCCACAAATTGTTCGAGCGTCGTCGGAGTGGTGTTGCGCGCGGAGCGCTTTTCTTGCGGCGCGAGCAGGCCTTCGTTGGCGCCCTTGAACATTTCAATCATCAGCGCGGCGGAACTCCGGGGCAGCCCCATGCCCGTGAGCGCGGTTTCGATAAGCATCAACGGCATTTGAACGTACGCGAGATTCGGCTTGCCGATGGCGGCGCCGATGACGGCGGCGGCTTCGCGCATGGAGACGTCGCGCGGGCCGAGAAGCTCCTGCGTCGAATGACCGGAGAAATCGCGCGCGGCGAGCCGTTCGGCGGCGAAATTGCCGATGTCTTTCGTGGCGATCATCGGCATGGCGGCTTCGGCGGGGAAGGCGCCGGGGAAGACGTTCATCGTGCGGATGCCTTCGATGCCCAGCAGAAGATTTTCCAAGAAGTGAGTGGGGCGAAGATGGAGGACGTTGAGCGCGGGGACGCGATTGAGTTTTTCCTCCATGCTATGAAGGCCGTTTATGGGGCCGACTTTATCGGCGTTCTGCCCGCCGATGCTGCTCAGCACAACGGCGAATTTCACGAAGCATTTCGAGACCGCGGCGGCGTAGGCGCTGCTGATGCGTTCCTGATAGGCGCGAAAATCCTCGAGATGCAGCGCCTGAGGAATCACGAGATACACGGCCGTCGCGCCAGTGAACGCGCGCACCATGTCGGCTTCGGATTCGACGTTGCCGACGAAGGCTTCGGCGCCGCGCGAGGCGAAGCGTTCGAGTTTCGAGGCGTCGCGTCCAACGACGCGGATTTTTTCGCCGCGCGCGAGTAATGCGTCAGCGGCGACGCTTCCGGTGTTTCCTGTGGCTCCGGTGATGACGATCATGGCAGCCTCCTCCTGCAGGGACGTGCAGTAAGGTTACGCCTTCGGCGAAACTTTTGCCACTGCGGGAGCGCGCGTTTAAGCCATCGGGATTTTTACGTTGTGGTGCTTTGCGAAGGCGATGGCTTCGGGATAGCCGGCGTCGACGTGGCGAGCGACGCCGATGCCGGGATCGTTGGTGAGGACGCGTTCGATGCGCGAGGCCATTTCCTTCGTGCCGTCGGCGACGGTGACCTGGCCCGCGTGAACGGCGTAGCCGATGCCGACGCCGCCGCCATCGTGAATCGAGACCCAGCTCGCGCCGCTGGCGGTGTTGAGCATGGCGTTGAGCATAGGCCAGTCGGCGACGGCGTCGGAGCCGTCGCGCATGGATTCAGTTTCGCGATAAGGCGAGGCGACGGAGCCGCAATCGAGATGGTCGCGGCCGATGACGATTGGCGCTTTGAGTTCGCCGCGCGCGACGAGGTCGTTGAGCGCGAGGCCGAATTTTTCGCGTTCGCCGTAGCCGAGCCAGCAGATGCGCGCGGGCAGGCCCTGGAAATGAACCCGCTTCTGCGCCATGTGAATCCAGCGGCAGAGCGATTCGTTGTGAGCGAACATTTCGAGGACGAGCTTGTCGGTGCGATGGATGTCCGAGGTTTCGCCTGAGAGCGCGGCCCAGCGGAACGGCCCGCGACCTTCGCAAAATAACGGACGAATGTAAGCGGGAACAAAGCCGGGAAAATCGTAAGCGTTCTTGACGCCTTGCTCGAACGCGAATGTGCGGATGTTGTTGCCGTAGTCGAACGTAATTGCGCCCATTTTTTGCAACGCGAGCATGCCGTCGACGTGCACGGCGATGGATTCCATGGCGCGCTTGCGATACGACTCGGAATCGCGCTGGCGAAGTTCTTTGGCTTCTTCGAGCGTGAGGCCCTGAGGGATGTAGCCGCCGATGGGATCGTGCGCGCTGGTCTGGTCGGTGAGAAGGTCGGGGACGACGCCGCGGCGCGCGAGCTCGGGGATGACGTCGGCGCAATTGCCGACGAGGCCGACGGAAGTGGCTTCGCGTTTGCGGACGGCATTCTTGAGGATGCGGAGCGCTTCGTCGAGGTCGTTGACCATGACGTCGCAATAGCCGGTCTTCACGCGGCGCTTGATGCGCTCAGGATCGACTTCAATACCGAGGAACGCGCCGCCGGCGAGAGTCGCGGCGAGCGGTTGCGCGCCTCCCATGCCTCCCATGCCGCCCGAAGCGACGAGTTTGCCGGCGAGGTCGCCACCGAAATGTTTTCGTCCCGCGGCAGCGAAAGTTTCGTAGGTGCCCTGCAAAATTCCCTGCGTGCCGATATAGATCCAACTGCCGGCGGTCATCTGGCCGTACATCATCAGGCCGGCGCGCTCGAGTTCGTTGAATTTCGCCCAGTTGTCCCAGTGGCCGACGAGATTGGAATTGGCGATGAGAACGCGCGGCGCGTAGGCGTGCGTGCGAAAAATGCCGACGGGCTTGCCAGATTGGACGAGAAGCGTCTCGTCTTGCTCGAGCTTGCGGAGGGAATTGACGATGGCGTGAAAACATTCCCAATTGCGCGCGGCCTTGCCGCGTCCGCCATATACGACGAGGTCTTCGGGGCGCTCGCCAACTTCGGCATCGAGATTGTTCATCAGCATGCGCAGCGCCGCTTCCTGCTGCCAGCCTTTGCAGGAAATCGTGGTACCGCGCGGCGCGCGCATGGGCTGATATCCAGCGGGCGGATTTTCAACGTCGAGTTTCGGCATGGGGCCTCCCGGAAACGACATCTTATCGCAAGGGAACACAGAAATTATAGGGAGGAGCCGGGGCCGCAGAGCCGCGCGTCGGTTTCACGGGAGCGAAGTGGCGCTGAATTCGCCTTAGAACCTATCACGCAAGTGAAGGCGCTTTAATCCCTTTAATGAGAAGCCAGAGGCCTAAAATGACTTCGAACAGGAAGCTGGGAATGAAGAATGCTGGTGAGACGACATGCGTCGATTCAGGGAACACCATGACAACCAATGAGACGATTGCCACGAGCAAAGAGGCAAAGACTCCCAGCGCGGACAAAGCACGAGGGATGTAGCGCGACTTGTAAAATAGATAGCTGAATGTGGTTGAGCCGAGACCGTAAAACACGAGGCCGATGAGATATCCGGCGTCGTGCGCGTGAACAAATGTGTACGCCAGTGCCTGTAATTGCGACGCGTCGAAGGCATGCAAGTAGTCGGCGCCGCTCAGCAGGCGCAGGGTGAGAAAATCATTCAAGATGATAATCGCAAAGATGGCACATTCCGCGAGCCGCCAGAAAGCGCCGAGGAGAGCGAGGTTCTTGCTGACGGGCTTGAGCACAACATACAGAGCGAGGAGCAATGGGACGCAACCGGCGAACGTCAATAGATTGCCGACGGCGCCGAGCCGAAAGAGCCTTTCGGAAGCTGCGATATTCCTGGCAGTTTCCATGGCGCTAGGAGAGATAAGACTCCCGCGCGCATAAAACTCGGCGAAGTTTGCGGTAAGCAGGGTGAAGATATACAGGAAACCAGCAGCTTTCGCGGCAGCGCGCTGAGTGTCGTCGACGGGGTAGATGGCCATATCCTGAGTTCCTGGTTCCGTTTGCTCTTGCTACCACCTATATTTTGCTGTGACCCATCATGCTGAAGCGCATGTGCAGAGACAACCGCGCAGCGCCGGGGAGTCAAGTCCCGTTCAGACAGAGGCTGCCAGCGCGGGCGGGCGAGAGCCTTTGATGACGAGCCACAGCATCAGCGCAACTTCGCCGAAGAGGGCGGGCTGCGAGTAGGCGAAAAATCTATCCTGATATTGGGGGGCCAGGACGCTCGTAAAGCTCAGCATCACGTAGGCGATGCCATTGATGATGAGCCAGACGCCGAGGAAGCGCGGCAAGAAGCGCGACTTGTACACAAGCACAGCCAGGGGCAGCAGCCACACTCCCCAAAGGATTTCGGCGGCTACGTTTTGATAGTCGTGCATGCGGAGAAACAGGAACGCCAGAGCGTCTCGCTGTGGTTTGTCAAAAGCAGACAAGAAATCGCCGCTGCGGACGACGGCGAGCGCGGCGAAGTCGTGCGCGATGTTGACGAAGTAGAGAAGCGCAGGCATCACACCGCCGAAGATCACCACCAGCACAGTGAGGTTCTGGTCGACACTCTTGAACAGGCGGTAGAAAGCCATGACGAGAAAGATCAAGACGATGGCACCGGCCATGTCGGCAACGATTCCGAAGCTAAAGAGCCTCTGATGAGCAGCGATATTGCCGGCTGTGGCGGTAGCGTTGCCCGTGACGAAAAGTTTGCTGGGAATGTAAATCAGGCGCACGGGGCCGATGAGAACGAGGAGCAGATACCAAAGTCCGGCGACTCTGCCTGGGTTGCGGGATGAGCTCATAGAACCCCCTTTGTCAAATTCGTACGCGGGGCGGCATCGGAAAGTTTCGCTGCCTCTTTATATACCTTTGGCCCGGCTGGAGAAAGCGTGCCGCCCGTCGTTTTGGCGTGTTGCGTGGCGAAGAGATGCTAGGCTAGAGTGACGGCGCGAAAATGGGTGAAGTCCAAAATTACCCGACACTGACAAAGATGTTTCTAGAGGCAGTGGACAAGCACGCGAATCCACGCGCGCAGATGTGGCGCACGACGGCGGGGTGGAAGGCATATTCGGCGGCGGAGATGCTGCGGCGCGTGGCGGGGCTTTCGAAGGCGCTGGGGTCGCTCGGAGTGAAATCGGACGACCACGTGGGGATATTCGCGCCGAATTCGCCGGAATGGCACGTCGCGGATTTTGCAGTGCTGGGGCTGGGTGCGGCGGACGTGCCGATTTATTTCAACGAGTCGCCAGACAAGCTCGAATACATCTGGAACGATGCGGGCGTGAAAGTTGCAATCGTGTCCGGCGAGGCGCAGGCGCGGAAGGTGGCGGCGAGCCGCGCGAAGATTCCTCCCCTGGAAAAAGTGATTGCCGTCGCGCCACCGGCGGAGCTGCGCGGAGAATTTCTGGATTACGCTTCGCTGGTCGCGAACGCGGGCGACGCGGAAATCGCGGAATACAGGCAGCGGGCGGCCGGGGTGAAGCCCGGACAACTCGCTACGCTGATTTACACTTCGGGGACGACGGGCGAGCCGAAGGGCGTGATGCTGACGCATGCGAACCTGAGCTCGAATTGCATCGATGCAACGGGGACCTTCGAGTATTTCCCCGAGGACATCGTGCTTTCGTTCCTGCCGCTCTCGCACGTCTACGAACGGATGTTCGATTACAGCGACATTTTTCACGGCGTGACGATCGCTTACCTGGACAAGATGGAAGACGTGGCGCAAACGCTGCTGGACGTGCGTCCGACGGTGGCGGCGGCGGTGCCGCGGCTGTTCGAGAAAACGTACGCGACGATTCTGGAAAAAGGGCACAAGGAAACGGGCGCGCGGCGAAAGATTTTTGACTGGTCGCTGCGCGTGGCGAACGTCGCCGTGCCGTGGAAGGCGCACAAGCAGAGCGTTTCGCTTTGGACGCGAATGCAATGGCAAGTGGCGAACCGGCTCGTCTACCGGAAATTCCGCGAGGGCGTCGGGGGGCGGATGCGGATTTTCTTTTCTGGCGGGGCGCCGCTCGCGAAGGAGCTGGCGGAATTTTTCTGGTCCGTGGGGATTTCGATTTATCAGGGGTATGGGCTGACAGAATCTTCGCCGGTGATTTCAACGAACACGCCGGAGGCGAACAAAGTCGGGACCGTGGGGAGGCCGATACCGAATGCCGAGGTGCGCATCGCGGAGGACGGCGAAATTCTGGTGCGCGGGCCACTCGTGATGCGCGGGTATTACCGCAAGCCGGAGGCGACGCGCGAAGCGATTACTCCGGACGGCTGGCTGAGGACAGGGGACGTTGGGCACCTCGATGCGGATGGATATCTGGTGATCACGGACCGCAAGAAGGAGCTGCTGAAAACCGCTGGCGGAAAATATATCGCGCCGGCGCCGATTGAAAACGTGCTGAAGACGAGCGCGTTCATCACGAACGCAATGATCGTCGGAGACAGGCGGAAGTTCGTCTCTGCGCTGATTGTGCCGAATTTCACAAACGTCGAAGCAAGGGCGCGCGCGGCGGGGAAGGCGATTGGCGCTTCGCCCGAGGAGATGTGCCACGACGCGTGGGTGAATGAATTGATCGGCGGCGAGATGGAACGGCTGACGGCGGACCTGGCTCAGTACGAAAAGCCGAAGCGGTTCGCGTTGCTCGAAAAGGATTTTACTTTTGCGAATGGGCAGCTGACGTACACGCTGAAATTGAAGAGGCGGATCGTGGAAGAGAAAAATCGCGAGGTGATTGAGCGGCTCTATGCGGATGTGGAAGAGCCGAGGCCGCAGAAACAGGCCTGAGCGACATATCTTTTTTGTCGAATCAATTTTCTTGTCAGTTTACGCGACGGCGTTTCGCGATGCTCTGCATCGCGCGGGCAGGGCAAGCCGGGCCCCTACGACGGCGAATTGAAGAGAAATCTCCTAAGGCCGTTCGCGACGGCGGATTGCAGACAAGATGGTGGCGTCGCGCCAATTCCGCTCTGCTAGAATAGTTATCAGGGAGTGAAATCTATGGACGACCAGATGGTGATTGCGGGGCGGGCGTTTCGTTCGCGGCTGATTGTCGGGACGGGGAAATATCGCAGCATGCAGGAAATGGCGCGGGCGCATGAAGCGTCGGGCGCGGAGATCGTGACCGTGGCGGTGCGGCGTGTGAATTTGAGCGACCGCGCGAAAGAGTCGCTGCTCGACTACATTGACCGAAAGAAAATGTTCATCCTGCCGAATACGGCGGGGTGCTATTCGGCGGATGAAGCGATTCGCACGGCGCGGCTGGGACGAGAGGCGGGGCTTTCAGAGTGGGTGAAGCTGGAAGTGATTGGCGACGAGCAGACGCTGTTTCCCGAGACCGAAGAGCTCGTGAAGGCGACGAAGGCGCTGGCGAAGGAGGGATTCGTCGTACTGCCGTACACGAATGACGATTTGATTGTGGCGCGGAAGCTGGTTGATGCGGGCGCGGCGGCGGTGATGCCGCTGGGCGCGCCGATTGGTTCTGGGATGGGGATTCAGAATCTGGCGAACCTGAGGATTTTGCGCGAGCGCATTACTGAAGTGCCGTTGATTGTGGACGCCGGAGTGGGCACGGCTTCGGACGCGGCGATTGCGATGGAGTTGGGCGCGGATGGCGTCCTGATGAATACGGCGATTGCGGGTGCGCAAGACGCGGCGCTGATGGCGGAAGCGATGCGCGCGGCCGTCGAGGCGGGACGAAAGGCGTACCTCGCGGGGCGGATTGCGAAAAAGCTGTATGCGACCGCGTCGAGCCCGATGGCGGGCGTGGTGCGGTAACTTTTTCTTTGCTTCTCACCTCGGGAAAAAAGCAAACCAGGTTGTGTCGACGAGGGCGTGGACGATGGTGCCCGGGAAGATGGAGCCGGTCTTCATCCAGGCACGGCCATAGAAGAGGCCGGCGATTGTGGCGAGGAAGACGTATTTCCAGTTGGGGAACGGCGCGTGGAGGATGTGCGAGAAGCCGAAAATGACGGAGGCCGCGAGCCATCCGGCGTAACGGCTTTTCAGTGAACGCGCGAGCATGTTCTGCAGAAGTCCACGAAAGAGAAATTCCTCAGGCCAGGCAGTGAAAACGAGAATTTCGACGCCGGAGAGCGGCGCGTGGCTGAGACTCGCGTGCGTGGGGCCGAAGTGGATGAAGCGGATCGCTTCGCCGAGAGGAATGATGATGAGCGCGAGGACGACGAAATTAAAGATCACCGCGCGGACGAAGCCGCGGCCCCATTCGACGGCGTAGCCGACGCCGTCGAGGCGGCGGATGAAAAGGAACGCGGCGATGGCGACGTTGAGAGCAAGCAGAATCGTGAACGTGTGCGTGAGCTGCGAAGGGTAAGGGAAGAGGCGGTACGTCCAGCGAAATTCGACGGGAAGCCAGATGACGAGGATAGCGACGTAGTCCTGCCAGACGCCGGGAGATTTGCCGCGAGCGCTCGCGGCAAGAAGCGCGGGAGAGGCGACATAGGCGATGCCGGCCAAAATTTCGATCGGACGATCGAAACGCCCCGCAAGAACGTAGAAGAGATATGCCGCGAGAGGGACTAGCGAGGCTGACAAGAAAGTGTAGCTGCGCAGGAAGGCATCCACGCGAACCTGCGTGGGCGGACTGGCGACGAAAATTTCGCCAGCAAGGAGGATTGCCGCTGCGCCCATCGCCACAGCGAACCGAGGCCCGCCATATCCGAAGTTGAGTCCGGCGAAAATTCCGTAGAGGAAGAGCGCCGTCCAGATAAGAAAGGCGCCAGTTAAGGAAAGTTCGCGGCGAGAAGTGAACGCGCACATGGCGAGATAGTGTAATGCAGATGGATGGGTTGCAGGATGACTTGCGTCGCGGGCATCGGGCGAGCACGCTCACTACGGAATGACGACGAGCGCAAAACGACGAATTGCTTACATCGACTGGATGCGCGGGCTGGCATGCCTGCTGATGTTCCAGACGCATTGCTACGACTCGTGGCTGAGCCCGGCGGCGCGACAGGGGAACTTTTTCAATTGGTCGCAACTCGTTGGGACATTGCCGGCGCCACTGTTCCTTTTTCTCGCAGGGATTTCGTTCGCGCTGGTCACTGACAGGATGAGACAACGCGGCGCGACGGCGAGCGAGATTGCGAACACAACGATTCGGCGCGGGGCGGAGATTTTCGCGCTGGGGCTGCTGTTTCGCGCGCAGGAATTCGCGCTCGGCTACCCGTGGGCGCCGTGGACGGATTTGCTGCGCGTCGACATTCTGAACACGATCGGATTTTCGATGATGCTGATGGGCATTGCCTGCCGGCTGGCGCGGCGCCGCGCGACGAACGGAATGCTGGCCGGCGTGGTAGCTCTGGGCGTGGCGATGTTTACGCCGCCGCTGTGGACAACATGGGCGCCGCGATGGCTGCCGTGGTACCTGGAATCGTACGTCAACGGCGTACACGATTTGGGCAAGCCGCAGCCATGGCTCTTTCCAATTTTCCCGTGGGCGGGATTCGCGTTTGCGGGACTGGCCGTCGGATTCGTGTTGATGAGCGACTGGGCGCGGGAGCGGCAGGCGCAAACGATGCTGCTGCTGGGCGCGGCGGGCGCGCTGCTATTCGGCGCGGGATTATGGATCGATGCGCGTTTGCCGCAGATCTACCGCGTGTACGATTTCTGGCACACGAGCCCGAATTTCTTCCTGGCGCGTGCCGGAGTGCTGCTAGGGATCGTGCTGCTGAGTTACGCGTGGTGCCGATGGGGCGCGGGACAATGGGGAATCAGTCCGTTGATTACGATGGGACAGGCGTCGCTGCTCGTCTATTGGGTGCATATCGAATTCGTGTACGGGAGGTTTTCGATTTTGACGAAACACGGAGAGAGTGTGGCGGAGGCTTCGCTAGGCTTGCTGACAATTTTTGCCGCGATGACGCTGCTAGCGTTTATCCGCATACGGACGAAAGGGCGCGGCGGCGAGATTTTGGATTGGATGCGACGAAGGATCAGGACCGCGACGCAGAGCTAAGTGATTCAGTTTTGCGGCTGGCCTTGCGGCTTCTGCGGATTTGATTGCGGCTTCCCGTTCTTTTCATCCTTCTTCAAATCCGGCATGCGGAAAATCAATTCGCCCGGGCGGGCGAGGCCCATGCGGTCGCGGGCGATTCTCTCGATCGCGGACGGATCGGTCTTGAGTTTCTGAATGTGCTGCGAGAGGTTCTGATTTTCCTGGCCGAGCTTTTGATTTTCCGACTGCACCTGGCTGATCTTGTTTTTCTCGCGGCGCATGGCGAGCAGGCCGTGAGCGCCAAAAATGTCCTGAAGCAAGAGCAGGAAGAACGCGAGCGCGACAAAATAGCGCGCGTTGCGGCGGATGAAGTTAGCGGCCTTCTGGATCATTGCGAAATCCATTTCCGCGCGGCTTCAGCCAATTGCTTCGAGGCCGCGGGCGAGTCCGCTTCCGCGTAAATGCGGACGAGGGGCTCCGTGCCCGAAGGGCGCATCAAGACCCAGGAGTCGTCCTTGAAAATCAACTTGAGGCCATCGGCGCGATTTGTAGTTGCGACACTCTTCCCGTCGAGTTCGCGCGGCGGCTTTGCGAAACGCGAGGGGAGGCTCGAAACGCTTTCATGCGCAAAATGCAGATTCACGCGGATAGGCCAGTATTGACGGCCGACGCGGCGAAAGAGATCTTGCAATTGTTCAGCAAGCGAGGCGCGCCGCGCGGCGATCATTTCAGCGACGAGGAGGCAAGCGAGGACGCCGTCTTTCTCGGGGACGTGGCCGCGAATCGTCAGTCCGGCGCTTTCCTCGCCGCCGAGAGCAATCTGGTCGCGCTCGAGAAAAGGGCCGATGTATTTAAAGCCTACGGGAGTTTCGTAAGCCCGAACTCGGTAATGGCGAGCGACAGCGTCGAGCAGGTGAGTGGTGGCGACGCTGCGAGCGACGCCGAGTTTCCAGCCGCGGGTTTCGGGAAGATAGTCGAAGAGGAGCGCGAGAATGTGATTCGGCGAGACGAAACTGCCATCGCGGTCGAGAATGCCGAAGCGATCGGCGTCGCCATCGGTGGCGAGGCCGGCGGCAGATTTCGTGTCCTGCACGAGTTTCTTCAGTGGCGAGAGATTTTCTTCGGAGGGATCGGGGCCGGAGCCGTCGAAGAGGGCGTCGCGGCCCGTGCGAATCGCGTGAAGCGGGATTTTGTGAATTTGCAGAAGACGGTCGAGCCAAGAGGCGCCGCAGCCGTGAAGCGCGTCGTAAGCAAACGCGAGACTTGAATCCGCGATGACATGGAAGCGGACAAGTTCAGTGATGCGCTGGAAATAGCGGTCGCGGAGATCCACAGACTCGAAAGCGCGGTCGCTTGGATGTTCCGGTGACGGCAAGAAGCGGCCGGCGAATTTTTCGACGCGGGATTCGATGTCGCGAGTTACTTCGGGAAGCGCGGGACCGCCATCAGCGCCCGAGAATTTCAGGCCATTGTAGGCGGCGGGATTATGGCTGGCCGTGATATTGATGGCGCCTTGCACCTTTCGGCGCAGAATTTCGAAGGCGATTGCGGGAGTCGGAGTCGCTCCGGCGCAGAAAAGAACGTGACAACCCTGGGATTCGAGGATGTCCGCAGCTTCGCGGGCAAATTCTTCAGAGAAGAAGCGCGTGTCGTAGCCGACGAGGAGCGTGGGATGCTTTGAACGGGCGCGAACATGCTCAGCGATGGCCGCCGCGGCCGTGCGCACGCCGCCGAACGTGAAATCATCGGCGATGATGCCGCGCCAGCCGGAGGTGCCAAAGTGGATCGCGTTGCCAGCCATGCGCCGCTATTGTATCTTGCCGCGCAAGCGGCAGGCAGAGGGGAAATGCGGGCGGGCGAAAAAGGCAACAGAGCACGGAGCTTTCGATGAAACGAAATATTGTGGTGCTTGTGACCTGCGGCACGATGAAGGATGCCATTCGCATCGCCGATGCGCTGGTGCGCAGGCGGATGGCGGCGTGCGTGAATGTGTTCGACAGCCCGGTCCGGTCAATTTACCGATGGAAGGGCAGAGTTGAGGCGGCGAAAGAGCATTTGCTGGTTATCAAGACTTCGCAGAAGCGATTTCCGGCACTTGAGCGAGAGATCCGGGAGCTGCACAGCTACGACGTGCCGGAGATCATTGCGCTGCCAATCATGGCGGGAGCCAAGGCGTATCTCCGTTGGCTCGAAGATTCAGTCAGGTGAATTCAAAAGAAAAGGGCTCGAGACTTCTGGAAGAATTCGCAAACCGCTAGATCTCGTGGGACCCAGTTCCTGTCGATTCAAATCTTCGATAGCGCATGGTCCAGGTCGGCGATGAGGTCTTCGACGTCCTCGATGCCGACGGATAGGCGTACTAGTCCGTCGGTGATCCCGGTCTGCAGGCGCACTTCCGGCGGGACGGATGCGTGAGTCATAAGCGCAGGATGGGAAATGAGAGTTTCGACGCCGCCGAGGCTTTCGGCCAGAGAACAGAGCTTGACATGACCCAGCAGGGTGCGTGCGGCCTCCAACGAGCCAACGTCGAACGAGAGCATCGCGCCAAAGCCGCGCTGCTGCTTTTTGGCGACACTGTGCTGAGGATGCGACGCGAGGCCCGGGTAGTTCACGCGTTTTACCTTGGAATGGGATTCGAGGAACGCGGCGAGGGCCATTCCATTGGAGTTATGGCGTTCCATACGCACAGCCAGGGTTTTGATTCCGCGCGAGACGAGGAAGCAGTCCATGGGAGAAAGGCCCGCGCCGGCGGAACGTTGCAGGAAGTAAATGCGTTCCGCGTCCTCCTTGCGCGTCAGGATGGCCGCGCCGCCGAGGCAATCGCTGTGGCCGTTCAAATATTTGGTCATGGAATGGACGACGATATGCGCGCCAAGCGAAATGGGCTGTTGGAGATACGGGCTCATGAAGGTGTTATCCACGACGAGCGTCAGATTCGTTTCGCGCGCGAGCTTGGCGACGGCGGCAATGTCGGTGACGATCATCGTCGGATTGGTGGGCGTTTCGACGTAAATCATGCGGGTTGAGGGGCGTAGAGCCTGCTGAACTTTGTCCAGACAGGAAGTGTCAATGAAACTAAATTCCATGCCGAACTGGACCAGGAACTGCGTCGTAAGGCGATAGACCCCGCCGTAGACGGCTTGCGAGAGGATGGCGTGGTCGCCGGGACGCAGGAGCCGGAAGACGGAGTCAATCGCGGCCATGCCGGTGGTGAAGACATAGGCGGCAGTTCCGCCTTCGAGCTTGGCGACAGTGCGTTCCAAAGCTTTGCGATTCGGATGATTCGTGCGGGCGTAATCGAAACCCTTGTTTTGGCCCAGGGCTTGCTGGACGTAAGTGGAAGTCTGGTAGATCGGCGCGACAATCGAGCCCGTAGATGGATCGGGCTCCTGCCCCACGTGTATTGCATCGGTGGAAAATCCCATTCGATGTACTCCTTTGGTGGCGTGCCGCGGGGCGGTGCGAACATGTCCGCGCGGCACACATTCATTCTAAGCCGCTTGCGAATTCCTTTGCGGGAAATCCGTCCCGAGTATTACGGTTAAGTCGATTAAAATGGATTGCAGCGCCGAATTGCGGCATGAAGGTATCGCAGCAACGGACGACAGTCAATCGCAGGCGCAGCCTCCGACCGAAATTTTTGGAGACGGAAACGCGTCCGTGCAGCATAATACGTTTAGTACTGCATCCAACGTGCGGGAATGGAATTAGCGCGACTGGCTCAATGATTCATCTGAACGATATCCGCAGCCTCAGTGGCGGAATGAGATTCGCTCCCAAAAAGGCGGAGAGCTGCTTCATGGGTAAAATCGTCACATGCGCAATGGCTTGCGTCTTGCTTAACGCGGCGGCCTGGGCTCAAGCAGCCACTAAGAATTCCAAAGCCGCGAAGCAAGAGAAAGAAGATCCCGTCACTACGCTGAAAATCGTTGTGACGGGAGGAGATAAGAACGCGCCCGTGAGCAACGCGAGCGTCTATGTACGCTATGAACATCCGAGATTTCTCCTGCCTGATGAAAAATTCGAGCTTGATTTGAAGACCGATCTCGAAGGAATCGCCAAGGTGAAGGATGTTCCACGAATCCGCGTGCTGATTCAGGTAGTAAAAGACGGCTGGAAGCCCTTCGGCGAGTATTACCAGCTGACGAAAGATCAACAGACCGTCGAAATCAAACTGCAACCGCCGCCACATTGGTACTGAAATTGCCGCGGCCCTAAATCCTTCTGATGCCTATTCAGCATGTTCACCTATCACAAGATTTCCGTCGCGGAGCGCGTCTCTGCTCAAAATGTTTTCCATTTTTGCCCCAGATTTGTGCAATCAGTATAAGCAGATTGAATATCGTACGCTTAGAGGATTGCGACGCGGCATTTCCACAAGGTTTTCAACAAAATTGTTGAAAACTTGCCGCGCAGATTACTTTCCAGTTTCAATTTTGAATTTTGAGTAGCGAATGTTCTTTCGAGCAGAGTTAATCAGTCTCGCTCCGAAATTCTTTCCACAAATACTTCTCGGGAGGCTCTAGTTGGAACTGCGAGTGCATAGGGACCTCGTTCGATTATGTTGAGGCAATCATTGTGGCAGCTTGCGGCGTGATATCCTTCCGCTAATCAACGAACTGGCAAAGAATTTGCATGAAGAGACTGATCGTAAACGCCGACGATTTTGGCTACACGCGGGGAGTGAACGCCGGAATCATCCATGGCTTTCGCGAAGGGATCCTCACGAGCACGACCGTCATGGCGAACGGCGCGGCGTTTGAAGATGCCATTGAGCGTGCCAAAGCCAATGCGCTGCTTGGAGTTGGCTGCCATCTGGTACTAGTAGGTGGCAAAGCTGTGGCGGGAAAGCAACAGATTGCCTCGCTGGTCGATGCCGACGGAAATTTACCGCCGACGCTTGGCGCGCTTATCGCGAAGTTGACGTATGGCAGCGTGAAGTCAGATGAAATCGTTTGTGAGCTTCGAGCGCAAGTCGAGAAAGTAATGTCTTTTGGCATCCAGCCGACACATTTTGACTCGCACAAGCACACACATTCGCATCCGCGCGTCATGGAAGCGGTGATGAAGGTGGCCGAGGAATTCAAGATCAAGCGGATACGCAAGCCTTTCGAGGATCTTCGGAAGCTACTGTGGCCGATGAACAGCGATGGATGGGCTTCGTGGAAACAGCACGCGACCGCGCTCGTAAGCTTGGTGTCTGCTCCGCGTTTCAGGCGATTGGCGCGGGCCCACGGCGTAGTGACGCCTGAGCACTTTTGGGGCGTCGCAGCGACAGGACGGTTGAATGTGTCGTCGATTCTCGCGATGATAGAAGCCATGCCGGAGGGCACGAGCGAGCTGATGTGTCATCCGGGGAAATATGATGCAGAACTGGAAGGCTCACCGACGCGGCTCAAACGCGAGCGCGAGACCGAGCTCGAAGCATTGACGGCTCCGGAAGTAAGCGAAGCCCTGGAGGCAAACCGGATCCAAAGAATCAGTTTTCGCGAGTTAAGCTGAACCCATGCGCCACGACGAACCAGCCAAACCAAAATTGTCCGTTGTCGTGCCGCTGCACAACGAACAGAGCAGCGTGCGCGAGCTCCATCGCCAGCTCTCCGAAGTCATGACGGGGAAATACGAGCCGGTTGAATTTATTTTTGTCGACGACCATAGCATGGACTCGACTCCGGAAATCCTCGCCGAACTTGCCGAAGAAGACCCGCGCGTGAGTTTCATCAGGCTGAAGCGAAACTACGGCCAGACCGTCGCCCTGGCGGCGGGATTCGACCAGGCCTCGGGCGACGTCATCCTTTCCATGGACGGCGATTTGCAGCACGATCCCGGCGACATCCCGGCGATGCTCGAAGCGATGGAAACAACGGACGCCGACATCGTCAGCGGCTGGCGCCAGAAGCGCGTGGACAATTTTCTATTCCGCCGGGTGCCGTCGCGCGTCGCGAACTGGCTGATGGCCAAACTTTCCGGCGTCGATATCCACGATTTCGGCACGACGTTCAAAGTTTACCGTCGCGAGACGATCAAGGACGTGCGGCTCTATGGCGAACTTCATCGCTTCATTCCTGCGCTGGCTTCATGGAACGGAGCAAAAGTCACGGAAGTGGCCATACGCAATGTTCCGCGGCCGCAGGGGAAATCGCATTACGGAATTTCGAGAACTTTTCGAGTGTTCTTCGATTTGATCACGATCCGCTTTTTGCTTCGCTATATGACGCGGCCTCTGCATTTCTTCGGCCCGGCGGGCGTGCTCAGCTTTCTGGCCGGCGGAATCATTCTGGCAACCCTTTTCATGCAGAAAGTTTTCTTGGGAACCGAGATTTTTGTGCAGCACGGTCCACTCTTGATCCTCGGAATGCTGCTTTGCCTTTTCGGCATGCAATTCCTGGCCGTTGGGTTAGTCGGCGAACTCATCACGCGGAACTACTTCGAGGCCCACCAGAAGCCCGTCTACCGCATCGAAAGAATTGTAGGTGCGGGCAGGATGACGGCGGCTCGCCACTGACAGAGTTTCGTTCGCGTTTCGATTGCGCGCCTCGCCCAAATCTGCTAACAAGTAGCTTGAATCTGTCCGGCTGGGGCGACCTCAACAACAAATTGTGATTCTTCGATACAGGCGACTGCGGAGGATGGATTCATTTTTGGAGGAGGACTGAAGTGATGGGTAAGAAAGCTATCTACGGAACAGCGTTTGTAGCTGCGATCGCATGTCTTGCCTGGGCGAGCAATGATCCTTGGAAAACGAAGTCCTATCAACAGTGGGACCAAAAGGATGTGCAACAGGTTCTCAGCGCTTCCCCCTGGGTGAAGATCCAAAGCGTCCCAGCGTCCTGGACCAGTGGCCGAGGCGCAGCGGGAATGGGAGGCAATTCTCAACCCGGCGGATATGGAGCGCCGGGACAAGGCGGCGGGGCTGGCGAGGACACAGGTGGGGGCGCAGGCGCCAGCGCCGGTGGGGGCGGTGCAATGGGAACCGGGGCTCGCAGGACTGGCGGCGAATCTCCGATGGACGATGAGGGGGCGGGGCAAGGACAAAGGTATGCGAGTTTTACCGTCCGTTGGAATTCAGCGCAGACAATTCGCGAGGCCCTGGCACGCAGCGCGGTGATCAGCGGCAAGATTGGCGAAGCCGAAGCGGCGAAATTTGTTGCGCAAGAGCCCGCCGCCTATGAAATCTTCGTGAACGGCACGGACATGTCGCCATTCGCCAGCGTGACTGAAGAGGATTTGAAGGCGAATGCTCACCTTGATGCCAAGCAATCAAAGCAGAAGGTGCAGCCTTCGGGAGTGACAATCCAGCGTTCTCCTGACAATAAGAAAGTCGCTTTTATCGCGTTTTCCTTCCCTCGTCAGGCGGGTGCAAACCAGCCATTGATCACCGCAAAAGACAAGAGCGTGGAATTCGGTTGCAAGCTGAAGAATCTGGATTTGCGCGCCAATTTCGACCTGCACAAGATGGTGAATGAAAAGGGCCTCGATATGTAGGAACGCCGTACCTGGACTGAGAGGTTTCTATGAAGCGTCTCATGCAGCTCGTTTGTGCTTTCGCCGCGGTGGCCATACTTGGCAGTCCGGCGCAAGCGCAGTTTCGGATGCGACCGCCTGCGATTTCCGGGGTATGGAATCCGACCGTGGGTTCGGGCGCGGAATACGAAATGGACACCGAACGGGGCAAGACGACGATGGAAGTCGCTGTAGTTGGACAGGAAACAGTGGACGGCAAGGACGGCTACTGGCTTGAAACGTCGTTTACTCCGCCCAACATGCCCAATGAAATTGTCGTGAAAATGTTTTATTACCGCGACGGCGATGATTTGGTGATCACACACCGGATCATGCAGATGGGCGGCGGCCAGCCCATGGAAATGCCGGAAATGATGCAGCGGGGCGACCCGTCCAAGCCCGTCGTCATCGACATCCGGAAGAACGCCGATGATTTGGGCAGCGAATCGGTGACGACGCCAGCCGGCACATTCACCTGCCAGCACTTCAAGCAAAAGGATGGGTCGTCAGAGTACTAGGTAAAGGAGAAGACGGGCCCCTACGGTTTGATGAAGAGCGTTTCTCAGGGCGGCCGGACGATCATTTTGACCAGGGTGATCACCGATGCCAAACCGAAGATCACCGGAAAACCCGTGCCGTTCGACCCCATGATTATGATGAAGCAGCCGGGCATTTGAGTTTAGGCAGCGCCGGCTTCCAAATTTATTTGAGGCGTTCGCCATTGGCGAGCGCCTCTTTTTTTGTCCCCGGGGAATTGCTTGTAACGTATACTCGCACTCCGCCATTTGAAAGGGTGAGTTCATGAGTCTCCCGGAAGACAAATTTTTTCGCGCACGCGTCACGCAGCGCGCCGACATCGCGCCCGACCTCTGGATGATTCGTATTGCGCCCGGTGGCGATTTCCGTTTCACTCCCGGCCAATACGCGACGCTCGGCGTGGAGAACTCCGCGAAGCTCGTCGAACGCGCCTATTCCATTGTCTCGGCGCCGCACGAAAAGGAGCTCGAAATCTTCATCGAACTCGTTCCGCAGGGCGAGCTCACGCCGTTGCTTTACAAATTGCGGCCGGGCGACGAGCTTTCCATGCGGAAAATCCCCAAGGGCCGCTTCACGCTGGACGTCAAGACCGGGCACAAGAAGCATCTTCTGCTTTGCACGGTCACGGGCGTCGCCCCGTTTGTAAGCTATATTCGGTCGCTGCAGAAAGAGTGGTACGAGAAGCAAACGATTGGGGACCACCATCTTTACGTCATCAACGCGGCCAGCCGCTCATGGGAATTCGGTTATAGAGAGGAATTCGAAAAAGCTGCTGCGGGCGTGCCGTGGCTCACTTATATTCCGACGATTAGCCGGCCTTGGGAAGATGAAAAATGGAAGAGCGAGACCGGGCGAGTCGAAGACTTAGTGCGGAAATATTCCGACAGCTGGGGCCTGGATAGCACAAATACCACGGCGTACCTTTGCGGCCATCCTCAAATGATCGACAACACCAAAGGTATTCTTCAGCGACGCGGTTTTCCGAAAGAAACGGTGCGCGAAGAAGTTTACTGGATTCCGGCAAAGTCCGGCGAAGCCTGAACCCTCGCGGCTCGCACACCAGAACGGCCCGCATCGCTAAATCATCGCGGTGGAAGTTTCTAGCTCGGGCCCGCGCCCTCGGCAATTTCGTGGATCGCGGCGCGCATGGCCCGCAGAGGCACTGCGACGTGAACCGTCTCGCCTGGATCCTGCACATCCACAACGATTGCGCCACTGCTTTTCACGATACTGAAGTGTTCCCCGGGGTCAGTGACATCCACGAGAGTCGTGTTATCGGCGCAATCGTAGAGGCCCGAGAGCGTCGCATCAATCACCGGCATCCATGGTCCGATCTGGCGCGCCGGATCCTGAAAATACTGCTTCGGCACGAATTTCAGCGTGATTGGCACGAGCATCGCCGGCACGATGAAGGACAGGTGCGTGCCGTTGGCCGCATTCTCGTGCACCTTCACGTGGATGAAGCCCTCGCTCGATACAACGGCGCCAGCCAGCGCCATCGTGCCCAGAGTGCCCAGCGCTATTTTGCCAAATAGAAGCATGTCCGTCTCTCCTTTCGCAGAGCTCGCTGACTATTCGGCCGTATTTTTCGAGTCAATCCACACGCGGACGGATTCGTCATTGTCGGTGACGGTGACGAGCGTCGTGTCTCCGGCATTTTCAAGCGCGCGGATCGCGCCGAGCAAGTCAATTTCCTTGCCGTTCGACGAGCCCAGAGCCTGGGCGACTTCCCATGGAATCGTCACGTCCACTTTCTGTTTGTCGCCGCCGCGGTCGGTAGCATGGACGATCATCTTTCCGTTCAACTTCGCCACGCGCACGTCTTCATCGCGGTCCTGCACCGTCACGTATTCGCCGTCCGGCGCGTCTTTCACAGCGCTGACAAGCGCGGCAAAATCGACGCAGTTCACGTCCGTGCCGTTGATGCTCACTTTGCCGTCGTGTAGCGGCCCCTGATGAATCGCCGGGATGATTTTCTCCGCAAGGGAGAGCGGGATGTTGACGCGCACTTTTTCGCCGGAGTTCGGCGAATCGACGCGCACGTGAAGATAACGCTCCGGCGGCGCCGCCAGCGCAATCGTCGCAATCGACAGCACTGCCAAAGCTGGAAGGATCTTTTTCATCGCTGGACGCCTCCGCGCGTCCTGTCAGTGATACGAGGGCGCCCCCAGAAAAGTTCCCACTAAGTGTCGAGGCCGAATTAGCCACGTTGAGGTTTCAGATAGATCGCAGCCAGAGGCGGAAGGCGCAATTTCAGGGAATAAGGCCTTCCATTCCACGGTACAGGCTCCGCGCGGACACCGCCCTTGTTTCCCACATCTCCGCCGCCATAATGGGAGGAATCCGTGTTCAAGATTTCGCGATAGTAGCCAGCTTCAGGCACGCCGACGCGGTAATCTTCGCGAGTCACGGGCGTGAAATTACAGACCGCGACCACGAAATGATCCGCCTTACGCGCGCGCCGCAAAAACGCCAGCACGCTTGCGTCGGCGTCGTGAACTTCGAGCCACTCAAACCCTTGCCATTCGAATTCAACGTCGTGAAGCGCGGCCTCCCTTGCATACGCGTGATTCAAATCGTTCACCAGCCGCTGCACGCCTTCGTGAGGCGAGTATTCCAGCAGGTGCCAGTCGAGGCTTTTTTCTTCCCACCATTCATCCCACTGCGCGAGTTCGCTGCCCATGAACAGTAATTTCTTTCCCGGATGCGCAAACATGTATCCGAACAGCAGCCGCAGGTTCGCATATTTCTGCCGGTTGTCGCCGGGCATTTTCGAAAGCAGCGCGCGCTTCCTGTGAACGACCTCATCGTGCGAGAGCGGCAGGACGAAATTCTCGTTGAATGCATACAGCATCGAAAACGTCAGCTCGTTGTGATGGAATTTCCGGTGAACCGGATCGAGCGCGAAATATCGCAGCGTGTCGTTCATCCATCCCATATTCCATTTCAGATCGAAACCGAGTCCGCCTGCGTAAACCGGCCGCGAAACCGCCGGCCAGGACGTCGATTCCTCTGCAATCGTCAGAGCGCCCGGATGCCGCCCGTGCACCACGTCGTTCATGCGCTTCAGGAACGCGATCGCCTCCAGATTTTCGCGGCCGCCAAACTGATTCGGCAGCCATTCGCCGTGCTTTCGCGAATAATCGAGGTAGAGCATCGAAGCGACCGCGTCCACGCGCAGACCGTCAATGTGGTATTTGTCGAGCCAGAAAAGCGCGTTGGAGATCAGGAAATTCTGCACCTCGTTGCGGCCGTAGTTGAATATCAACGTGCCCCAGTCGGGATGTGCGCCGCGCCGCGGATCAGCGTGTTCATAAAGATGCGTGCCGTCGAAAAACGAAAGCCCGTGCGCATCGCGCGGAAAGTGCGCGGGTGTCCAATCGAGGAAGACCCCGATGCCCGCTGCGTGGCATCGGTCCACGAATTCCATGAATTCCTTCGGCTTGCCGTAGCGGCTGGTCACCGCGAAATAGCCGACGGTCTGATAGCCCCATGACGCGTCGAGCGGATGTTCCATGGCAGGCAGCAACTCGATGTGCGTGTAGCCCATCTTTTTCACATACGGAATCATTGCGTCGGCCAGTTCGCGGTACGCCAGCCAGCGATTGCCTTCGCCGCGCCGCCAAGAGCCCAGATGAACTTCGTAGATCGAAATTGGCGCATGCTGCCAGTCGAACTGCTTGCGATGCTCCATCCACTCGCGGTCGCGCCACGCGTAACCGTCAATGTCAGCAACCATTGAGCTCGAATTCGGCCGCACTTCGGCAAGGAATCCGTAAGGGTCCGCCTTCAGCGTGACGACGTCGTTGACTCGCGAGCGAATCTCGAATTTGTAGAGTTCACCTGCGTCAAGCCCTGGCAAGAACAATTCCCAAATGCCGGAGCCGCCGCGAATTCGCATCGGATTTACGCGCCCGTCCCAGGAATTGAAATTCCCGACGACGCTCACGCGCTTTGCGTTTGGCGCCCATACGCCAAAGTGCACACCGCGAACTCCCGCGACTTCGCGCACATGCGCGCCCAGCTTTTCGTATTTTTCGTAATGGGTTCCCTCACCCATCAGGTGCAAATCGAAATCCGTCAGCAGGGGAGGGAAGGCGTAAGCATCGTGGACTTCCCAAGTGTTTCCGTCGGGGTAAGAAATGCTGAGGCGATATGATTCCGGGTTGATCTCCTCTTTTTTCGCTTTGCTTTGAGGTTTCTTCGGCAGCGGAACTAGAGCCTCGTATAGACCGTCGGGGTGGATGCGAGAGGCGGAGAAGACCTGCGCTGGATTGCCCCAGAGGACGCTCACAGCCGACGCGTGAGGCTGGAAAGTCCTCACTGCGATGCGTGCCTGTCCTTCAAGAGTCGTCTGATGCGGCCCGAGAATATGAGACGGGTCGGAGTGTTCTCCCCGCAGAAGAGCTTGAATCTCATTCGCGAGGCTTTGAGGCGTATAGACCTCCGCTTCGCCAATCGTCCTCGCGTTGTCCGGCGTCTTCAGTCTCTTCTCCGTCAGAACAGCCCAGCTCTCATTTTAATGGAGACTCGCCCACGCTCCAAATTCGACCAACCAGCGAGGCAATCTGGAATCGCAACAGTTTGCCTTTCGCAACCGCGGCAGCTTGACTCGCGTCCATTCCTCTTGCACAATCCGCCGCCGAGGTCAATCTAATGCTAAACCGTCGCAATTTTCTTTCAACGTGCTCGAAGTTCGGTGTTGCCGGCACGCTTTTTCCCGGCGTTCTCTGGGGCATGGCGCAGCAGGACGGCGCCGAAACTCCAAAAATCACCGCCGACATGATTACTCAAGCCGCGATGATCGCCGACGTCCCTATCCCGCCGGAAGATCGCGAGATGATGCTTTCCGACTTGAATGACGCCACAAAAGGCTACGACGAGATCTACAAGCTGCACATGGATAACAGCGTCCAGCCGGCCATGGTTTTCGATCCTTTGACAACCACCACCGCTCATTTCGAGCCAATCAAGCGCGCGATGCGGATCTCCGCGACGCCTGCGATCGCTTCGCGCGCAGTCCCGAAGAATCTCGAGGATGTCGCGTTCTACTCTGTCCGCGAGCTGGCGGAAATTATTCGCGCGAAGAAAGTGTCTTCCTCGGCGCTCACGGACATGTATCTCGCGCGCCTGAAGCGCTACGACCCGCTGCTGAAATTCGTTATCACGCTGACGGAAGATCGCGCCCATGCGCAGGCGAAAGAAGCCGACCGCGACATCGCTGCGGGAAAATATCGCGGCCCATTGCATGGCATTCCGTGGGGAGCGAAAGATCTTCTCGCCGTGAAGGGCTACCCGACAACCTGGGGAGCCGCGCCTTATAAGGATCAAGTCATCGACGAAGACGCTGAAGTCGTCAAGCGACTCGATCGCGCGGGTGCTGTCCTGCTTGCGAAACTCACGCTCGGCTCGCTTGCCGAAGGCGATATTTGGTTCGGCGGCGTCACGCGCAATCCTTGGAATCCGGATCAAGGCTCGAGTGGTTCATCTGCTGGCCCGGCGTCGGCAACGGCAGCCGGCTGCGTCGGCTTCAGTGTCGGCTCGGAAACTCTCGGCTCGATTTCATCGCCGAGCACGCGCTGTGGATGCACAGGCCTGCGGCCGACGTTCGGACACGTGCCCCGCACGGGCGCGATGGCGCTCTCGTGGAGTCAGGACAAGCTCGGGCCGATTTGTCGCGCCGTGGAGGATTGCGCACTGGTTCTCGACGCGATCGCCGGGCCGGACGGAACCGATCGCTCGGTGCAGCGCGCCGCGTTTAATTGGAACGCGGATCTGGATTGGCGCAAATTCCGCGTCGGCTTCCTCGAATCCGAATTCAAATTCGATCGCGCTGCGCTGGAGGATCGTCTGAAGCGTTTCCGGAATATGTCGGATGACGATAAGAAGCGATTCATCACGGTGGCCGAGAGCGATCAGAAATTCAATGACGTGGCGCTAAAAAAGCTCGGCGAGATGGGAGTGAAAATGACTCCCGTCGAATTGCCGAAGATGCCCTACGGCCCGATGGTGACGATTTTGAACGTCGAAGCAGCGGCGGCGTTCGACGAACTGACGCGCTCGGGCCGCGACAAATTGCTCACCGATCAGAGCGCAGGCGCGTGGCCGAATTCGTTTCGCGTTGCGCGCTTTGTGCCAGCGGTGGAGTACGTGCAAGCGAATCGCGCAAAGTTTCTTGCGATGCAAGCGGTGGGCAAAGTGCTCGATGGATTCGATGTAATTGTCGCCCCGACAAACGGCGAGCAACTGACGGTGACGAATCTGACGGGGCACCCGGCCCTAATATTGCCCAATGGCTTCCGTGCCGCTGACGCGCCGCCGGCGGTCAAGGGCAAAGAGGGCATGGTCGGAAATTACGGCGGGCCCGGCACGCCGGTAAGCCTCACGTTTCTGGGGCAGCTTTATGGCGAGGGGAAATTGCTCGCGTTCGCTCGCGCATACCAGAACGCGACGGAATTCCATCTGCGCCATCCCAAGCTGCCGGCATAACTCACGCCGCTGCGAGCGAATAATCAGAATTCACGTCCTGCGGTCAATTGAGCACAATAGATAGCGCTGTGTTCACGCGAGTAAAGAAGCTCGCAAGCGTGCCGCTTTGATTTTCTGGAGGGATTCAGTTTGGCAGGCTTACTTCTGATTTGCAGCGCCGGGCTTCACGGTGGCGGCCGCCTTCGGCGCAGCCGGATGAGACATCTCGCGGACGAACTTGTTCGCGAGTTCGCGGCTCGTCGCACACGCCGTGTCGTTGATGCGGCATTCAGCCAGCGTCAGGCCGCAGCCGCATGTGCAGTTGTTGGAATTCATATATTTCAGCGCCAGCCGGCGCTGTTCCGGTGAGAGGCCCGCGAAACTCACGCCGGGCAATTCCGACGCCTTTGACGCATTTTTGAGGAATACCTGACCAGTGTCCTGAAACGTTTCGATCTTGGCGTCCACGGGCTGGCCCAGAAGCGCGCGCACTTCCAAATCGTAAAAGCCGAGGGGATACAGGCCCACGTGCTTTTGCACGACGCGGCCTTGCTCATCGATGATGAACGACGTGGGCAGCGCCGCCACGCCTCCATATTCGTTTTCGAGCTCCGGGCTCGACATAATGACCGAATAATTGATCCCCATCTTCTTGGTGAAGTTTGCGACTAGTTCTGGCGGCGCCTCGTCTTCCGACGCTCCCACGACAACCAACTTGTCCTTGTGCTTCGATTGGAGCGCGATCAGTTCGGGGATTTCTTCACGGCAAGGTCCGCACCAAGTGGCCCAGAAATTCAAAAAGACCACTTTGCCTTTGAGTGCAGGCATCGAAATCATGTTGCCGGAAAGATCGCGGATCAGAAACGGTGGGGCGGGATCAGGATTTCTCACAAAATGGAGAATAGTCGGCTCTGCCGCCGGGGGCGCGGACGAAGCATCGGGCGCAGCACTTGTGGCAGCTCTCGCACGAGGTGCTGCAAGCGCGTGACGCAAAAATACACCGGCAGCGGCGAGAAGAACCACCAGTATCGGTAGTAGCGTTTTCCTCATTCGCGAAGCTCTATATCTATACGATTCATTATGAATCCGAAGGATGCAGAGAACAAGCGCAAGAGTGTTTGCCCTTTCCTGAAACTACGGCCGCGTTGCGGTGCCATCTGCTTCTCCGGTTGACGAAGAAGGATCGATTTGTGGATGTTCTTGCAACGGAAAACCCTTCCGCTGCCACGCCCCGAACCCTCCAGCCAATGGACGGACGCGCGAGATGCCTTGCCTCTGCAGCAGCAGCGCCACACGGGCGCTGGTAGCTTCGTTGGGTCAAGTGCAATAGAGAACGACATCGCGGTCACGCGGAATTTCTTCTTGCCGCGTCTCCAATTCGCTCGGGTCCATGCGCAAAGCGCCGGGGATCGTCAGCGGCTCCGCCTCAAACTCCATAGAATGCCGCAAATCCACAATTTGGATTTGTTCCCCCGCTTCCAGCATTGCTTTGAGTTCTTCCGGTGAAATCCTTGCGATGCGGAGGTCTCGCAAAAACTTCTGGCGTTCATAATATTTCCGAATGATGTAGGCGGCGAGGCCGCCCGCGAGAATGACAACGAGCATTTCGCCAAGCCGTAGCACATAATTCGCGACCAGTTCGAGTTGCGAAGAAAACGCATAGCCGAGACCGACCAGAATCCCGGACCATATCGCGCTGCCAAGCAAATCGAACGAGAGGAAACGCGACCAACGCATGCGGAACACGCCCGCGAGCGGTGGTGCCACGGTGGCGAGTCCGGGGATGAATTTCGCGAAGAGCAACGACTTGGCGCCATAGCGGGCATACAGGTCTTCTGTTCGGCGCGCGCAAGAATCCGGCTCCAGAGAAATCCGGCAAATGAGATTCAAAACCCTTCCGCCGCGGCGGCGGCCGAACTCGAACCAGCCGATGTCGCCGATCGTCGCTGCGAAAACGGGAATTAAGAACGCGATCGCCAAGCTCATTCGGTGAGCGCCGGCGAGCGCGCCAGCAGCTAGTAGGAGGGGGATAGACGGAATTGGCAAGCCGCCTTGTTCCAGCAGCACCCAAAAGAACAGGACGGAATATCCGTGGTGAACGAGAAATCGGATCAGGACTTGCATGGCGAGTTCAGGGCGCGCTGCCTAAGATTGCTGGACAGGGCACGACGAAATCAAGCGAGAAGTTGGATGAGATATGGAGTGTTGCGCGGATATGGTGCTCCAAAGTGACGATTGCCAATATGAGACGCAATTCCCGAACTGGCGCATATGCTACTTGTTAAGAAAAGTAAATGTTCTGATAAACTCTTGAGTGCAAAGAAGTTACAGAAATTGTTTGATTGCCGAAACTGGCTGAGGTCTTGCAGTGCGGGTAGAACGGTCGCGTTCCAAGACGTGGCTTCGCAGACCGTGGCAGAGGAGGAAGGGACTCGGTCACGGGAAACGGGGCAACGTTCCCACCTGCCTCTGAGAGGGAAGCTAGGATGGATGACCCCATGACTCGGTCTCGCCTAGGCCGGGTCAAAGGAACGCGGCCTTCGGGGCTGCCGATCCCAAGCGGCAGCCCTTCTTATTTCTAGCCAGCTTCAGTTAACCGCAACCCGTCCTACGACTGGTATCTTCGCCTCGCGCAAAACGTGTTCCACGACGGTTTCTTTCAGGCGCGAGGCATCGTAGTCGAACCGCAGCCAATTCTTTTTCTCGTCGAAATCAAATTTCTGAAGGCCATAGGTATTGGCGAACTCGGCGAGAGCGCGAAACTCTTCGGGCGTTAGAGGATTCTGCAACTCGTACGTAATACTCATGAATGTCATGGGTGGATTATAACAGGGAATTTTCGCAATTCGAATCGAGCCGAGGTCGCGAGTTCTTGGTATTTTCTCCTCTCACAATACCACTCGACGGAGACGCAGGGCGTTGCCGATGACAGATACAGAACTAAACGTCATGGCGGCGCTGGCGATGACGGGGCTGAGCAAGATGCCAAAGAAAGGGTAGAGCACGCCGGCGGCGACGGGGACTCCGAGAGTGTTGTAGATAAATGCGAAAAACAGATTCTGGCGAATGTTACGCATCGTGGCGCGGCTCAAGCGGCGCGCACGAACGATACCCCGCAAGTCGCCTTTCACGAGCGTGATGCCTGCAGATTCGATGGCGACGTCGGTACCAGCGCCCATGGCGATGCCCACGTCGGCGGCGGCGAGGGCAGGTGCGTCGTTGATTCCATCGCCAGCCATGGCCACTTTGCGACCTTTGGACTTAAATCGCTTCACGATTTCGCCTTTGCCTTCGGGGAGGACTTCGGCGATAACTTCATCAATGCCGAGCTTTCGCGCGACGGATTCGGCGGTGGCACGGCTGTCGCCCGTCAGCATGACGAGGCGCAAGCCTTCGCGGCGAAGCTGTGTGACAGCCTGCGGTGTGGCCTCCTTCAGGGGATCAGCAATCGCAATGATTCCGGCTTCACGGGAATCCACGGCGAGATGAACGACGGTATTGCCTTCCTGACGCAGCCGGGCGGCGCGGTCTGCCAACGCAAGCGAAGGCACGCCGAGATCGTGAACGAAGGCGGACGTCCCCAGCGCGACGGAGCGCGCTGCGACATTTCCAGACAGGCCCTTTCCGGGAGTGGCGCGCATTGCCTGCGCGGATTCAACTGGCACGGATTGGCGAGCCGCTTCAGCGAGAATGGCGGAGGCGAGGGGATGTTCGCTGCCGCGTTCGAGAGCGGCGGCAAACTGCAGGACATCGCGCGCGTTCCATCCCGCCGCAGGTTCGACAGAAGTGACCTGCGGCTTGCCCTGAGTCAGCGTTCCGGTCTTGTCAAAAACGAGAGTGTCGATTTTCTCGAGAGTCTCGAGCGCTTCGGCATTCTTGATGAGCACGCCGGCCATCGCGCCGCGGCCCGTGCCCACCATGACGGCCATCGGCGTGGCGAGTCCCAGCGCGCATGGGCAGGCGATGATGAGCACGGCGACCGCATTTACAAGCGCGTGAGCCAGGCGCGGTGATGGGCCGAACGCGGCCCAGGCAATGAATGCGAGAATAGCCACCAAAATCACAAGGGGCACGAAATACGAGGCGACGACATCGGCTAGCTTCTGGATGGGAGCGCGGCTGCGCTGGGCTTCGCTGACCATTTGAACGATGCGCGCGAGCAACGTTTCGCTGCCGACTCGTTCGGCGCGCATCAGAAAACCGCCCGTGCCATTGACGGTTCCTCCGGTGACGCGGCTGCCAGTCGACTTTTCAACGGGAATCGGCTCGCCCGTGACCATGGATTCGTCTACCGCGCTTGCGCCTTCCAGGACGAGGCCATCCACGGGAATTTTTTCGCCTGGGCGGACGCGGAGGCGATCGCCGTGCTTAATCGTTTCCAGGGGCACGTCTTTTTCGGCGCCGCTCGAGTCGACAAGTCGCGCGGTTTTTGGCGCGAGTTGGAGAAGAGCGCGGATCGCATGGCCGGTACGCTGCCGGGCGCGCAATTCGAGAACTTGGCCGAGAAGGACGAGGGCGGTGATCGCAGCGGCAGCCTCAAAATAAACGGGCAGCGAACCATCAGACACGTGGAATTGCGCCGGAAAAATGCCGGGGATGAGAACTGCAATCAGGCTGTAAAGGTACGCCGTGCCAGTGCCTATCGCGATGAGAGTGAACATGTTCGGGCTGCGATTGAGCAGAGAGGCCCAGGCGAGCCGGAAGAACGGCCAACCGCACCAGAGTACTGCGGGCGTGGAGAGAGCGAGCTCGATCCAAGAGAGCGAGGCAGCGGAAAGCAAAGCGGAGCCCGACATACCGGCCCACATCGCGAGAAAAATCAGAGGCGCCGTTAGCGCAACGCTGAGCCAGAAGCGGCGCGTCATGGAGATGAGTTCGTGATTAGGCGCTTCTTCCAGAGTTGCGACGCGAGGCTCAAGGGCCATGCCGCAGATGGGACAAGCGCCCGGTGAAGTGCGGATGATTTCAGGATGCATCGGGCAGGTGTATTCGACGTGTCCAGCGGGCGGGGCTGACTGTGTACGAAGCGGCGTTGGAGCTGAGGTCGCCGGAGGGACCGAAACGATTTGAGCCGGATGAGCCGCCGCAGGCTTTGGGGCTAGATATTTATCAGGAGCGGCAGCGAATTTGGTTGCGCAGCCTTCGCAGCAAAAAAAATAGGTCTTGGCATCATGCTCGCGGCGGGCTTTTGCGCGCTCGGGATCCACTTTCATGCCGCAAACTGGGTCCGTAGCAAGCTGCGCGCCGGTTGTGCTCGCGGGCGAGATGTGATGCATGTGGCTCATTGGTTTTTCTGCCGCAAGCGAAAATGCACGTACAAATTCACGCCGAACGGATGATCGCCATAAAAGGGCTTGATTGCCGAAGGCAGTGTGTAAGCAGAGAAATTGGCGCCGAAGCCCGTGTCAAGCGGAGCGAGCAGGCGAACGTAGCGCGTATAGCCCAGTGTGTATTCGCCGATGCGAAATGTGGTGCCGACCGTTGCGGCAAGTTGCTGCTGAATCGCGGGCTGCGCGGCGAACAGTTCGTCCTTATCGACCAATTCCCAGCGCCCCGTGAATAAATTCTTCTGGCGGAAAGGAATCACGGATTCGAGAAGAAACGCATTCGTTCCGTTGCCGGTAGCCGTCTTGTGATTGCTCCCAAAAATGAAACTGGTGTTCCAATCCGCGCCGCCGAACGGACGCGAATATGCCAGTGAAGCCGTTGAGCGCACGACATCGCCCGGCTCGGACGCTTCGGGCTTCGCAAGCCGGCCAACAGAAACTTGCGCCGTCCAATTTGAATCAGGGACGAGCGACAGCCGCGCGGCCCAGGAATCGATCGCGCCAGCGTCGATGTTCCACCGGTTTTCATCCGGCTCCGCGCCATGGAAGCCGCTCAGTTCCAGACGCAACGAATTGTGCTTCACTCCAACGGTGATGACTTCGTCGGCGACGTGAGTCGAGTCTTCCCAATGGTGACCTATAGGCGCTTGAGGTATCTCTGCCGCGGAATCGCGGTGAGGAAAGGCTACCGGCCCAAGAGCCGGATCGCCGACAGGAGCGAAATAAGCTTCGAGAACCGTATTCTCGCCCACGGTGCGCGCGTAATGAACGCCGAGCGACATGAAAAGGTCGTGAGGATGCTGGCCGTCTTCGATAGGGCGGCCGAATGCAGTCTCGCCAGTCTGGAACAGCAGCGGATATTCGCGGTCGGAGACCGTCGCCGGTTCGGCGCTCATCATGGCATCGAAACGGACGCTGCCGCCGCCGGCGGCATGTTCGGCGGAACCCATAAAGACGTTCGTCGAATAAAATTTGTCGGCGTCACGCGGGCCGGATTGCTGTGTGTCCGTAATGAATCCGTCGGCCATGTACGTCAGGCTCCAGCTTCCGGCCATTTTCATGCGCATGGGCATTCGCGTTGACATTGGATTCAGGCTCGTCCCGGACGCTTCGGCCATCAGGAGCACCGCGGCGGGACTGGAATCCATGGCGGCGCGCGAATGGTGGCGCGATTCCTGGCCGGTCATCTGAACTTCGCCGATTGGGAGCGCAGAAATTCCCACGCGGGGTGTACGACGGTTATTTGCGGCGCAGCGAACGGCACACGCTTCGGCTGACATCGGACTCCCAATGCACGCAGCGCCGACGCTCGTGGTCGCAAACAAAATGCAGAGGGCCAGGGCGGCGTTTTGGGTGAGGTTCATTCAGTCTCCCTTAGGCGGGTGTGTCATTTGAGCTCTTGGCGCGATGGCTCTGGACTCGGATGCACGAGTAATTTTGTCACGACGCCTAGTCAAGAATTCTAGCAAGTGGAAGTTAGATGCGGCGGCAGGCCCGGAACGCGAGATAGGGCGATTTTTGGCGATTAGAAAGACTTCTGTCCTTTGTTTTCTATAACTTACGGGCGATTCTAATTCCGGGTATTTGCGATTAGAAATTGGCTGCAGTGGGGTGGGGCCCTCGAAGGGCGACCGGTTCCGAGGCGTCTTTTCGCTTGCTGGCCGCCTGCTCACGCGGCTCCTATCCTTCTAATTTCTGGTAACCATGTTAGCACTAGCCGCGGGGAAAAGCAACGGGATTCCTGAGAAGCAGAATGCGAGGAGCGCTCAATTGTTCTGGAAGAGGGAATTAATATATGCAGTCATTTCAGGGCTGGTCCAATCCTGCTCGCCGATGAATTTGCGGACAATGCGGCCGTCGCGGCCGATGATGTAAGTCTCCGGCCACATGTGCGTGCCATAGGCGGTGGCGATTTTCTCGGACGGATCGCGGAACGTGGGGAAATCTATTTTGTGGTCGACGAGGAATTGCTGATAGGCTTGGGCGTCGTCGTCGATGCTGACGCCGAGGACAGTGGCGTTCCTGGGTGCGACTTCTTTTTGCAGCGCGACGAGCGACTGCGTCTCTTCAACGCACGGCAGGCACCACGTAGCCCAGAAATTCAGGATCACGACGCGGCCGCGATAATCGGATAGCTGCATCTGCTTGCCATCGAGCTCGAAGGAGAAGGGTCTGGCGGTCGAGCCGGCGACGCTGGCTTCGCCGTGGTTGTAGCTGGGGACGGCGAAGACGAGCAGAAGGCCGGCGACGGCGCCGAGCGTCACGCCGGTGGCGACTTTGCGCATGGTCGTCTTGGGAGCGCGTTGCTCCATGCCCTATGATATATTTTTTTATGCACGCACGGCCAGCCGAATTGCAATCCTGATTGTCAGGACACACTTTGCCGCAAATCTCCGCAATCATTCCGGCGCGCAACGAGGAAACAACGATTGAAGCGGCGGTGCGAAGCCTCGCGCCGCAGGTAGAAATTGCCGAAATTATCGTTGTGAACGACCACTCGACGGACCGAACGGGCGAGATTCTGGAGCGGCTGGCGCGAGAGATTCCGAAGCTGAAAGTGTTGAGCACGGAAGGGCCGCCCGATGGCTGGGTGGGGAAAAATAATGCAGTGTGGATCGGAACGCAGGCGGCGATTGGCGAATGGCTGCTATTTACCGACGCGGATACGGTGCATCTCGAAGGATCCGCGAAACGAGCGCTAGCGGACGCGAAAGCGAATGAAGCAGCGCTCGTGTCCTATTCACCGGAGCAGGCGACAGACTCGTTTGCAGAGCGCGCCATGATTCCGTTCATCTACTGCAGGCTTGCGAGGATATTCGATTATGCGCGCGTGAATAATCCGGCGTTGCCAGACGCGGCGGCGAATGGACAATTCCTGCTGATTCGGCGGGACGCGTACGATGCGATTGGCGGGCATCGCGTCATCGCGAGCGAAATCCTAGAAGATGTGGCGCTGGCGCGGCGAGTGAAAAGCGCGGGGTACAGACTCCATTTCGCGCCGGGCGAGGGGATTGCGCGGACGCGTATGTACCGCAGCTTTGGCGCAATGTGGCGAGGCTGGGCGAAGAACGTTTATCCGCTCCTTGGGGGAGATGGTGAAAAAGTCGCGCGCGAAATGATGGTTTCGGTTCCCTGGATCGCGTTGCTGCTTTTGCTGATCGGAATTTTCGTGCCGGGGAACATCGGGCTGGCATTCTTAGCGCTTGGGATGATTGACTTGACTGTCCGCCACGCGGGATACGGGAGGCGGCTGAAATTGAATCGTTATCCTGGAAAATTCATCGTATATTATGCGCCTGCCTGCTTCCTTTATGCCGCCGTCGTACTCGCATCTGCATGGAATTACCGGCGCGGACGCGTAGTCTGGAGCGAAAGGACGTATCCGGTGGGAGGGCGCCGTTAAGGGAGCGAAGGAAGAAAACGAATGGTTCGCGTGACGCGAAAACTCGAATTTGCCGCGGCGCACTTCTATCACAATCCGAAACTGTCCGCCGAGGAGAACAAGCGGGTTTTTGGCAAGTGCAATAATCCGCAGGGGCACGGGCACAATTACGTTCTCGAAGTAACGGTTGCCGGCGAACCGGACCCGAAGACCGGAATGATTCTCGACCTCAACGAGCTGAAAGCGGTTTTGGACCGCGAAGTCACCGCGCGGATGGACCACAAGCACTTGAACTATGAAGTTCCGGAGCTCGCCGGGAAGATTCCGACATGCGAGGAGATCGCGACGGTGATTTGGACTCTGTTAGAGCCAAAAATCAGGCAGGGAAGCCTGGAGCATATCCGCCTGTATGAATCGCCGGATTTGTTCGTGGATTGTTCGAGGAATGGCCGATGAAAGTTTCGCTTTTGCGGCGGTATTCGTTTCCGGCGTCGCACAGGCTGTTTCGCGCGGAGTGGAGCGACGCGGAAAACATGCGCGTGTTCGGGAAATGCGCCAATCCACACGGCCATGGGCACAATTACACGCTGGAAGTCAGCGTTACAGGGCGGGTGGATCCAGAAACGGGCATGATCGCGAATCTGGCGGACCTCGATGGGTATGTGCGGCGAAACGTAATTGATGCGTTCGACCATGCGAACCTGAACGAGCAGATTGCGGAGTTCCGCGACACGGTGGCAACGACCGAAAATCTGTGCCGCGTGATTTTCAAGCGGCTGGAAAAATTCCCGCACGCCCAACTGGAGCGAATTCGCATCGAAGAAACAGGGAAGAACAGTTTCGAGTTTTCGCCGGGGGATAGCCTCTGAGATCTTGGGAATGAGTTACGAAGGAGCCGAATTGCGATGAGCCACACCGCCGAAATCGTTCCAACCAAGTCAATCGCACCCGTCACGATTGCCGACCACGTCCGCGCCATCATCGAGCTGCTGGGCGAGGACCCGAACCGCGACGGATTACGGCGCACGCCGGAGCGTTTTGAGAAGGCCATGCGGTTTTTGACGAGCGGCTACCGGCAGGACCCGGAAAAGCTGCTGAATGGCGCGATGTTCAAGGTGTGCTACGACGAAATGGTGGTGGTGAAAGACATCGAGGTGTACAGCATGTGCGAACACCACTTGCTGCCGTTTTTCGGGCGCTGCCATGTGGCGTATATGCCTTCGAAAAAAGTCATCGGACTGAGCAAGATCGCGCGGCTCGTCAACATGTACTCGCGCCGCTTGCAGATTCAGGAGCGACTGACGAACCAAATCGCGGAGGCGATCCAGCAATGGATCAGCCCCGAAGGCGTGGGCGTAATCGTCGAGGCGCGGCACCTGTGCATGGTGATGCGCGGGGTGGAAAAGCAACGTTCGGCTGCGGTGACGAGCGCGATGCTCGGCGTTTTCCGGGACAATAAGCAGACGCGCGACGAATTCCTCGCGCTTGTTTCCGGCAAGAAGGAATAACGCCCCGTTCGCTCTTATTGGCCGCTTATTTGCTCAACGGGAGGCACTCCGAAACGCCATCGGTCCGCCCGCCTTGCGCGAAAAATTCTCCTATTGCGCGTATGGGGGACTATGCTAGGATTTTTGTATCGGAGAAGAGACGACAATCATAGAGCAGGGCACGCTGGTTCAGGAGGTACAAGAGTGAGCGAGGCGGCGAAGCTGAACGTGATCGAGCAGTTCCGGCGCGATCCGAAAGATACAGGTTCACCGGAAGTGCAGATCGCACTTTTAAGCGAACGCATCAACTATCTCACTACTCACCTCAAATTCCATGTAAAAGATCACGCTTCGCGGCGCGGGCTCATCATGATGGTGAACCGCCGCCGGCGACTGCTGGAATACTTGAATCGCCGTGACCCGGATCGGTATCGCGAGATTGTGGAACGACTTAGTTTGCGCAAATAGCGCGGCTTCACTGACCAGCCGCCTGAACACCCGCCCGGAATTGTCCCTACTGCAGCGTCAAGCTATGCAGGGCAGAGCGGGGATTCGTTTGCGCAGAGTTGAGCCCGCGAATTCCTAGACCCGCAATCCTGCCGTTTGTTGTTTGCCCTTTCCCGAAGCAGCGGAAATCAATGACTACAATCGAAAGTTGCCCGGAACGTCCGGGCGCAAAGGATAAATCAAATGCCACAGCAGTCCAGTATTGACATCGGCGGGCGCCAGATGAGTTTTGAGACGGGCAAGATGGCCCGTCAGGCCAACGGAGCAGTTGTGCTCCGGTATGGCGACACGGTGATCCTTGCCACGGCATGCATGGACAGCAAGCCGACGGAAAAAGATTTTCTTCCCCTGACGGTGGACTATCGCGAATACACGTATTCGGCGGGAAAAATCCCCGGAGGATTTTTCAAGCGCGAAGGACGACCCACTGAGCGCGAAATTTTGACCTCGCGACTCATTGACCGGCCGCTTCGGCCGCTATTCGCCGAAGGATGGTCCACGGAAACACAAATTTTCAGCATGGTGCTTTCGGCCGACAGCGAGAGCGATCCCGACGTACTCGGCGTCACAGCCGCGGCGGCGGCGCTGTATTGCTCGAACATTCCGTTCCTGAACCCCATCGCGGCGGTGCGCGTGGGGCTCGTGGACGGGCAACTGACCGTAAATCCGACGGTCTCGCAGCAGAAGACCAGCCTGCTCAATATCGTCGTCGCAGGCTCAGAGCAAGCGATCGTGATGGTGGAAGCAGGCGCGCTCGAAGTTTCCGAGGACACGGTCGCCGACGCGCTCGCGTTTGCCCATGAGCAAATTCGCAAAATCATCGGCGCGATCCGCGAATTGCATGATGCGATTAAGCCGCAAAAGCAAGCCGTCACGCCGCCGGCGTTCGATGAAGATCTCGCGAAGCAAATCGAGAAGCAGTATGGCGCGCGGCTGCACGATGCGCTCGACACGGCGAAATATCCCAAGCTCGAAAGCTATGGCCTGGTCGCCGCGATTGAAAAGGAAATGCTCGCGACGATTCCGGAGGAGGACGAAGAGAAGCGCAAACTCGCGGGTCGCGCGTTCGAGCGGCTGCGTGAACGCCTCTTCCGTGACGACATCATTCACAAGCACCGTCGCCCCGACGCGCGCGCGTTCGACGAGATCCGCAAAATCACCTGCGAGGTCGGCCTGCTGCCGCGCGTTCACGGCTCGGCGCTTTTCACGCGCGGCGAGACGCAATCGCTCGCCACGGCGACGCTCGGCACGAAGGAAGACTTTCAGCGGCTCGATTTGCTCTTCGAAGACGAGGCGATGAAGCGGTTCATGCTGCACTACAACTTCCCGCCGTTTTCGGTCGGCGAAGTGAAAATGCTGCGCGGGCCGGGCCGCCGCGAAGTCGGCCACGGCGCACTCGCGGAACGCGCGCTGGTGAACCTCGTGCCGGCGCAGTCGGAATTCCCGTACGCGATTCGCGTCGTTTCGGACATTCTCGAATCGAATGGGTCCTCGTCGATGGCGTCGGTCTGCGGCGGCTGCCTCGCGCTGATGGACGCCGGCGTGCCCATCAAGGCGCCTTGCGCGGGCATCGCGATGGGGCTCGTCGTCGAAGGAGACAAGTACGCGATCATCACGGACATCGCCGGCGCGGAAGATCACTACGGCGACATGGATTTCAAGGTTGCGGGAACACGCGAGGGCATTACGGCGCTGCAAATGGATATCAAAGTTGCTGGCGTCAGCATCGGGATGATGCGCGAAGCGCTTGCGCAGGCGCGCAAGGCGCGGCTGCAAATCCTCGACACGATGGAAGCGGCGATGCCCGCGCCGCGGACGGAAATTTCCACGTACGCGCCGCACCTCGCCATGCTGACGATTCCGACGGACAAGATTCGCGACCTCATCGGCCCGGGCGGAAAAAACATCCGCGCCATCACCGAATCCACCGGCGCGAAAATCGACGTCATGGACGACGGCACCGTACACATTTTCTCGGTGAATGGAAAGTCGGGAGAAGAGGCGCTGAAGCGCGTGCGCGAAGTCACGGCTACGGCGGAGATCGGGAAGACGTATCTCGGTAAGGTGGTGCGCATCGCCGAGTTTGGCGCGTTCGTCGAACTTTTCCCGGGCACTGACGGTTTGCTGCACATCAGCGAAATCGCCGAGCAGCGGATTCGCTCGGTGCGCGACGCGCTCAAGGAAGGCGATCAGGTGATGGTCAAGGTGCTGGCCATCGAGGGGAACAAAATCCGCCTGAGCCGCAAAGCGCTCCTTCGCGAAGCTCGCGACAAACAAAAAGCTGAAGTCGCCGGGCAAAGCTAGGCGCGACTCGACACAGCGATAATTCTCAATAAACAAGAGGGGAGGTTGAGTTCGCCTCCCTTTTCTAATTTCAAGGAACGCATTTTCCGCCGGTGACGTGCTACTCCGTGCGTTCGATTCGGGCGCCGAGGGCGACGAGTTTCGATTCGATGCGCTCGTAGCCGCGGTCGATGTGATAAACGCGGTCGATATAGGTCGTGTTGCTCGCGACGAGCCCGGCAAGCACCAGCGAAGCGCTGGCGCGTAAATCGGAAGCGATGATTGTGGCGCCGCTCAGCGGCGTCGGCCCGCGAACGATGGCCTGGCGGCCATCCACCGCGATGTTCGCTCCCATGCGGATGATTTCGCTGGCGTGCATGTAGCGGTTTTCGAAAATCGTCTCGGTGATAACGGAAGTTCCTTCCGCCTGCGTTGCCAGCGCCATATATTGCGCCTGCATGTCGGTGGGGAAGCCGGGATACTCTTCGGTCGTCAAATCGGCTGCGCGCAATTTCCCTGGAACGCGGACGCGCATTGCGCCTTTACCTTCTTCCTTCACCTCGACTCCGCACGCCTCCAACTTATCAATCACGGCTGCAAGATGTGTTCTTTCGCAGCCTTTGATAAGAACGTTGCCGCTGGCGATCGCGGCGGCCGCAAGAAAGGTTCCTGCTTCGATGCGGTCCGGGATAATTCGATGCGAAGCGCCGCGGAGTCTGGTGACGCCGCGCACGCGAATCGTGGATGTGCCGGCGCCGTCGATCTTGGCGCCCATTTTGATGAGCAGCTCTGCGAGGTCAGTAACCTCGGGCTCGCGCGCGGCATTGGAAAGAATCGTCTCGCCTTCCGCCAGAGTCGCCGCCATCAAGATATTTTCGGTGCCCGTAACCGTGATTTTGTCGAAGTGAATTTCCGCGCCGCGCAACCGCTTCGCCTTCGCTTCGACGTAGCCGTGTTCGATCGTAATTTCCGCGCCCATTTTTTCGAGGGCCTGAATATGCAAATCGATTGGCCGCGCGCCTATCGCACATCCGCCGGGAAGCGAAACGCGGGCGTAGCCAAAGCGCGCGACGAGCGGACCGAGCGTGAGAACCGAGGCGCGCATCGTCTTCACCAGCTCGTACGGCGCTTCGGTGTGGGAGATCTGCTCGGTCTGAATGGTCATCGCGGATGGCGGCAAATCTTCAGCGATGACGTGCGCTTTCATGTGCGCGAGAAGCTTCGCCATGGTGATGATGTCGCGTACGCGAGGGATATTGTCCAAGTGAACCTGTTCGGACGTGAGAAGCGCCGCAGCCATCGCGGGGAGCGCCGCGTTTTTCGCGCCGCTGATCTGCACGGTGCCTTCGAGCGGGCAGCCGCCTTCGATTTTGAATCGGTCCATGACTCCGTCAGTTCCTCGAGGCGCCTCGATGAGCAGCGCCACCTCGCTCAATGGCTCGACGTAGATTCCCATGTTCTGCCGCCAGCTTTCTGCGCGCCTGCGATGCGTTCACGCCGGTTTTCAGCATCAGAAGCGCGATGCGCAAATCGTGTCCCGCCTGACGCATGGCGTGTCCGGCGGTCAACGAATCTGCCCCAGTGGCTTCCTGCAAAATCCGCAGCGCGCGGCGCTTCAACTTCTGGTTTGTCTGCGCCACGTTGACCATCCAGTTGTCAAAAACGTGGCCAAGCCGGACCATCGCGGCAGTGGAGAGCATGTTGAGGACCATTTTTTGGGCCGTGCCGGATTTCATGCGCGTTGAGCCGGCAATTACTTCGGGGCCAGTCACAGGCGCAATCGTGACGTGAGCGATACGCGACAGCGGCGTGCGCCGGTTTGTCGTCACCGCGACCGTGAGTGCGCCGCGGCGCCGGGCAAATTGCAATGCGCCGAGAACGTATGGCGTTGTGCCGCTGGCCGTCAGACCCACGACAACGTCGCGCGATCTGATTTTCTTGACGCACAAATCCTTCGCTCCTTGCCCCGCTGAATCTTCGGCGCGTTCGACGGCCGACGTGAGCGCGCGCGAGCCTCCGGCGATGACGCCTTGAACTATGGAGCGAGGCGTCCCGAAGGTCGGGCGAATTTCCGAGGCATCGAGCACGCCGAGCCTTCCGCTGGTTCCCGCGCCCACGTAGAAAAGCCTCCCTCCCCTTCGAACTCGCGCGGCGATTTCATCCACCGCGCGCGCAATCTTCGGGATTTCCTTTCGCACGGCGCGCGATACGTGCGCGTCTTCGCGATTCATGATGCGCAAGATTTCGCGCGTCGGCTTCAAATCGAGATTGCGCGAGCGCGGATTGCGCTGTTCCGTCGCGGCGATGCGTTGCCGTGCGAATTTCATTCCCGAAGATTATAGCCGCTCCGATTTCGCGGCCAATCGCATACGCGGGCTGAGGTGCGAGGATTGCGCTATGCCGATTATTGCCCAGCGGCGCGCCCGGAGGGGAGGCCGAGGGCCGACAGAATCGCGTCGTGCAGGGCCGGCCGGACTTGCTTGATCTTTTCGTTCGCGGCCGAGGGATAGATGCGGTTCGTCAAGAGAATTACGAAAACATCCGTGTCAGGATCGATCCAGACGGACGTGCCGGTGAAGCCGTTGTGTCCGTACGTGCGCGACGAAAAATACTGGCCGCTCGATGAGTTCCTGGTTGGCACGTCCCACCCGAGCGTGCGCGCCGTGTCGCCGAACTCCTCGCGCTGCGTGAACTCTTCGACGAGCGAACGAGGGAATATCCGCTCGTGCGCATAAATTCCGCCGTTGAGCATCATTTGCGCGAAGACGGCCACATCATTTGCGGTAGTGAAGAGGCCGGCGTGGCCGGCGATGCCGCCCATGGCGTAGGCGTTGGAGTCGTCCACTTCGCCTTGCAACTGGCGCTTGCGAAACGCCGTGTCGTCTTCCGTCGGAGCGATGCATGCGCGCAATGCTCGAGGCGGGTTGAAAAGAGAATGATTCATGCCCAGCGGCGACAAGATTCCCTCGCGCGCGAAATCAGCAAGAGTTTTCCCCGTCAACCGCTGAACGATTTCGCCCAGAAGCATGAAGCCGAGGTCGGAATACTCGACTTTCGTCCCGGGCTCCGAGACCAAAGGCTCAGCGAAAATTTGCTTGAGCACGTCGCGGGAATTCCTCGCTGTCTTGAAGAAGTCGCGATGCGCTGGCAGGCCGGAATCATGCAGGAGCAGATCACTGACGGTGACTTTCTTGCGCCACGCGGGATTCGGGCCGCTCAGCCATTCGGGCAGGTAGCGCGAAACCGGCGCGTCCACATCCACGCGGCCTTGCGACACCAAAACCATTATCGCTGCAGCGGTGACAATGGGCTTTGTAAGCGAGGCGACGTCGTAAATTGTGTCCGCGTTCACGGCGGGTGATTTTGCGTCATACGTGAGGCGCCCAAACGAGTGGACGAGGAGATTGTCATGCTGGCCGACGGCGAGAACGCCGCCCGGAAATGCGCGGTCCGCAACCGCGCGGTCCAGCAGTTCGAATGCGGGCTTTAGCTGCGCCGCCGTAGCCGCCGGCGCGGCATGCAGCATCATCGGATTTGCAGGCACACGCAATCCGTCGCCGAGCTTCGCGACGCCGGGAACGCTCACGGGAATTTTGCCGCTGACCGCGTTCTGGCCGAAAATCGCGCGCGCGATCGCGCGCTGCACGACGTCTTGCGTGCCGAAGCCGGCAATCCACGTCTTCGCGTTCGGGAATCGGCTGACGAGATAAGGGCTGCCGAGGCACGCGACGATTGATGGTTTTCCCGCGCCGAGCAATTTATTTAGCAGAGCCGCTTCATCGTCCGGCAAGCCGACCGAACCTTTACGATCCGCGACGCGCACGAACACCGCGGCAACGGCGACGTCGTAGGTATCAGGCGGCGGCAGCTTCACAGTTCCTGCACGGACGAAGCTCGAGTCCACGCGGACGACTTGCAGGGAATCCACGCGCGGGCGAACCTCGTCTTCGAGCGGCCCGCCCGGGAGAGGATCCGGGTCGCCGGAAACAACCAAGAGCAGAATCCGGAGCGGTTTCGTCGAATCGAGAGGCAGAACCTTCGGTTCGTCGCGGACGAGCGAGATGCCGCGATCGGCGATATCTTGCGCCGCCGCTTTGAATTTCGGCGTGCCAAACGAGACGTTCAGAGTGTTCAAATTCACAACGCGATTGTTTTGGAGATTGAGCTCTGCCTTGGCGCGAAGAATGCGGCGCACGGCACCATCAACGCGAGCCATCGGCAGCGCGCCGGATTCGACGGCTTGTTTGAGCGCAGCGAGCGCCGCGTCGGTGCTCGGCGGAATCAGCAGCACGTCCGCGCCAGCTTCGACGGCGCGCACGGCGATGTCCGGCGGCGAATCGATTGTCGTGACGCCACCCATGTCGAGCGCGTCCGTGACAACGATTCCACCGAAGCCGAGCTTGCGGCCAAGGAGATCCGTGAGCACGCGGCGGGAAATCGTTGCGGGAACGTTTGGATCAGGCTCGAGCGCAGGAACAGCAAGATGGCCGGACATCACCGAACCAACTCCCGCCGCAATCGCAGCGCGAAAGGGAACCAGCTCGACGCGTTCGAGTTCAGCGAGATCGCCCGGAACGAGGGGAAGACCGAGATGCGAATCCACGCCAACGTCGCCGTGGCCGGGAAAATGTTTCGCGGTCGCGAGCGCGCGATTATCTTGCACACCACGAATGAATTGCGCAACAAACTCCGCGACTTGCTGCGGGTCTTCGCCAAACGAACGGAAATTGATGATGGGATTATCGGGATTGTCGTTCACGTCGGCGACGGGCGCGAAAATCCAATTGACTCCTGCCGCGCGGGCTTCGAGCGCCGTGACTTTGCCGACCGTGTAGGCGTCGCGCGGATTGCCTGTCGCGGCGACGGCCATCGCCGAAGGAAACGCCGTGCCATCGGCGAGCCGCATCGACGTCCCCGTTTCGAAATCAGCCGCGACGAGCAGCGGAATTTTCGCCGCGCCCTGCAACTGATTTGCCAGCGCCGCGCTCGGATAAACCTGGCTGCGGTCCACGCCAGTTGGCGTGCGCTTGGCCTGCAGTATAATTCCGCCGACGCGGTTCTCTTTCACTTCGCGGAGCAGGTCTTGGTATTCGGGGCTCTCCGTCGAAGTGAAGCGGCCCCAGTAGTAAACCATCACGAGCTGGCCCAGCTTTTCCTCGAGCGTCATTTTCTTCAGCGTGGCGGCGACCCATTTTTCGTCTGCCCGCACAGAGGATGCTCTCGGGGCGGTCTTTTTCTGCGCCTTTGCCGGAGGAGTCATTGGATGAAGCGCCGCGCAGACGAGCGCGAGTATGACTCGCCACGCTTTTGATTTGCCACGCATGAAATCGCGGCGCGGAATCGCCGGTTGACGCTTTCGTTTCGCGGCTGTATATAGCACACGGTCTAATGCTACACAAACGAACGGACAAAAGCATGATTCGTGCCCGCTTCATAACTGTTTTCGCGCTCTGTGCTTTTCTCGCCGCGCCGCTTTTAGCGCAAACGAAGAACAAATTGAGGACTGTTGCCGCGACCAAGCCGGATCTCTCGGTCCTGGACTCGATTCTCGAAGACGCGGTGCATCATGACGAAATTCCAGGAGCCGTGCTGCTCGTCGGCCACCGCGGGCGCGTGATTTACCGCAAGGCCATCGGCTATCGCGCGCTGATTCCTCATCGCGAGGCGATGACCGTGGATACGATTTTCGATCTCGCGTCGTTGACGAAGCTTTTCGCCACAACGCCTTCTGTCATGCGGCTGCTGGAGCAGGGCAAAATTCGCCTGAATGATCCGCTGTCGACGTACTTGCCGGAGTTTGCGTCGAACGGGAAGGATCAAATTACGATTCGCATGCTCCTGACGCACACCTCCGGCCTCGCGCCCGACCCGCCGCTCGAAGCCGCGCTCGGCGGAGAAGACGCGCTAATGAAAGAAATTGACGGCGAAACGCTGCTCGCGCCGCCGGGAGACCGTTTCATTTACAGCGACACGAATTTCATTTTGCTCGGCGAGCTCGTGAAACGGATCACCGGCAAGCGCCTCGACGAATATGCGGCGGAGAATTTCTATCGCCCGCTCAGCATGACGCACACGCGGTTTCTTCCTCCGGCATCGTGGATTCCAAAAATCGCTCCGACAGAGGAAATCGATTTGCCCGCGGGCGCGAAGGCAGGATCCGGGCTCGGCCACGTGCTTCGCGGCGTCGTGCATGATCCAAGATCTCGCGCAATCGGCGGCGTCGCGGGTCACGCCGGCCTTTTTTCGGCTGCGGATGACTTGGCGAGGTATTGCGACATGCTCCTGGACGATGGCCGCATCCCCGGCAGCACGAAACGAATTTTCTCGGCGCCGACAGTGCACAAAATGACGACGCCGCAAACGCCGCCGTGGAGCCCGAACGTGCGCGGCCTCGGATGGGACATCGATACGGCGTACTCCTCGCCGCGCGGCGACCTGTTTCCACTCGGCTCATACGGGCACACCGGATTTACCGGCACGTCGGTGTGGATTGATCCGTCGAGCCGAACGTTCATCATTTTGCTGACGAATTCGGTGCATCCTTACGAGCGGCCGGCAGTTTCGCCGCTGCGCGCAAAAGTCGCGACCGCCGTTGCCGCGGCGCTGAACATCGGCGATACAAACGGCTACACTTCGAAAATCGAACGCAGCATGTACGCCGCGCGGCCGTACGGGCTCGATGGGATTTATCACCAACAAGATGAAACGCTGGCTGGTATCGACGTCCTGGAACAAGAGAATTTCGCGCCGCTCCAGGCCAAGCGCGTCGGCCTGATCACCAATCAGACGGGTGTGGACCGCGAGGGTCGACGCACGATTGACGTCCTTGCGGACGCTCCAGGAGTGAAGCTCGTCGCAATTTTCAGCCCCGAACATGGAATTGTCGGCAAGGAGGACACGAATGTCGCGTCGTCCACGGACGCCGCGACTGGCTTGCCCATTTACAGCCTCTACGGAGACACGCGGCGGCCGACGGACCAGATGCTGCAAGGGCTCGACGCGCTTGTCTACGACATTCAGGACGCCGGCGTGCGTTTTTATACGTTCATTACGACGATGGGATACGCGATGGAAGCGGCGGCGCAGCATCACATCCCGTTCTACGTGCTCGACCGGCCCGATCCGCTGGACGGGATCACGATCGAGGGTCCGATGCTCGACCGCGACAAATTGAGTTTCGTCGGGTATTTCCCAATGCCGGTTCGCTATGCGATGACGCTCGGCGAACTGGCGCAGATGTTCAACGCGGAAAATAAGATTGGCGCGGACCTCCACGTGATCGCCATGAAGGATTGGCATCGCGAAGATTCGTTTGGGGCAACGGGCCTCGAATGGATTCCGCCCTCGCCGAACTTGCGTTCGCTCAACGCGGCGTTGCTGTATCCAGGAATCGAGATACTGCAAGCGGGCGGCGTGTCCGTCGGGCGCGGAACAGACACGCCGTTCGAACTTTTCGGCGCGCCGTGGATTCGTGGCGTCGAGCTCGCGCAAGAGCTCAATCGGAGATTCGTTCCCGGAGTGCATTTTGTGCCGACGCGATTCACGCCGAATTCGGATTTGTACAAAGGCCAACTGTGCGAAGGTATCTCGCTCGTCATCACCGATCGCGCGTCGCTCAACTCGGTGCTCATGGGGCTTGAAATTGCCGCGACGTTGCTGAAGCTGTATCCGGATCATTTCGCGCTCGACAAGATCGTTGAGCTCGTCGGCAATTCTGAGACCATGGGCAAGTTGAAATCCGGAGAATTGCCGACGCGCATCGTATGGGACTGGCAAGCTGATCTGGACGCATTTCGCGCCATGCGCGCGAAATATTTGATTTATCCCGAGTGACTTGCGCGCATGGCGGCGAAACCGAAGGCGTGGCTCTCGTGGAGCAGCGGAAAAGACAGCGCGTGGGCGTTGCATGTCATCCGGCAGCGAAATGAATGCGATGTCGTCGCGCTGCTGACAACGGTGAATCGCGCCTTCAACCGCGTCGCGATGCATTCCGTGCGCGAATCGCTCCTTGACGCGCAGGCTGCGGCGGCGGGCCTGCCGCTCGTTAAAGTTTCCATTCCATCGCCGTGCCCGAACGATGTTTATGAACGTGCGATGGCGGAAGCGATGGCGCAAGCGAGAACGGCGGGCGTTACGCACGTCATCTTCGGCGATTTGTTTCTCGAAGACATTCGTACGTACCGCGAAGAGAATCTGGCGAAGTGCGGGATGGCTCCCGTCTTTCCGTTGTGGCTTAAAGACACGCGCACACTTGCAAATGAGATGATCGCCGCGGGCCTTCGGGCATACATCACTTGCGTGGATCCCAGGAAACTCGATGCTTCTTTCGCCGGACGATCATTCGATGCGGCATTTCTTGCCGACCTTCCGGCGTCCATTGATCCTTGCGGCGAAAATGGCGAATTCCACACGTTCGCCAACGCGGGGCCAATGTTTTCCGCGCCGATTCCGGTCGAGCGGGGCGAGATCGTCGAGCGCGAGGGTTTCGTTTTCGCGGACTTGCTCCCGCGTTCGTCAGCCGCAGCGAGCTGAGGGTTAATAGGCGGTCTTGCCTTCGCGCTGCTCTCACGGCAAACTCAATTCGTGCGAATCGCTTCCTTGCTTCCTTCCGCGACGGAAATTCTATTTGCCCTTGGCCTCGGCGAGTCCGTCGTCGGAATCACACACGAATGCGATTTTCCGGCCGAGGCCGCGGCGAAGCCCGCATTGATGCGTCCGCGAGTGGATCCGCTCGCATCGCCTGCGGAGCTCGATCGCCAGGTCCGGGCACTTGTCGAGCGCGGTGAGAGCCTTTATGAAATCAATGCCGAACTTCTGTGCTCGCTTGCGCCCGACCTGATCATTACGCAGGACCTGTGCCATGTCTGCGCGGCGTCGCCGGGCGACCTCGGCTCGACGCTTTCGCGGATTGCCGTGCAGCCTCGCGTGTTGACGGTCCAACCGAAGACGCTCGCGGACGTTTGGAGCGACGTTCGCCGCATCGGCGAAGCCACCGATCGCGCCACGAATGCTGAGGAGCTGGCGAATTCGCTCGCGCGCCGCGTTGAGCAAATCGCTTGCACCGTTTCGCGCGCGAAATCGCGTCCCAGGGTTTTTTGTCTCGAATGGCTCGGCCCGTTTTATGTGGGAGGGCACTGGGTTCCGGAAATGGTTGCGCTTGCCGGCGGCACCGATCTTTTTGGCAAGGCTGGCGAGCCGTCTTTTCGAATTGCGCCCGAAGAAGTCATCGCAGCGCAGCCCGAAGCGATCATCGTGATGCCATGCGGCTACAATTGTGCCCGAGCGTGCGAAGAATACCGCCGCGCCAAGCTCCCGATGGAATGGAGTAAATTGCCTGCGGTCCGTTCTGGGCGCGTGTTCGCAGTCGACGCCAACAGCTATTTCTCGCGCTCCGGCCCGCGGCTTGTAGATGGAGTCGCGATCCTCGCGCATCTCTTTCATCCCGAATGCGCGATTCAAGGAGTTCCCGCCGATGCTTTCAGCGCAATCGCGACGGCCTGAGAATTATTGAGAAGGCTGTTCCACGGGAACGCGTTTGCGCCAGCGCGCGTAGAAGAGAAGCCCGACGACCATCACGCCGAGTCCGATTGTCGAGCGAAGCGGCTGCTGCATCCACGAATTCACGGTCAGCGCCAGCGCGCCGAGGATGAAAAGCACCGGCACCCAGGGGTAGCCCCACATCCGGTACGGCCGGGGCATGTTCGGTTCGCGGACGCGCAGCACGATCACGCCAACCGTCTGAGCGGCATAGAAAATCCACACGAGGAACACGTAGAGGTTCGAAAGCTCGTCGAACGTCCCCGAAAGCGCCAGCAGCGACGCGAGAATTCCCTGAAAAACGAGGGCGTTCGCCGGCGTGCGAAAGCTTGCGTGTACGCCGCGAGCGACGCGGAAAAACAAGCCGTCGCGCGCCAGCGCGTAATCGACCCGCGCGTTCGTCAGGATAGAAGAATTAAGCGTCCCGAGCGCGCAGACCATCATGATGATGGTCATCCAAGTGGCGGCGCCGGCTCCCGTCGCGCGCGCGATGACGTCGGACGCGATGTGCGCCGACGCGGCGGCCTTCGAGAGGGGCAGGACGTAAAAACACGCCGCGCTCATCGCGATGTAAATCCCGCAAACAACGAATACGCCTAGGACCAGCGAGAGCGGAATATTGCGCTCCGGGTTTTCGATCTCCGAGCCGACAAACGTCAGATTGATCCAGCCGTCGTAGGCCCACAGCGCGCTCGCCATGGCGGTCAGAAGTCCGGCAGTGATTCCGAGCTGGCCCATCGATGGCGAAACAGAATGGAAGTTCGCGAAGCTGCCTTTGCCAAAAAGGAATCCAATGAAGATGACCGCCACAACCGCCGCGATTTTGATAACGGTGAGCGCGACTTGCACGCGACCGCCCAATCGCACACCGAAGTAGTTGACGAACGTCACTAGAAATATGGCGACGACGGCGAGCGGCTGCGCCCACGTGAACGCGAACACACTCGGCATATGCGTGAGAGGATTCGAATAGTGCCACACCCACAGAGGTGCGGCGATAACGGGAAAAAGAAAACTCGCGAATTGCAGTAAGCCCGCGGAAATCGTCGCGATCGAAGTGGGTGCGCCGATGATCGAGTACGTCCACCCGAACAGGAACGCCCAGACTCTCCCAAACGCACGATTCAAATAAGCGTAAGTTCCGCCTGCTTCCGGAATCGCCGCGCCAAGCTCAGCGACGCTGAGCGCACCGAAGAGCGAAAGCGCGCCGCCGAGCACCCATGCCAGCGTCACGAGCCCTACGGTTCCGGCAGCGGCTGCCATCGTCGCGGGCTTGATGAAAATTCCCGTGCCGACCATCGTGCCCACCACGATGGCGATCGAGGCCCACGGCCCGAGTCCGCGCACGAGTTCCGGCGAATTGTTCTTCGTTCCGTTCATGCTTAGGCTTCGCTGCGCCATTCGGCCGCGCCACCCGCAGTTTGCCCGAAGGCGCTCACCAGCGAACCAACGCCAAACGTAATAATAGTTCCCGTCAGGACATACCACGTCCACGCGAGATGCGAACGAAACTGCCAGTGAATGATTGCCATGCCAACAAGCCCGGCAATCATGCCCGCGATTGCTCCGCGCGCCGTTGCGCGCCGGTTCCAAATCACGAGCAAGAATGTGCCGAGCAGGCTTCCGTACGTGATGGATGCAATCGTCAGTCCCGCGACAAGCACCGGCCCCCACTTGATCATGCCAAACAGTCCCAGCAGCACGCCCCAGAAAATCGTCCATTGGCGCGAACGGCGCAACTGGCCAGCCGGGTCCGTCACGTCCGCGCCGCGCGCGCGAGCGAAATCTATCATGCTCGACGATGCCAGCGAGTTCAGCGAGCCGCTCGCGTTCGACATCGCTACGGCGAATATCGCTGCAAGGACCAATCCGGCAATCCCAATGGGCATCTGGCTGACAATGAACTCGGGGAAAATCCGGTCGGGGTCGTTTGCGGGAATGGCGAAGGCGAAATGCTGGCGGTAAACAAAGAGCATCACTCCGATGACTAGGAAGAGCAAAAACTGCACGAAGATAATTACGCCGCTGGCGAGCAACGCCGTCTTGCTCTCGCGCTCTGAGCGCGCTGCAAGCAGCCGCTGTACTATCGTCTGGTCCGTGCCGTGGCTCGCCATGGTGAGAAACGTCCCGCCAATCACGCCGGACCAGAACGTGTAACTCTGCGTCAGGCTGAAATGGAAATCGAATATGCGGAATTTATCGCCTGCCGCCGCCGCGGCGTGGGCCACTCCAGCCCATCCCATGGGAATGCGGTGCAGCAGCAGGAAAAACGCGGCCACGGAGCCGGCGATATACAAGCAAAATTGCACCACATCAGTCCAAATCACTGCGCTCATCCCGCCCTGAAATGTATAGAACAGCGTCAGCAGCGTGATGATGGCCACGGAAGCCGTTTCTCCCATGCCCAGCATCACGCTCACCACTTTGCCGATCGCGGCGAAGCGCACGCCTTCAGCCAGCGCGCGTGTCACGACGAATATGCTCGCCGCCGTGGATTTCGTCCGCGCGCCAAACCTTTTTTCAAGCAGCTGGTAGGCCGTGAAAAATTCGCCACGGAAGTATTGTGGGATTAAAATAATGCACAGGATGACGCGGGCCACGAGGTATCCCATCACCAATTGCAGGAACTCCATGTTGGTGGAGTACGCGATTCCGGGCGTGCTGATGATGGTGAGCGTGGACGTTTCCGTCGCGACGATCGAACACGCGAGCGCCCACCAGGGCGCCGTGCGCCCGCCGAGGAAGTAGTCGCGGATGCTCCGCTGGCCGCGCCGGAATCGCGCGCCAAACAGCGTGACGCCCGCCAGATAGAGCGCGATAATGACGAGATCGATCGTGCTGATGCGCATTGTCTCGCGTCCGCGCGCGGTGATTTCGCTGCGCCGTGAAAGCCGCGCGATGCTAACTGCCGGCTTGCGTGAGTGTCAAGCCGACGGGTTTTCGTATTCGCAAGCCGCGCCGGTTTGTTCTTAGTTCATGTTCACAGGGTTCGGGGAGCGGCAAAATCATGAGCGTGTATCTTGGTTTCAATGCTGGCGGTACAAAGACGGATTGCAGTCTCATTGATTCGGCGGGCCACGTGCTTGCCGAATCGACTGGCGGACCTGCCAACCCGTTGCGTATCGGGTTCGCCAAAGCCTGCGCTGCGCTCGGAGATTCTGCGAAGCATTCACTGACGGAAGCTCACAAGGACGCTGAAAACGTTCGCGCTGTCTGCGCCGGAATCGCTGGAGCGGGGCGGCCGCGTGTCGCGCGCCGCATAGCCGCGTATCTGACGCGTGCTTTCCCGCAAGCCGCGATTCGCGTGACGACGGACATCGAGATTGCTCTCGAAGCCGCTATCGGTCAGGGGCAGGGAATTGTGGTCGTTGCCGGAACTGGCTCGGCCGTTTGCGGGCGGAATTCCGCGGGAAAGACGGCGCGGGCGGGCGGTTGGGGCCCGTGGATCGGAGATGCCGGCAGCGCCTATGAGATTGGCCGTCAGGCCGTCGAGGCATCGCTGCGGGCGCGAGATCATCTTGGCCCGGCGACGTCGCTGAGCGAAAAACTCCCGCTCGCCGCAGAAGTGCGCGATTGGGAGGTTCTAATCGAGCGCGTCGCCAAGCGTCCCGACAATGTCTTCCCGAAACTGTTTCCTGTCGTTCTCGAGGCGGCAGAGGCAGGAGATTCCGTCGCGCGCGAAATTCTGGCACGCGCGAGAAAGTCTCTCGCGGACATGGCGAAAAGCGTTGTCGAAGTTCTTGGACTCACTGGGCAGTCCTTCGCACTCGCGAAGTCCGGGGGCATGTTCGGCCGCAGCGCGCAATTCGACGCGGATATCGACAGTGAATTGGCTGCCGCGGCGCCCGGCGCGCGGATCGCGCCGTTACAAATTCTTCCGGCGCGCGCCGCAGCCGAACTCGCCCGCAAGAGCGTCTCAAGCGCCGCTGCTCATGGCGCGTGAAGCAAACCCAAGAGCTGCACAAGCTCGCAGCGCGTCGGGCGATGAGCTTCGGGCATTTCTTCACGACGCCAGTGAAGATGTTCTTGTCAATGTTCTGGCTAATCCGAATCTGACCGAAACCGATCTGTGCATTTTGCTTGAGCGGCTTGATCTGACTGACAAAATCCTTGGCGTCATCGCCGCGAATTCCACGTGGAAGAAAAACGAGGGTGTGCGCTTTCGCCTCGCGCGCCATCCGCACGCGCCGCGGCGTATCGCTCTTCAACTCCTGCGCGACCTGTTTCTCTTCGACCTCGTGCAGTTGAGTTTGTCGCCGTCCACGCCTGCTGAGATTCGTCGCGTCGCCGAGGAAGTGATTCTGCGCCGGCTGCCTCATCTGCCGATCGGACAGAAATTCACGCTGGCGCGCCGCGGCTCGGCTCGCATCGCCGGTGGAGTTCTCGCCGAAGGGCATGCGCAAGCCGCGAGTCTCGCGCTGAATAATCCCTTTTTGAATGAAGCTCAGATTCTGCGCGTCCTTTCTCGGCCGCACGTTCCCGAGCGTGTGGTCGTGTCCATCGCGCATCATCCTCGATGGTCGTGCCAGTACAATGTCCGCCTTGCGCTGATTCGTCATCCGGCTGCGCCCCTTGCGGCTGTGCTCCGGTTTCTGCCGGATGTCACGATGCGGGACCTGCGCGAACTTACCGCCGCGACAAAAATGTCAGATGCGATTCGCAACTACCTGAAGAAGGAAATTGCCCGCCGCTCGGCGAAAGGATCAGCGGAAAATGTTTCTTCCGGTTAATTCGGGTGTCGCTTCCCGTGCCGCCATGGTAAAAATGAAACAACATGGATGAGACTCCAAGGAAACGCATCAACTTGAAGTGGTTTATCGCGATTGGCGGCGCGGTGTTCATCGCCTTGCTTGTGTATTCTTCCTTTCAGCAAAGCGTCGTGCGGTACGAAGTCTGCGTGGACTTCCGGGGCCGCTCGCACTGCGCGCAAGCCTCCGGCGCAAAGCCCAGCGCGGCGATCCGCAGCGCACAGGAGATTGATTGTCAGATGATCGCCAACGGGCGGAACGAGAACATGGTGTGCCTCGACACGCAGCCGTCAAGCGTCCGCGCGCTCACGGCAAATTGACGTTGGAATGCAGGCGGGCAACCTGGTCACTTCCGTCGCGCAAGAGGCTCCGGCGCCGGAGCGCCCAGCATCCGCAGGTACGTCATCAACTGCGCGCGGTGATGCACTTCATGCTCGTTGATTCCAAATAGAATTACAGACACTTTTCGCCGGAATCCGAGTCCTGCGTGAACGCGTTCCTCTTCCCAGGTCTCCTCCGGGAGTGTGCTTGCCGCGGCAAACGTGTCTTCGTGCGCCCGCTTGATGTGCCGCAGTTCTTCTTCGAGTGATTTCGCCGGCGCGCCGAGAACCGCCGCAAGCCCTCCCGGCACGCGTTTCTCGTAGTAGGAAAAATCCCCGTCGATTGCGACGCGCCGGACGCCTTCTTCGGCCACCCAGAGATGCCGCAGCATCTCGCCAATACTCAAAGCCCCTTTGATTGGACTCCAGTTCAAGTGTTCAGGCCGAATTAGAGGGAAGACTTCTTCCGTCCGCTTCCGTCCAGCTTCTTTTTGCTTTAGAAAGAATTCCGCAAGAGTCATCTGCCCATTATATCGCGAACTCGTTCCTGCACTCATCGCCACGATTGGCACTCATCGCGCCATTTCGGCTCTTCGCCAATTGACACTTGCCCTTCCGCTGCATAGCATCGAATTGTAGGCGGGATTCTTGCCGTCTGCTTTATTTGGGGAGGCGCATGGAGGCTTCCGAGCGGCGCAAAAACCCGCGCTATCGGTGCGGAGCGCCGGTTAAAATCTCTTGGGGGGAAGTGACACTCGACGCCACGCTTCGCGATATTAGCGCTACAGGGATGTATATCCAGACGTCCGAGCCTCTCTGGCTCCGCGCTGAGTTTTCCGTCACGGTTCTGCTTCCCGAACGCCTCGGCCTGCGATGCGTAGTACGGCGCGTGGATCAGGGCAAAGGCATGGTGGTTGAGTTCGTCCAAATGAATCCGGACCAGCGCATGAGCCTGAATCATTTGCTTTGGAAACTGGCCAATCCATGATTCACTGCGCAAATTGCGGGTTGGAACGGTCCCGCGAAATCTGCGACCACTGCGGGCTTGGCCCCGCGGATGCCGGCCGGGCCATGCGGCGAAGCCTGGTCAATCGCTTGGGCATCTTTCTTTTGGGTGCGATTGCATTTTTCGTGCCCTGTTTCATGTATCCCCCGCTCGAACTCGACTCCATTTTGATTTTTATTGGCGTTCTGTTTTTTGGAACGATCGCTCTGGCAATCGCGGCGGAGCGCCGCGCGATTCGCCACCAAGAAGTCGAAGCTTTGAAACGGATATTCTTCGGCTTGGTTCCGCTGCCTTGGATATTGGGAATGATCCTCTTAGTGAATGGCTCGTTTGACCGTTCTGCGCCGCGAGATTATGACACGCGGGTGGTGAGCCGCTTTTCGATGCCGGGGATCATGCCGATGCACCAGCTCGTGGTCACGTCGTGGAGGGATGGTCACCGGGTCGAGCGGATCATGGTCTCCGGGCAGGACTTCGACAGCTTCAGAGATAGCGAGAGCGTCGACGTTCGCGTGAGCGAGGGCCTAGTGATTCCCTGGGTGGAAGGGGTTTATCATCCCTGACGCATTCAGGCACAGCTCACCCAAGATAATTTTCAGAGCGTAATTCAAATCATCTTGAAATTCCGTTCCGGTTAAATAGTAAGGAAAAAACAGGCGGGCAACTCACTGCCGGGAGCAAAGGAACCTCGCGGACTTTGGTCCGCGGAGCACCTCTGCCCCCGAACAGCTTGGTTCGGAAAACTAAACGCCCAACTTCCGGCGGATTGCAGCACCCACTCCCAGCAGACCTGTGCCAAGCAGCAGCAAGGATGCCGGTTCGGGGGCCTGGCCGCCATTCGTCAATCCAGTGTTCGTAAATACCGTCTGAGCAATGTCGCCAGTGCCCAGCTTGAATACGCCCTTGTTGTTGAGAGCTCCGCAACCGTGCGTAGTACCGGTGCCGGCTGCACAGTCATAGGCAATCACGAAGGAGCCGTTTGGCGCCCCGTTGATGTCTATGCTGATCGGACTCCCGGCCACCAGACTGGTGCTAATCGCAAACGCGTAGAGCGTGAAGCCTGTGGGCGCCGCGAAGCCGTTCGCTACGTCAGCTCCCGACCAGTTCGTAAACGACTCCGAACCCCCAGCGGCCAACCCGAGCGCAGCAAATGCGGTGTTTGTACAACCGGAATTCATGCACGTAAAAGACGCTGTGTTGGCCGTCAACCCATAAGTTCCTACTGCGGCTAGCGAGGAACCGGTAATCGACGGGGTCCCACTGCCATCGTAAACGCCGATGATTACAAGCAGCGGGTTCTGCAACGTACCACTCCCCGCTAGCCCTACGTTCAGCGGTCCCGTGCCGTTAATGATATTGGGATCCCCTCCCGGGGGGGCCGTGCAAGACTGACAGATGAAAATCTGATTTGCACTCGCCGCCGGGCTAAAGCAAACAGTGAAAGCCACCGCGATAGCCAGGAAAACCAACAGTCGCTTCATTGAAATGAGCCTCCGCACAACCCTAACCTCTGACTCCACAGAAGAATCAGCAACTGGCCTGCCAAAATGAGCAGAGTGAGCGCCGCCTCGTACCAGTCCGTATCATCTTGATATTTCAACACTTATCTTAACCTTCCTAGTACTCATAATCCGCGTTCGCTTCGTCGTCGCGCAGATGTTTGCAAACTTGAGGCAGCGAATTGCGAAAACTTTTTTCTCTCCCGACAGCGCCGTACCCATGAAGTTCTCGCAGCACTTAGGCGCGTGATGAACGTCACACGCCTGCGAGAATTCGTTCCTGGCCTCGCGGCGACACGTCTCGGGGCCCTGAGGCGCAAAGCTGGTGTATATTCGGCTGAGGCGAGGCTGCACGATGGAACGAACACGAGCAGGCGGCCGTACCTGGGCTAATGAGCGGTGCCGGCCATGAGCCTGAAGGTGTTTGCGGCACAGGCGCTTGCCGATTTCCACACGACCGCATCGGTCGCGCCCAGCTCGCAGCAGCTCGTTTCCGCCATGGTGGAGCATGTCCCCAAAGTGCCGGCTCCGGTCGTGGTCGAATTTGGCGCGGGAACGGGCGCGATGACTAAAGCCCTCCTCGAACAGCTCCCTGCGGATGGCAGGCTCTTTATTTTCGAAATTAATCCGCGATTCGTCACCTATCTCCGGGCGAAATTCCCCGATCCGCGGATGTCCCTGATCAACGCCAGCGTCGAAAACGTGGACTCGGAGCTGCGGAGCAGGGGGGTACAGCGGGTTGACGCCGTCGTCTCGTCGCTCGGGCTGAGTTTCATGTCCCCAGCGCTGCGGACGGCGATATTCGAGCACCTGATGCCCTTTGTCCACGAAAAGACTGTCCTCACGCAGTATCAATACCTCGTCGCGATGCAGGTTTCGGAGGGGCGCCTCCGGCGGATGGACGTCCGGCCGCTCCTCAGCCGCTATTTCGGTTCGATCAAGTCCAGGATTGTGTGGTTCAATCTGCCTCCCGCTTACGTCTTTACGTGCCAGCTTCGGCCTTCGCCAGAGCAAGCTTGATTGCATCACCTTCCCGCGTGCGATAATTCAGCTATGAGACGAATCGTCGTCCTCGGCTCCGGCTTCGCGGGGATGCAGGCGGTCGTTGAGCTGGAACGCCTGTTCCGTGCGGCGTCCGAATACGAGATCCTCCTCATCAGCGACCAGAATTTCACCCTCTTCACGCCGCTGCTGCCGCAGATCGCTTCGAGCCACATTGACCCGCGGCACATCGCCCAGGCCATTCGCGACGTGCGCGGCAGCCGGAGGTTCCGCTTCCTGCGGAGCGCGGTGAAGTCGATCAACCTGGCGGAGCGGCGCGTCGTAACCGGCGTGGGCTCGATTTCTTACGAATCGCTGGTCATCGCGCTGGGCAGCCGCACGAACGACTTCAATACCCCGGGCGCGCGAGAGCATACGTTTGAATTCAGGACGCTCGAAGACTCGGTTGTGTTGCGGGAGCGCATCCTGGACGTCTGCGAACACGCTGACCATACCGACGATGCTAAGGAGCGCGGCCGCTTGCTTACATTTGCCGTCGTCGGCGGAGGGTACACGGGAGTCGAGCTGCTGACTGACATGCAGGACTTCCTTTTCAACTACGCAGCGCGCCGCTATCGCGGGATTCCGCGCGAGGCGTTCCGGCTGGCCTTGATCGAAGCCGCGAATCACATTCTGGGAAGCATTCATCCGAAGCTGCGCGAGCATGCGATGAAACGCCTGGGACGCGAGGGAATCGAGCTCCGCTACAACTCGCGCGTGACTAGATGTTTCGAAGATGGCGTCGAGATTAACGGCAGCGACAGGCTCTTTGCGGCGACCGTCATCTGGACGGCGGGCGTGCGCGCGCACGAACTCGTTGAAGCTTTGCCCGGGCCGCACGACCGCGCGGGCCGTGCGGTGGTGAACGAATATCTGCAATTCGAAAATCATCCGGGGGTCTACGTGGCAGGGGACTGCGCGGCGGCGGCTTCGGAGCCGGAAGCTCCTCAGGTGGCTCCGGTGGCGATTGCACATGGGCGGATCGCGGCGCGGAACATCGCGCATAACGAGTTCAAAGAGCCGCTCGAGAGTTATCGCCACGTTTCGCAAGGGATGCTCGTGTCTCTCGGGGCGCGGGACGCGGTCGTCAGCGTGGCGGGGATTCAAGTTCACGGGTATTTCGCGTGGCTATTCTGGAACTCGGTGCACCTGTATAAGCTCGTGTCGCTGAAGAAGCAGTTGCAAGTGGCCGCGGATTGGTCGTTGGCGACGATTTTCCCCCGCGATGCCGCCATCATCCGCCGCCCCCGAGGCTGCAGACTTTGCGAATCGTCTAGGGATGCCCAGTCAAGGAGTGCCGGCAGCTAACTGAAGACACATAAAGGCCCTCGCGTTCCGGAGACTCGAGGCCCGAAAGCGATTTTCTCAATGTCAGCATTCGGGCCCGGTCGAGCTAAGGGTTAGATGGATTTGCGATAGGCCCTGACGCCAAGCGGCATCGCCATCGCGAGCAGCCTCAGCAGCCCAATCAGCGGCAACGGGCTGGCTGTTTCGGGCAGCGTCTCTTCTGATTTCGCTGTTTCCGCGGCGGGCTCAAGCTCAGTTGGCGGAGCGGCCTTGGTCACTTCGGGCGGCGTAACCACCTTTGTCATCGGCAACATCTCTATGGCTGACTTCTTCGGCGGGGCGGGAGCATTATGGCCGTGGGAGCGAACTTCGCGCTCGGAGCCGGAAGCGTTGCCTTGAACTCCTCGACGGCAGTCCGCGAATTTGCGAATCCATCGAGTGCGGCGCCGGCAGAAAGTCCCAAGCAAACGGCGCCTACGGCTCCGAGCGCAATCTCAACCGAACTAAGCAGCCGAACCCCCATGGCCTTCCCCAAAACACCCGCTACCGCAATCGACGGTTATTTCTCCGCCGCCTGAACTCAACTTTCGGAGCTGTGAAGAGTTAACCATCGGATCTGAGTGTCGCGATACCTTCGACGCTCATGCGGTGACTACTGTCACGGTTCGACGTGACATCGGATGCATGCCTGCGACTGCAGCTTGCGGCCGCGCCGAAGACTTACGGTCTGAATCGCCTAATTTTTCGGGGAGTAGAACTTGACGTCGACGGCGTCGACCATTTGCGGAATCGGCAATCCGCGCTCTTCGTATGCGGCGATGTCGGATTCGTGTTCGAGCGTCAGGCCGATGTCGTCGAGTCCCTTGACGAGGCAGCGCTTGCGGAACGCGTCAATTTCGAAACTGCGCTCGAACCCCTTGCCGTCCGAGACTTTCTGATTCTCGAGGTCCACGGTGAGCGTGTAACCTTCGTTTTTTTCGACGCGCCCGAAAAGTTCGTCCATGTCCTTGTCGGCGAGCGTGACGGGCAGGATGCCGTTCTTGAAGCAGTTGTTGTAGAAAATGTCCGCGTAGCTGGGCGCGACGATGGCGCGGAAGCCGTAATCGCCGATGGCCCAGGGGGCGTGTTCCCGGCTCGATCCGCAGCCGAAATTCGCGCGCGCGATGAGCACCGACGCGCCTTTGTAGCGCGGCTTATTGAGGACGAAATCGGGATTGGGTTTTTCGCCCGGCAAATAGCGCCAATCATAGAACAGCACGCGCCCGTAGCCTTCGCGCGTCAGGAATTTCAGGAACTGCTTGGGCACCATCTGGTCGGTGTCCACGTTCACGCGGTCCATCGGCGCAACCAGGCCGGTATGTTTGGTGAAGGGATTCATGTCAGTTTCCGTTCACCCACTTCCGCACGTCCACGAAATGTCCCTCAATCGCGGCCGCGGCGGCCATCAGCGGGCTGACCAGGTGCGTCCGGCCGTCCTTGCCCTGCCGTCCCTCGAAATTTCTGTTCGACGTGCTCGCGCAGCGCTCGTGTGGCTGCAGGACGTCGTCGTTCATCCCGATGCACATCGAGCAGCCGGCGTCGCGCCATTCGAATCCAGCGTCGCGGAAAATTTTGTCCAGGCCCTCGGCTTCCGCCTGCGACTTCACGCGCCGCGATCCCGGCACGACGAGCGCCTGCTTCAGCGACTTCGCCACGTGCTTCCCCGCGACGAGCCTCGCCGCGAGCCGCAAATCCTCCAGCCGCGAATTCGTGCACGAGCCGATGAACACGCGGTCGAGCGCGATGTCCGTGATGGGCGTGCCGGGCTTCAGGTCCATGTAAACCAGCGCGCGCTCGGCCGCCTTGCGGTCCACGGCGCTCGCAAACGTCGCCGGGTCGGGGACGCGCTGCGTCACGTCCGTCACCATCCCCGGATTCGTGCCCCACGTGACGTGCGGCGCGAGCTGCGCGGCGTCGAGCTCCACCGTCGCGTCGTATTTCGCGTCCGCGTCCGAAGGCAGCGTCTTCCATTCTTCCACAAGCGCCTGAAATTCCTTCCCGCGCGGCACGAACGGCCTTCCCTCCAGATACGCGAACGTCGTCTCGTCCGGCGCCACCATTCCCGCGCGCGCGCCGCCTTCGATGGACATATTGCAAATCGTCATGCGCGCTTCCATCGAGAGCGAGCGAATCGCCTCGCCCGTGTATTCGAAGACGTGCCCGTTGCCGCCCGCGATGCCGATCCTCCCGATGATGGCGAGGATGATGTCTTTCGACGCCAGCCCCGCGCCCAGCCGCCCGCGGACTTCGATGCGCGTGGTCTGCGACTTGAATTGCGAAAGGCATTGCGTCGCCAGCACGTGCTCGATTTCGCTCGTGCCGATGCCGAAGGCCAGCGCGCCCATCGCGCCGTGCGTCGAAGTGTGGCTGTCGCCGCAGACGATCGTGAACCCGGGCTGCGTGATCCCTAGCTCCGGGCCGATGATGTGCACGATGCCTTGATTTTTGCTGTGCAGATCGAACAGGCGCACGCCAGATTCGCGGCAATTCTTCGCCAGCGCGTCGAACTGCCCCGCCGCGTCCGCGTCGAGGATGGGCAGCGTGCGGTCTTTCGTCGAGACGGAATGATCCATCACGGCGAAGGTCAGCTCGGGCCGGCGGACTTTGCGTCCCGCGGCCTTCAGCCCCGCGAACGCTTGCGGCGAAGTGCCCTCGTGGATCAGATGGCGGTCAATGTAGATCAGCGACGGCTGGCCGGGGACTTCGCTCACCGCGTGCGCCTTCCATATTTTTTCGTAAAGCGTGAGAGCGGGCATCTGTTTCGTCTTCGAGCCTCATTGTAGCAAGCCGTCCGACATTTTTGTAGCCGCCCTTCTTTGCGCTGTCATTCCGAGGAGCGCAGCGACGAGGACTCTGCTGTTCGCTTTTCGCCTCTGGCCTTACGTTGTCATCCCGAACCCGTTCGTGTTCTCTGCGAACGGTGTGAGGGATCTGCTTCTCATTCTTTCGTTCTTGGATTCAGCTTCGCGCTCTTCGCCATCCCCTCCGCAAGGTCCTCCCACAACGGATTGTCACGCTCAATCAACCAGACCCTTTTCTCCCGCCGCCAGCTCTTGATTTCTTTCTCGCGCGCGATCGCATGGCGAACGTCAGCAAATCTCTCGAAATGCACCAGCCGGGAAATCCTGTAGCGGCTCGTGAATCCGGGAACGACCCCCATGCGGTGCTCTGCCATTCGGCGCGAAAGGCTGTTCGTCACGCCCCTGTACAGGTTCCGCGAGCGGCTGGCCAAAATGTAAACGCAGTAGGTGCGGCGCATTGTGGACCCGGAGAACCAGATCCCTCACACCACACAGAGTGTGGGTTCGGGATGACAACATAAAGCAACTGCCGCGCCGTGTCATCCATCGCCGCGCGGCCACGTCGCGCCTCTCCTTACGCTGTCATCTGGCCAGCCTCTTCATATTTTCATTCCGAGGAGGGCGGACGACGATGCCGCTTGCCCGCCGTGGCGGGAATCTGCTGTTCGCATTTCTGCGGGCGAAGCCCGCTTTGGAGTGCGCGGTTTGTGCGTCCCGACGCTCTTTGTCGGGGCGTCGGTCCGCTTCGCGGACTCCGGCGAAGTCGGAGCTCGACGCCGCTTTGTATTGCTTCTCAACTAACTCTTAGCTTCTGCGTCCGCTGGAGTAGCCACGGCCCATCTGAGGCTAAACGCCGTGCATCGTCATTCCGAACTCGGCCTGCGTGTCAGGCCGACGTGAGGAATCTGCTTCTCGCACTTGCCCCTACGCCGTCATCCTGAGGCATGGGTCGCCTTGGGACCGTGCCGAAGGATCCGCTTTTCGCCCTTGCCCTTACGTTGTCATTCCGAACCAGTTCGCGTTCTCCGCGAACGGCGTGAGGAATCTGCTTTTCGCTCTCTGCAGGGGCAGGGCTTGTTTACCCTGAGCCTCTCGAAGGGTCGAAGATCCTGAGCCCGCCGAAGGACGGCACCGTGCTCTCTCAGCGTCTGCCTGCAACCGCGCCAATCGCGGCACCGGCCACAACGCCAATGCATATCTAGAGGGCCATAGAGTGCGGCGCTGCGCCCGGCCTCCATCTGCTTCAGCGCCCCGATCATCTCCACTTCTGAGTATTTCCTCTTCGACATCCTTCTCCCCCTTTGCGCTTTGGCCGCAGCCGAAATTCCCAGCTTTGCTGCCGGGAAAATCTCAGCCGTGCGGCGGAAAATCATATATGCTTCTGCGCAGTTTTAGGGGTCAAGGTCATAACCAGGGGAGCGAGGAAAGATGAAATTGTGGGTATCGGCGGCATTGCTCATGGTCCTGGCCACCGCCTCGTACGTCTTAGTGCCTGACAATTGGCTTTTACCGTGGGGGTGGCCCGTAGGTAGGTACCTGGAACATGCAAACAGGGTCGCGTTTAGGCTACTCCTCACCGCGAGTATCTTGGTTGCCCTTATAGCGACCTTTAGGGCAATTATAACCGCCTCAAGCCACCGTTGACGGCAGAGAGGGTTGGCGGTGACGCGTGGAAGGAGACTCTGCGCTCATGAAAGCGACAATAATTGCGCTCATCGGGTCAGCCGTTGCCTTGTCGGTGACGCAATCTTCACGCGGTTTGCCGAACGTGCAGGACTCGGAGAAGCAACATGCCGATATGGGAATC
>DATEFX010000036.1:0-44447 GCA_035280405.1 Candidatus Acidiferrales bacterium | reverse complement strand
CTTGCCCGCGGACTGCGCCGCGCCAACCGCTTCGCGCAACGCTGCAAGGTAATCGTGAAAATCACGAAGATCCTGCGCGCGGCCGACTTCGCCGTGGCCGGGAATAAATGTGGCTTCGGGATGGCGCGAGAGAATCGCGTCGAGAGTTTCAATCCAGGGCTTGGTGGAAGCGTCGATCAGGTTGGGAAGCGTGTGCTTCCAGAAAAGATCGCCACAGAAGAGAACGTTGGCGTCGGGAATGAAAACGACCGAATCGCCGCCCGTGTGGCCGGGAAGAGAAACGACGACAAGGTGGCGCGCGCCGAGATAGAGGTCGACGCGGTCTTTGTACGTGACCGTCGGGAGGCCGAGGGATTCGACCATTTGCTTCTGTTCCGGCTTGATTTGCGGGCCGAAGAATTTCAGGTTTTCGGCGCGTTCCCACGCGCGGACGTTATCTTGCGCGAAGATCGTGGCGCCGGCGGCGGCGAAGACGTTGTTTCCGGCGACGTGGTCAATGTGATAGTGCGTGTTGACGACGAAGCGGATGGGGAGATTCGTTTTCTTGCGGATTTCGTCGAGGAGCGCTTGCGCAGCGGCGGGATTCACGAAGGTGTCCACGACGGCGACGCTGTCACTGCCAATGATGAAGCCGGCGTTCGAGCCGGAACGGGCGGCTTTCGCCGCGGGATCGTCAATCGCAGCCCAGACGCCGGGAGCGACTTCGTGGAGTGTGAACGGAGCGGGAGAATCGGCGGCGCTCGCGGCGCAGGCTAGGGCGAGAACTGAGAGCAAGAGTGACAGGGATTTGAGTCGCATCGTCGGCTCCTGAGTGTGAATATTCGAATTCAGATTTCGGCCAGCGGCCACAACTCAATTTCCGGCGGACATCTTCTGCGCCGTGGCCAGCTCGCGCGCGAATACGGGATTCTGCGGGAAATCGCGGGAAAGTTGAAGGAAAAGATTTCGTGCCTCAGCGGGCTGATGCTCGCGGAGGGAGGCAAGGGCGAGGAGCACCTCGGCGAGCGGCTTCAGATAGTGGGCGTGAAGCGCGGCCTGCTGAAGCTGAGTCATGCCGCGGACTTTGTCGCCGTGGATCCCCCCGAACCAGAGGAACACGCGCTTATACGCGGGAAGCGAGCCGAGGACGTAGTTCGCGGCGCCGATGGCGACGTCCGCGTCGGCGGCGCCCGGATCGACAGCGAGCAGGCGCGCGGCATCGGCCTCGGCCTGGCGCATGCTGCGAAGGCTGGCGAACTCTTTCTTGGCGATGACTTCGTTATAGTCGGCCATCATGCCGTCGGCGAGCGTGAGCGCGAGGAGCCCGTTAACATCCGTCGGAGATGATTTCAGGACTTGCTGCGCCTTGGATCTTGCCTGAGCGTCGAGCTGGAGGAATTTGTCGCAGAGGGGCTTGTCGGGGGCGTCGGGGATGCCGCCGAGGAATTTTCTGTCGTCGAGGAAATAAGCCGAAGTAAAGACTCCCTTGCGATAGAACTCTTCATAGACGTAACTCGCTGCTTGAGCTGCTTCGCCGACTGGGTCGGCCGGATGCGACGATTCGAAATCGGAGAATTTGGCGCGCGCGTCGTCGAAGCGGAGTTCATAGAGCTCGTGGAAGCCTTCGTCGAGCTGCGGCGGATAGGCCGAGCGCATGGTTACGAGGCGATCCTGCGCGATAGCAGGGCAAGAGATGCCAGCGAAGGTCAAAGCAAGAATCGCCAACACGCTCAGAGAAGACGCAGAAAACCGCCGAAGACCTCTGGCGGGGAGGATAGGCATCAAGGATTGGATGCCGCGGATTCGAGTGAAGATGGCGCGCGGCGATGGATTACGAATGCGCCGATGGTGACGGCGACGGCAAGCGCGAGCATGAGGCCGTCTCGCGCGATGGACCATGGGCCCAGCTTTTCGTTGGGGCCAAAGCAGCCGCAATTGATCGCGATATGCAGGGCGTACGTCCGCACGACGACGCCAAAGAACAGTGCGATAAGCAGGCTGGCCAGGATGGAAACATAGCGAAGGCCGAGCCCCGAAAGGAGCAACACGCCAACGGCAAATTCCACCCAGGGCAACGTGTGAGCGAAGGGAGTAACGGCCCAGTCAGGGAGGAGCTGGAATGAATCAATCTGCATGGCGAAAAACGTGGAGGAGATCGCCAGCGACGATGGCGTGATTTTCAATGACGCGAGCGTCCACGGGACGGCTTCCTGCGGCCGCAGCTTGCCGTAAGCCGCGAGGAGAAAAATCACTGCAAGGCCCAGCCGGCCAATCAACAAGAGCGTGCGGTCCAGCTTTGCGCGCGGTGAAGGCATGCTACTGGCTGTTGAGGAGCGCGTCGAGATACTGTTTCAGGATCGGCCAGTTCACGAGACCCGCCGTTGGGGGATACTTCTTTCCGCGGCAGGTGACGACAAACGTCGGCGTTTGCCTCACGGGCAGAAGTTCGCCCTCGGCGTAATCGCGTTGGATCGCGGCATCAACGGCGCAGCCTTTGAGCTCGTCGTGCGAATCGGATTCGCAGCCTTGCATGATGCTTTCGACGCGCTGGAATTCGGCGGGAGTCAGCGCGCCCTGAACGATGGGCTTGATGATGCCCTGGGGATTTTCGGTGCCGTATTCGGACCAGGCCATCTGGTTGTCGAAAAGCGCGCGCTCGACAGTCTCGAATTTACCGATTCGCGCCGCGGCGTTCACCCAACGGGCTGCCTGGCGGGAATACTTGTGGATCGGCAGAGGAAAGTCGCGGTGGATGAGATAGACTTTGCCCGAGGCCACATATTCGTTGATCAACTGCTTCAATGTCTGCTCGTAGAACTGATCGCAGGCGGGACATTCGTAATCGTCAAAGACCTCCAGCTTGATGGGCGCGTCCGGCGAGCCGAGGGATTTTTCAGCTGTCCATTTCGCCTTTTCCGCGGCGGTGCGAGCGTCTTGCGTGGCAGACGTCTTCGAGTTCAGGCCGGCCGCGCCAAGTAAAGCGGCCGATGCCAGTACGGTGAGGACGAGCCGGGCTTTATGATTCAATTTAACCTCCCGCGAAAACCACAGTTTGACACAGACATTTTAGCGCGAATCGGCCCGGGGTTGACGCACTTTGCGGCGGCGTGCCGCGAGAAATGCACGCGGGCCGGAATTCGGAAGTGAGATGCTGGGCGCAGAGGGAAGGTTCGATGCGTCGATGGCAGGGAGCTTGTAGGAGCGCGAGGAGGAGCGCGGGCGCGACGATGCAGGCGGAGGCGGCGGGGAAGCCGCTGATTCTGAAAGAGATAGCATTATATTCAAGAATCTTGACAACGATACACTCAATGTGTAGAATACGCAGTGTCAGGTAGATACGCATGTTTAGCCGCTACGATTCGCGGGCGAATCCATTTTGAAAGGTAAGTCAGGAGGAACGGGGCCATGAGCAAGATAATCGGAATTGACCTGGGGACAACCAACTCGGTTGTGGCCGTCATGCAGGGCGGCGAGCCGGTGGTGATCCCCAACCAGGAAGGGGCGCGGACGACGCCGTCCGTTGTGGGCATCACGAAGACGGGCGAGCGGCTTGTCGGGCAGGTGGCCAAACGCCAGGCGATCACGAACCCCGAAAACACGATTTACTCGATCAAGCGGTTCATGGGGCGGCGCTACGACGAAGTAGGCGAAGAGATGAAGCGCCTGCCGTATAAGGTGGTTCGCGGGCCGCATGACGACGCGCGCGTGGACGTCTCCGGCAAGAGCTACAGCCCGCCCGAGATTTCGGCGATGATTTTGCAGAAGCTGAAGACTGCCGCCGAAGACTATCTTGGCGAAAAGGTGACGAAGGCGGTCATCACCGTGCCCGCGTATTTCAATGACGCGCAGCGCCAGGCAACGAAGCAGGCCGGAGAAATCTCCGGCATGGAAGTGCTGCGCATCATCAACGAGCCGACAGCCGCGGCGCTGGCCTACGGCCTCGACAAGAAGAAGGACGAAACGATTGCCGTGTATGACCTTGGCGGCGGCACGTTCGATATTTCCATCCTGGAAGTCGGCGAAGGCGTCGTGGAGGTGAAGTCCACGAACGGCGACACGCACCTCGGCGGCGACGACATTGACCAGAAAGTTGTGGATTGGATTGCCGGGGAATTCAAGAAAGAAAATCCGAATATTGACCTGACGAAAGACCGGATGGCCCTGCAACGCCTGAAGGAAGCGGCGGAAAAGGCCAAGATCGAGCTTTCGCAGTTGCAAGAAACCGAAATCAATTTGCCGTTCATCACGGCGGATGCATCCGGGCCGAAGCACCTGGTGCTGAAGCTTAACCGCGCGACGCTGGAGCGGCTGATGGAAGACTTGCTGCAGCGCACCGTGGGGCCCGTGAAGCAGGCGCTCTCGGACGCAGGGATTTCGCCGGACAAGATTGACGAAGTGGTGCTGGTCGGCGGCTCGACGCGCATCCCGCGAGTTGTGGATATCGTCAAGAAGCTCTTCAACGGCAAGGAGCCGCATAAGGGCGTCAACCCCGATGAAGTGGTCGCGGTGGGCGCGGCGATTCAGGGCGGCGTGCTGGGCGGAGAGGTGAAGGACATCCTGCTGCTCGACGTGACGCCGCTGTCGCTGGGCGTCGAGACGATGGGCGGCGTGATGACCGTGCTGATCCCGCGGAACACGACGATTCCGACGCGCAAGGCCGAGATGTTTTCCACGGCGTCGGACAACCAGACCTCCGTGGAGATTCACGTCCTGCAGGGCGAGCGGCCCGTGGCGAACGGCAACCGCACGTTGGGGAAATTCCATCTGATTGGAATTCCTCCGGCGCCGCGCGGCATGCCGCAAATCGAGGTGACGTTTGATATCGACGCGAACGGCATCTTGAACGTTTCCGCGAAGGACATGGCCACGAACAAGGAGCAAAAGATCACGATCACGGCTTCGACTGGTTTGAGCAAGGAAGAGGCCGAGCGGATGCGCAAGGAAGCGGAATCGCATTCCGACGAGGACAAGGCGAAAATCGCCGAAGCCGAAGCGCGCAACCGTTGCGACAACCTCGCGTATCAGACGGAGAAGCTCATCAAGGAGAACCGCGAGAAGTTAGCGGAAGCGGACGTCAAGGCCGCGGAAGCCGCGATCGAAGCGGCAAAGCGCGCGGTCTCCGAAGGCGGAGCGGAGAAGATGAACGCTGCCGCCGAGGAGCTGACGAAGGCTTCGCACAAGCTGGCTGAGGCGCTCTATCGCGCCACGCAAGCCGCAGGCGCGGCGGCGGGCGGGCCGGGAGGCGCGGGTCCGGGCGCAGATCCGTCGGGGAATGCGGGCGGCGGCGCGGCGTCGGGCCAAAGCAAGCAGGGCGACGTGGTGGACGCCGAGTACGTGGACGTGGACGAATCGAAGAAGCCCAACTGAAATGCAGTGAAGAGCGGCCAGTGAGCAGCGTCTCTTCGTAGGAGCTCATATTGACGACGGGAATCAAGAGGGCGGGGCCGCCGCAAGCGGTGCAGAAGGTCCGTGACAATTATTTTCTGGTGCAGGTGCTGCTCACGGGCTCGCCTTCGGCGGACTGGCGGCGGCTGTTCTACGAGGTGAAGCACGACGCGGCGGCGGAATTTCAGCCGCGCTCCGTGGAAATCTCGGGCACGCTGATGCGGTTCCGTTCAGAGCCGGAGGGCGTGGAGCAGCGGATCACGCAGATTGACCGCTGGGTGGAGCACGCAAACGAAAAAGAGGCGGCGATGGGCAGCCGCAACGAGGAGCAGCGCCGGAAACGCGAGGAAGCCGCGCACGAGGCGGAAGAGCTTGGGCAGTGGAACGCGCGCTGGGAAAAGCTGTAGACGCAGGTTTCCTTCGTCCGGCGTGATGAGGCAATGCCAACGACAACCAAACAGGATTACTACGAACTGCTGGGCGTGCCGCGCAAGGCGGCGCTGAAGGATATCCGGCAGGCCTACCGGAAGCTCGCGCGCAAATACCATCCGGACCTCAATCCCGGCGATAAATCCGCGGAAGAAAAATTCAAACAGATTCAGGAAGCGTACGAAACGCTTTCGGACCCCAAGAAGCGCCAAATGTACGACCAGTTCGGTTTCAATGCGCCCGGTTACGGCGGCGCGCCCGGCGGAGGGCCAGGAGGCCCGGGCGGGCCGATGCCGCAAGATGTGCATTTCGATTTTGGCGGATTCGATTTTGGCGGCGCGGGCGGGACAAGTTTTCGCGACCTCTTCAGCCAATTTTTTCGAGGGGCCAACGCGGCGCAGGCGACGCATCAGGCGGAATCGGGCAGCGACCTCGAATATCAGATCGAAATCACGTTCGGCGAGGCGATGCGCGGGACCGTGAAGAAGATCACAATCACGCGGCTCGACGCCTGCACAGATTGCCGCGGCACAGGCGCGGCGCCGGGCGCGGGACAGCAAGTGTGCCCGGCGTGCAGCGGGACGGGCCAGGTGACGCAGGTGAGCGGCCGGATGCGATTTCAGATTACGTGCTCACGCTGCGGCGGCTCAGGAAGATTGCACACGGTCTGCCGGATGTGCGGCGGCGAGGGGAGAGTGCGCCGCTCCGACACGATTGATTTCCGCATCCCGCCGGGCGCGCAGACTGGCTCGCGCTTCCGCGTGCCCGGGCGAGGCAACGCCGGGACGCAGGGCGGGCCGCCGGGCGACCTCTACATCATCACGCGAGTGCAAGAGCATCCGTTTTTCGAGCGGCGCGGCGACGATCTGTTTACCGTCGTGCCGGTGTCCGTCGCAGAAGCGTCGCTGGGGGCGAAGATTGAAGTGCCGACGATCGACGGCCGCGCGCAGGTGCGCATCCCGCCGGCAACGAACAGCGGGAAAGTGCTGCGCTTGCGCGAGAAGGGCGCTCCATCCGTGCGGCGAGCCGGGCATCGCGGCGACCAGTTGGTCGAAGTGCGCGTCGTCGTGCCGCGGCCGGAGGATGAGCGCGTGAGGCAACTGTTGCGCGACCTTTCGAAATTCGACCACGAAGACCCGCGGCGCGAGATTTTTTCGCGCGCCTCGTTATAGAGGAGTCCGCCAATGGCCCGGCCACGAAAACGAGCGAAAGCGGGTTACATGATCAGCGCCGTCGCGGAACTGTACAAGCTGCATCCGCAGACGCTGCGGCTCTACGAACGGTTTGGCCTGCTGAAACCTTCGCGCTCGCAGGGAAACACGCGGCTTTACACGGACCAGGATCTGGAGCGCCTCGAAGTGATCCTCACGCTGACGCGCGAGCTGGGCGTCAATCTCGCCGGAATCGAAATCATCCTCAACATGCGCGACAAAATGTCGGAGATGCAGCAGCAGATGGAAGCGTTTATCGGCTTTGTGCGCGGCGAGCTTTCGAGGAGCTTCAGCGCCGAAGAGCGCCGCTCGGCGCGCAACGCCATCGTCCGCGCCATGCCTCCGCGCGCGATTCGCGTCGAAAAATAATTGCCGTGGAAATCGCCAGCAGGATAGAGATGTCGTCGGCTATAACGAAAGGCTTGATCCCTGCTCAGGGTCAGCTAACTGCTACCAGCGAGGTTCGCGAGGCTGGCGCGCGGATTCGCGGTAGTCTTCGTGCGAGTAATTCTCACGGCCGCCGCGTCCACCTCCGCGCGAACCGCCCCGCCCGCCACCGCCGCGTTCCGGGCCGCGTCCCCCCTCGCCCTTTGGCCTTGCTTCGTTCACCTTGAGCGCCCGGCCGCCGACTTCTTTGCCGTTGAGTCCCGCCATGGCTTTGGCGGCCTCCTCATCATTCGGCATTTCGACGAACGCGAAGCCGCGCGCGCGCCCGGTATCGCGATCCTTGGCGATGTGGATACGCGAAACCTGGCCGAAGGGCGCGAACAAAGCGCGCAGCTCTTCCTCGGTTGTTTGAAAATTCATATTCCCGACAAACAGATTCTTCATCCTCGTGATCTCCTCGGACTCGACGCTGAAGATTCGGGTGGGGTGAATCTAGCGCCGGAGCGATTCAGCCTGCTTCCAAAATGCCGTTACGACCTGGATGACCGTGGACTGGATGAAATCTCGCGAGGCAGGACGCAGACGCTGCCGGGGAGGTCAATAAGCAAGACGACCATATAAAAGCAAGACCATTCTAACACGAACCCGCTCCGTGCGCTCTTGCAATCCACAGCTTCCACACTGGTGCACAGGAGGAGCGCTTGCACAACGCGCGACTGCCGCTTATGCTTTTCGACCATGGCGCGAGCGGATTGCCCGAACTGCGGCGGCACAGGCTGGAAGATTATGGAAGGCGACAGGGTGATTCCCCTCTCGGAGCAGCGCGTGCCCGAACCGGTGGCACAGCGGGCAGAGGCAGATGGGGTGGATGCGTTTTCCGTCGATCGTGGCGGAAAAGCGGGCGGCGGCTTGCCGAGAATTGCCCTGCCCTGTGATTGCACGGTCGGCGACCGCCGATCCAGAGTTCTTCAACGCGCGCGGCTCCCCAAGCGTTACGAGCACTGCAATTTCGAAAGCTACGACACGGACTTGTACGAACGCGATCGCGACGCAGTTTCATGGAACCGAAGCCTCGAACAGGCGAAAATCGTCGTGCAGGGTTTCGCGCGTGAATTTCCCGCCAGCGCGGAGCATGGCCTGCTGCTTATGGGTCCATGCGGTGTGGGGAAAACGCATCTGGCCGTCGCCGCGCTTACGGAAATCGTGCTGCGCGGGCATTCCGGGCTTTTTTACGACTATCGCGAACTCCTGAAGCAGATTCAGGACAGCTACAACCCGGAGAGCAATGCGACGGAGATGGGCGTGCTTGAGCCCGTGCTGAACACGGAGGTGCTCCTGCTCGACGATCTGGGATCTTCAAAGCCTTCGCTCTGGGCGCTCGAAACGGTCGGCCACATCCTCAACACGCGCTACAACGAGCACCGCGTCACTCTGCTGACCACGAACTTTCTCGACGCGCCGGCATCGGCGACAGCCCAACGCGGAGCGTCGCCGCGTCCCATGCCAGTCGAAGATTCGCTCACGGATCGCGTCGGCACGCGCATCCGCTCGCGGCTCTTTGAGATGTGCCGCACCGTCGAGCTCCACGCACCCGATTATCGCAAAGAGATCCGACAGGCGAGCCGCTTCCACGCGTAGTGCGGCACGTCGCTGGTAAATTGCCAATCTCGATTATTTCGTGCGGCAGAGAATCGTGTGTTCGGGGTCAATGATCAGGCGAGTGGGTCGAAAACGCAAGGCGAAGCGGAATTTCGTTTCCGGCCCCGTTGTAATGACGCGGCCGAGGTATTCCGGCCTGCCCTGCGCTCGCGCGGCGTAAATCGGCATGGCTTCCGTAAAGACGTCCGGGACATGTTGCTGCGAGAGCGTGCCTTCGACCTCCAAGCCCTCGCCGCGCGGCCGAACGCGATACGTAACGCTATACTCCGGGATTCCCGTCTGACGCACCCATTCGTCGAAAAACCAATCCATGGAATGAGTGCCTTCCAGATCCATCGAGCGAGTCATCAGCGTTTCGACTGCTTTCTGAAATTGCTCGTTGGAGAGCGTCTGGAAGCGATGCTCGTCAAGCACATTGCGGAGGAGTTCGTCGAATCGCGCGTCGGTATTTTGGGCGCGCGGCTCGCGCATCATCATGCGCAGCATGTGGATCACCCATGTGCCTTTGTTGTACACGATCGTGTTGTAGGCGTCGGGCGCAAGCGAAGAATCGAGCCGGTAGCCGAAATCGAGCGGCCCCGCCGAGTCCACGGGCTCGTCGGCACCGGCCTGCTTCGCTGTCAGCGAATCGCGATACCGGGCGAGCCAGTCTTGCAGTTCATGCTTCTTCGGATGGCGGCTCTCGTCGTACATCAGCGCCTCATAGTTCGCCATCGCCTCTTCGAGCCACACGCTGCGATAACTCGCCGGCGCAACAACGTTGCCCCACCACTGGTGCGCAAGTTCGTGGAAGGGAACCAGCTGTTCGATTTGCTCCTGCGCGTGAGCCTCCACTCCCGCTTCTTCCTGAGCTTCCGGAGGCAGATAAACGAGAGTCGAAAGGTACAAAAGTCCAGGCCAGCCCTGACCGAAATTCCCGGGAATAGGCGAGACATCGAGATCCGAATATGGGAATGGCCCGTCAATGCCTTGAAAATACTGGATGCAGTCGAGCAGATCGCTTCCGAGGCGCTTCAGCACCGCCTCGGGATTGGGGAGGAGAACAAACGGCGACAAATCAGACTGCGAGCCGCTGGGCGGGAGGAGCGGCGGCGAGTTCGTGGCATGCCGCCCGAGGCGCGCGATGATGGCGTCCTCGAGTTGCTGATTCGCGTACAGGTGAAGTACTGGTTTGTCGCCCACATTGAGCGACGCATAGTGGCCGAGGTTGAATCCGGCGAGGGTCTGAGGCGCTGTGGTCCGCCAATGGCCTGTGCGCGTGTTGCCTTCTTCCTGCGTTTCGAGTGGCTCGCCCGTCGCGATGAGCGTCAGGCGCTTCGGCCAGCGAAACGTGAGATCGAAAGGCGTGAATGCTTCCGCGGCGGCGACGTGTGGATACCAGCTGCCGCGCGCGCCCACGAAGAAGACGCCGCTGCCTGCGTCTTCAATCACGGTGCCGCGATACGTGATGCGCAATTGATAGTCTTGTCCGGCTGCCGCGGAAGCGGGCAGGACGACGAACAGCAAGTCATTGCCGCGGCGAGCCACGTCCTGACGGCGCAATTCCTGATTCTGAAAAAACGTCAAGGGCTTGCCGGTCGCATCCGTGACGGATGCCACTTGAAGGAATCGCGAGAGCTCCAGCTCCAGCACGCGTTCGGTCGTCAGCGCCCTGACGTGTACCGTCGCTGTGCTGCTGAGGCTCAAATCATCCGCGATTTGAGTGTCCACGGTGTAATCGAGAGGCTGAAACTTATCCTGCGGCAGCGGCACGTTTGGCGCTGCGAACGAAGTCCAAACGTCGAAATATGTAGCGCTGTTCGCACTCTTCGGCTGGCCGATCATCACAGTTTCGGGGCGGCGTTCGTCGAGAAACACGTCGAACAAGCCGACCGAAGGCGAATCGAGCGCGCCGTAAAAAAATGGATGCGATTGCATGCCGAGCCATTCTTCAAGCACGCGCAGCGAAGTCGAGCGGTTGAACTCTGCAACCGCGGGGTTCCAGTCTTCGGCAAACTGCGAATCTGTTTGGGACGCAGTTTTCTCTTCGGCAAGTTGCGAGCGAATTTCCTGCGTCATGGATTCGTCGAAGCGGAGATATGCGCGATCGAACTCGGCGTCGAGAAATGAAGTCTTGAGAAACCGCGCAAGCGAGGCGCGCTCTGAGGCGTCGGGCGGCAGCACGAAGATGCGTCCACGACCGAGAAAAACCGCGCCCGTGACGCGGTCGTCGAGCGATTGAAGAAAGGCAAATTTGCCCTCGGCGAAAGTGAACGTGACGCCGTCGCGCCGCAGCGTAAGCTCATGAACCGAGTAAACCTGCGCCGGATCCACTCGCAGCGCGACAAGGGATTGGTAAAGTTCTTTCGGCGATAGCGGCGCGTCAGTAGCCTTCTGTGACGCCGGCGAGGAAGATGCTTGCTGCGATTGCTTCGCATGCGCGGGCTCAACGGAAAGGAGCAGAAGCACCGGCGCGACCGTGGCCCACACCCGCATGCCATTGACTCTAGCAACACGCCGCCAGGCCAGCAAGCGCGGGAGATCGAATCAGAGCGACGCGAGAAGAGAGGCGAGCAGCGCCGCGCGCTGAGGCAGTGCGCGGAGGACAACGCATTCTCGGGGGCTGTGCGCGCCTTCGCCGACCGCGCCGAGGCCATCGAGAGTCGGGACGCCGAGAGCCGCCGTGAAATTTCCATCTGAACCGCCGCCGGTTGACGCCTCGCCGAGCTTGAAGCCGATTTCGCGCGCCAGAGAGTGTGCGAGGGAAAAAAGCTTGCGCGATTCGGGCGTGCGTTCCATCGGCGGACGGTTTACGCCGCCCTTGATTTCAATTCTGGATCCACGCAGGATCGGGCGCAACGCGTGGAGCTTGCGGTTGAGCGCAGAAACATCCGAGGCGCGCGCGACGCGCAAATCAACCAGGGCGCTCGCACGCTCCGGAACGACATTGGACGCTGTGCCACCGTCCACTACATTCGCCTGCACCGCAACTCCGCGGCGTGGATTATTCAGTTTGCGCAGACGCGTGATTTGCAGCGCGAGTTCGTGTACGGCATTCACGCCGCTCTCCGGATCGATGCCGGCATGAGCGCTTCGACCTGTGACTATTATTTCAGCTTCTCCAACGCCCTTGCGCTGGGTCTTGAGCCGCCCATCCTTGCCAAAGGCCGGCTCAAGAACGAGAACGGCTTTGCTCCTTCTCGCTTCCGCTTCGATTGCGCGATGCGATGAGCCGCTGCCGATTTCTTCGTCGGAAGTCCACAGAAAAACGAGCTTCCTTCGTGTGGTGATCCGCAGCGCCCGCAGAGCATCCTTCGCTGCCAGCGCCATCGCCAATCCGCCCTTCATATCGAATGTGCCAGGGCCGAAAACGCGCCCTGAGGAAATGCGAAATGGCATCCTGCGGAGCGTTCCGAGGGGATAAACGGTGTCAAGGTGGCCCAGCACGAGAATCTGGCCTGCGGAAGGGCTGCGCCCGCGCGAAATTTCCGCGCGAACGTGGTTTCCGCGCTGTCCATTTCGCAGAATGGTCACGCGAGCGCCTCGGCGCTTCCATTCCGCGGCAATGAGCGCGCCCATACGGTCCACAGCGGTCTTATCGTGGCTTGGCGATTCGATTTTCACCATGTGTTCGAGCAGGCGCACAATCGAGCCCTCGCGTGTCCGCAGCCACGCGTAAATCGCTCTCGAATCTGCCCTCTGCTTCTCCATGGCGCCGAGTATCGTAGCAACCAGCCCCCAATTCGGCAATCGAGCGCCGGGTAATTCGCCTTTGGCCATCGGACAATTTCCCATTTTGTCAGGGCGCGGCCGTCCGGTATATTGTCTAGTCGGACCTGCGCGGGCCAATTCCGGAGTCCCGAATCGCAAGGGGATGGAAATTCAGGGACCCTTGACCTGCCTATTACCAGAGAAGCGAATGAGCCCGGACGTCTCTAAAACCCTCGAACGCGCGCGAAAGTCCATGGAGAGGAATAAACTCCAGGACGCGATCGCGGACTACGAGTCCGTCCTTAAAGCATCGCCCGGCCATCAGGAAGCCTTGCAGATGCTTTCCGACCTCTGCACACGCGTCGGGGACTTGAAGCGAGCCTCGCAGTATTACGGGATTCAATTCGATCGGCTCGTCGACGCAGGCGACTCCGCGCGCGCTTCAGCGCTCTTTGGCCGTCATTTGAAATCCCATAAGCAGCCGCCGGCGCGCCTCCAGCGATACGCATTCCTGTTGCAAAAGCAGAACAAGACCGGCGAGGCAATCGAAGTCTACTCCGCCGCCGCGGCCCAGTTCCGCGAGCAAAGGGACACCGCGGGAGAGCTGGATTGCCTGCAAAAGATCGCGCAGCTCGACACGGAGAATCCCGCGCGGCAGGTGCAACTCGCGCAACTCGCGGAGGAGATGGGGAACACGGACGTCGCCGGCCGCGCGTTTCTCCGCGCGGCGCAATTGACGCAAGCGGGCGGAGACGCGGCCAGCGCATTGGATTTGTTCGCCAGTGCGTCCCAGATGGTGCCCGGCGATCGCAGCATCGCCCTTCTCTATGCCGACGCGCGGCTGCATCAAGGCGACGCCGCGGGCGCTGTCCAATTGTTGAGGCCGTTCGCGCCGCCGGGTGCGAAGGACACCGCATTTCTTGCGACGTACGGCGAGGCGCTGTTGCGCACGGGGCAGCTCGACATGGCTCGCGAGATGCTCTTGACGCTATTCCGCCAAAAGCCGGACGGCTATGAAATGCTGTTCGAGTTGGCCAGCCTTTACCTTGGCGCGAATTCAGACGAAAAGGCGATTTCCGTTCTTGAGCAGGCGAAGGAATGGATGCTCTCCGTTCGCGCCGAAGCGGTATTTGCCTCCCAGCTGGAAAACCTGGCGGAGGCACACCCGAAATCGCTTGCTCTCGCAAAGTTCTGCGCGAACGTCTACGACCAGTTGAACCGCGAGGTGAAATACTTCGATTCCCTCGTGCGGCTTTTCGATTTGTCTCTGGCGGCCAACAAGATCACTGAGGCTTGCGAAGCACTCGACCGCCTCGTCGAAATCGATCCGTACGATTACAGAATTCAGGAACGCATCGGAAAGCTCGAAGGCAAGGCCAAGCCGGATTACTTGCGTAGTATCAATGCCCGCGCCGCAAAAGTCACTGGAGGGGCGGGGGCATCCCCTGTTTCCTTGGGCGGGGCCGGCCTGGGCGACGCCGCGCGCGCCCCGGCGACAGAGGAAGAAAAGGCGCAGCGCGCGCTCGACGACCTCATCGTGCAGGCCGAAATCTTCCTGCAATACTCTTTGCTGGCAAAGGCAGTCGAACGGCTCGAACGCATTGCCGAAATGTTCCCCGGTGAAGAAGCCGGCAACGAGCGCCTCCGCACGCTCTATGAACGCGCGAATTGGTGGCCGGAAGGCACGCGCCCTGGTACAGCTTCAGCCCTTCCCGCGACTGCGGCTGCGGCGGTGACTGCGCCTCCTCCTGCTCCAGCGGCCGCGGCGGACACGCATCGCGATCTCGCGGAAATCGCCGAGATTACCCGCCTCATGTATCGCGAAGTGACGCCGCGCGAAGTATTGGGCACGGCGGTTCGCGAGATTGGCAAGTATCTGGGCGTTCGGCGGTGTGCTGCAGTGATTGGCGAGCCGGGGGAAACGCCACAACTTACCGCGGAACACGCCGCTCCGGGCTTGCAACAGGCTGGTGTAGCGGCCTTAGCGAAGGCTGCCGCTGCGCTGGGGAGTGCCGCGCCGGATGCGCTCGGCGGAATCTCAGTACAATTGGCATCCGTGCCGGAATTGCGCTCTTTGAATGTAGATGTGGCGCTCGGCATCCCGTTGACGGACAAGGACACGCAAGCCCTCGCCGGCCTTCTCTTCGTGGGCGACGCGGCAAAACGTCAGTGGAAGCCCAACGAGAGTTTCTTCCTGCAGGCCATCGGCGATCAAATCATGATCTCCGTGAATCACACGCGACTTCGCTCGCTCGTGCGCACTCTCGCGGTTGCCGACGAAAAAACTGGACTCCTTGGCCGCGGCGCCTATATTGATTGCCTGCTCGCGGAATCGAAGCGCTCGCGCACGCAAGGCACGCCGCTGGCACTCGTTATCCTGCAATTGGATCACGGGCACGAGGCGCTTCGTCAGGAAGGCGACGCCGCGCTAGAGTCGTACATGAACCAGATCGCGAAGGCGCTCGAGCCATGCGTCCGCCAGGGCGACCTCGGCGTGAAATACACGGCGTGGTCGCTGGCTTTCGTGCTGCCGGATACGTCCCGCGACAAAGGAGAATCACTGGCCGAGAAACTCCGGCAGGCAGCGACGAAAGTGCAGCCGTCGTGGGCCAAGTCCGCGGTGACGTTCAGCGCCGTCGTAGCCGACGCTTCCTCGCGCTCGGCCGACGAACATGAGGACCGCGTGACCGAATGGATTAACCGGGCGGAATCTGGCCTGGAAGAAATTCGCCGCCGCGGAGGCGACACGCTGCTGTCGCTCGCCCCGCCGCAAGTTTCATAAGCGAAGCAAAACGTCTCAGGAGGAGTCATGTTTCCCACGGATGTCGTGATACTCGCCGGCGCGCGCACGCCGATGGCGCGCTACAACGGCGAATTCGCCGGTATCTCGGCGATTGACCTTGGCGCGATTGCCGCCAAGGAAGCGCTCAAGCGTTCCGGCGTCGATGCCGGAGAAGTGGACCATGTTGTTTTCGGCAACGTCCAGCAGAGCAGTTCCGACGCGCACTATGGCGCGCGCCACGTCGGCTTAAAGGCCGGCCTGAAAGTTGAAACGCCCGCCGTCACAGTGAATCGTCTGTGCGGCTCGGGCATGGAAGCGATCTCGCAGGCGGCGCAGCGCATTCTTCTCGGTGAAGCGAAAACAGTTCTCGCCGGCGGCATGGAAAACATGACGCAGGTTCCGCACGTCATTCGCGGCGCGCGCTCCGGCTTCCGCCTCGGCGAAGGCAAGCTGGAAGATGCGCTCATGGCTGGCCTGCTCGATCCCATCAGCGGCTGCACGATGTCCGACACGGCCGAAAACCTCGCCGTCGAGTATAAAGTCACGCGCAAGGAGGCCGACGAATTCGCGCTGCGCAGCCAGCAAGCCGCGGAAGCGGCGTATCGCGCCTGCCGGATGAAGGAAGAGCTCGTTCCCGTCGAAGTTGGCAAAGGCAAGAAGGCGCATATGTTTTCCGCGGACGATCATCGCCGCGCGGACACGACAATGGAAAGCCTCTCTGCTTTACCGCCCGCGTTTCGCAAGGACGGCGTGGTCACGGCCGGAAACGCCAGCGGAATCGTGGACGGAGCTGCCGCCGTCGTCGTCACGCATGCAAGGACTGCGGAAGAGCGAAGCTGGAAGCCTCTCGGCAAAATCGTCTCATGGGCCACGGTCGGCGTCGAGCCGCGCATTATGGGCATCGGTCCCGTGCCCGCGTCGCGCAAGGCGCTGGAACTCGCGGGCCTGAAGCTCGAGCAAATGGATCTGATCGAGGTGAATGAAGCCTTTTCGCCGCAATATCTTGCCGTCGAGAAGGCGCTCGGCCTCAATCGCGACAAAGTCAATGTCAACGGAGGCGCCATCGCCCTCGGCCATCCGCTCGGCGCAACAGGTGCGCGGTTGATCTTGACGGTGCTGCTCGAATTGCGGCGTCGCAATGCGCGTTACGGCCTCGCGACTGCCTGCATCGGCGGAGGGCAGGGCATCGCGATGATTGTGGAATCGCTGTCCTGATTTCTTGAATCGCGTCATCATTCATGGAGGAGAAGGGAATGGCCATTCAAACAGTGGGAGTCGTCGGCTGCGGCCTGATGGGCTCCGGCATCGCTCAGGTTGCCGCGCAAGCTGGTTGCAGCGTCATCGTCCGCGAAGTGAACGACGAGCGCCTGAATAAAGGCATCCAGTCCATCGAGAAAAATTTGAATCGCCTGGTCGAAAAAGGCACGCTCTCTCCGACGGATCGCGATGCGGCCCGCGGACGGCTCCGCGGGACCACCAAGCTCGAAGATTTGCGCGACTCGGACTTGATCGTCGAGGCGATCATCGAGCAACTTCCCGACAAGCGCGAACTTTACTCTGCCCTCGACAAGATTTGCCCCAAGACCACGATTTTCGCCAGTAACACCTCGTCGCTTTCCATCACAGAAATGGCTTTCTTCACGTCGCGTCCTGACCGCTTCATCGGCCTCCACTTTTTCAATCCCGTGCCTGTGATGAAGCTGGTCGAAGTGATTCGCACGATCGCCACCGACGCGAAAGTCTACGAAGAGGCCGTCGCATTCGCGGCAAAAGTGGGCAAAGTTCCCGTGCGCACCTCGGATCGCACCGGCTTTATCGTCAATCGCCTCCTGGTTCCTTACCTGCTCGACGCGGTGCGCGTCCTCGAAGACGGCGTCGCCTCCATCGAAGACATCGACAACTCCATGAAGCTCGGCTGCGGACATCCCATGGGGCCGCTCACGCTCCTCGATTTCGTTGGCAACGACACGACGTATTACATCGCCAATATCATGTTCGACGAATTCAAGGAGAAGCGTTTCGCGCCGCCCGCTCTGCTGAAGCGCATGGTCCTCGCCGGTTGGAACGGCCGCAAAGCTGGCAAAGGGTTTTACGATTATTCGGATCCGGCGAAGCCCCGGCCAATGCAATTGACCTGAATCGAAAATTCTGCGCGACGGAGCCCGGCCCTATGGCTTACGAAAACCTGCTCTATGGCGTGAAAGATCAAATCGCCACGATCACCTTCAATCGCCCCAAAGTTCTCAACGCGCTCAATCGCAAAACCGTCGAGGAACTCGGCGATGCTCTGAATCACGCGCGTGACGATTCCTCTGTTCGCGTTCTGATTCTCACCGGCGCGGGCGAAAAATCGTTTGTCGCCGGCGCGGACATCAACGAACTCGCCCAGCGCACGCCGGTGGACGGAAAGGATTTTTCACTGTTCGGCCAGGAAATTTTTCATCGCCTCGAAACGATGGGCAAGCCATCCATCGCCGCAGTCAACGGCTTCGCTCTCGGCGGTGGCTGCGAGCTGGCGCTTTCCTGCACGATGCGCATTGCCAGCAAGACTGCGCGCCTCGGCCAGCCTGAAGTCAAGCTCGGCATCATTCCGGGCTACGGCGGCTCGCAGCGGCTCGCGCGCCTATGCGGCAAGGGCGTCGCGCACGAGCTGGTTCTCACGGGCGACATGATCTCCGCCGACGAAGCCTTGCGCGTCGGTTTGGTGAATCACGTCGTCGAGCCCGCTGAATTGATCCCAACTGCGGAAAGCATCGCGAAAAAAATCATCGCCAACGCGCCTCTCGCCGTGAAATTCGCCATGGAGGCCGTCGAACACGGCATGGAGATGCCGCAAGAGGAAGGCCTGTTCCTCGAGGCGACGCTCTTCGGACTCTGCTGCGCCACGGAAGACATGCGCGAAGGCACGCGCGCTTTCATCGAAAAGCGCGCCGCGCAATTTAAGGGGAAGTAGCGCCCGCAAATGATGGCAGGAAAACTCAATCCGGCTCCGGCTCACGGAAAGCTCTCCGCCTCTGGTTTCCATTTCGGCATCGTCGTCAGCCGCTTCAATCAATTCATCACGGATCGGCTGCTGGCGGCCGCGGTCGATGCTCTTGACCGCGCCGGCGCCAAGGAAAAACAAATTGAAGTCGTCCGCGTGCCGGGCTCGCTCGAAATCCCCATCGCTGCGAAAAAGCTTGCCGCTACCGGACGGTGCGATTCGATCATTTGCGTCGGCTGCGTCCTGCGCGGAGAAACGTCGCACTATGACCACGTCTGCCGCGAGGTCGCCCGCGGCGTCCAGCTTGCGCAGCTCGATTCCGGCGTGCCGATGATTTTTTGCGTTCTCACCTGCGACACGCTGGAGCAGGCGATTGACCGCGCCGGACTCAAGGGCGGCAATAAGGGTTTCGAGGCCGGACTCGCCGCTATCGAAATGGCCGACCTTGCGCGCAAGCTGAGGCCCGGCGCAAAATCCGCCTCGCGCCGCCGCTAGCATGAGCCTTCGACGCAAGTCTCGCGAATGCGCCTTGCAGATGTTGTTTCAATGGGGAATGAATCGCCAGCCTCCCGCCAAGCTCGAAGCGTCATTCTGGAAATCCACGCGCGGTGCGGCGACAACCCGCAAATTCGCAAATGAGCTATTCGAAGGAGCTGCGACTCAGGTGGAAGCGATCGACGCTCTCATCGGGCAGCTTTCTGCGAACTGGCGCGTCGAGCGCATGTCCGAAATTGACCGCGCCATCCTTCGACTGGGAACTTACGAGCTGCGCTCGGGAACCGCGCCAGTGAAAGTCGTCATCAACGAAGCCATTGAGCTGGCCAAGAAATTCTCCAACCCTGAATCCACGGCCTTTCTCAACGGAATTCTCGATTCCGCCTCGAAATACCTCGAGAATCGGTAGTTCCCCCGCGCTTTGCGCAGTCCTGTAATTCGAAATGCGCGCTTAACTTGCCTGATTTCAGCATGTTAGCAGGCCTTAGTCGTAACGTCACACTCCGCGGCCGAGTACTCTACAACTTTTGCCGTTTCGCGGGGTTCAATAGTGTGCAAGAAATTCGCCCCAGCCTAAAAGGAGAAACCGACGTGAAGATTGAGATGATCATCCGACGTAGCCTTATGGGATTTGCCGTTGCCGGCTTGCTTGCCACCGGCGCGTGGGCCCAATCGAGTTCTAGCACGCCGGCTCAGGCGAGCGACGTCCAGAAGGATCGCAAGGACATCCACAAGGACAAGCGCGACATTCGCGCCGACCGCCGCGACCGCAACGCCGATACGCGCGACATCCGCTCCGACCGTCGCGATCGCAACGCCGACAACCGGGATATCGCGAAGGACAAGCGGCAGCTGGCGCGCTCCAACGCGAAGAATGGCGACGATAGCAAGCGGTCGCAGGCTCTTCGCAAGGACATTCGCGGCGACCGTCGCGACCGCAACGCCGATAATCGCGATATTCACTCCGACAAGAAGGACCGCCGGACCGACAATCGCGACATCCGCAAGGACAAGAAAGATGTCCGCCACGACCGTCGCGATGTTCGCCGCGACAAGCGCGGCCACTAATCGCTCGTCAGTCAGCTCTGTAAAATCTAAAGGCCGGTTCTCTCGTCAGAACCGGCCTTTTCTCTTTGGTCTAGGATTTTAGAAATCGAGGTGGCCCTCGAAAATCCTCACCGCTGTCCCGCTCACGCGCGGCACGAGCTTTCCCTTCACGCTCATCACTTCGACGTGGATCTCGCTCGGCCTTCCCATCTCCACTCCTTGCGAAATCGAAAGCGCTTCATTGGGCTTTAGCTTCCCATGCTTCACCAGATACGCGCCGAGCGAGCCTCCCGCCGAACCAGTCGCCGGGTCCTCAACAATTTCCCAGGGCAGCATCCCTCTCGCGAACGCCTTGGCGCGCCCGCCGAGCGCGAAGCAGTACGCCATCGTGCCATGGCCATTGACCGCGTGGAACAGGGCGCGCAGGTTAGGATGAATCTTCGGCAGCGCGGCTTTGCTCTTGAGCGGCACCATCACGTTGAAAATCCCGGTGGACACTGCCTCGATGGGCAAATCCCGGTCGAAATCCGCCGGTCGTAAGTCCAAAGCTTCAGCTAATCCCTCCCGCGAAATTTTCGTTGCCTTGAATTTCGCTTCCTTCTGCGTCATCGTGACGCGCGCCGGCCTGCCCTCGTGAAATGTAATTTCGACGGGCAGAATTCCCGCGCCGGTCTGCTGCATCACCTGCACCGCGCCTTCCGCAGCGGGCACGACGCCCAGCTCGGCGAGTAGGAACCACGTGCCAATCACGGGATGCCCCGCGAGCGGCAATTCCTTCGTCGTCGTGAAGATTCGCAGCCTCGCGAGCGCGCGATTATTCGTCGGCCGTTGCACGAACACAGTCTCGGCCAGGTTCATTTCGCGCGCGATCGCCTGCATCTGCGCCCGCGTCAAATCGTCTCCGTCCGTGACCACGGCGAGCGCATTTCCCACAAGCGGTTTCGACGTAAATACATCCAGTTGGTAGAGTCGTCTCTTCAAATTCATCTCCGCGTGGCGCTTGGCATTCGCGCGAGTTAAAATCGCTCCAATTCTGCCACGGTCCTTTCATTGTGTACGTTACCCGTGTTTAGGGTCGTTTTCGGCTCGAGCAGGACAATTTGGTCCGCACTTTCCGCCCCTACAGGCTTCTGACGATGCCGCAGACCTCTTCGAGGACTCGCCTCGTCGTCTCCACTCTCGTCGTCTCCGCATAGACCCGCAGCATCCGTTCCGTTCCCGATGAGCGCACGAGCGTCCATCCAATCTCGCCGAGATACATCTTGACGCCGTCCATGTCTTCGCGCCGCGCGACCGGCCAGTCCAGAATCTTGCTCACCTTCGGCGACGCGAAATGCGCGATTGCCTTTTCCCTTTGCCCCGCGCGCAGTTCCAAATCCACGCGTCCATAATGGTGTTCGCCGAACTCCGCGTGCAGCATTTTCACGAGTTCGCCCAGCCGCTTTCCGTGCCATGCCATCACTTCCGCGAGGAGCAGCGCGCTCACCGTCGCGTCGCGCTCCGGAATGTACAATTTTGTCGCCAGCCCGCCGCTTTCCTCGCCGCCCAGCAATATGTCTCGCTCCAGCATCAATTCGCAGATGTACTTGAACCCGATCGGCGTCTCGAAAAGTTTTCGCCCGAATTTTTGCGCGATCTTGTCCACCATCTTCGTAGTCGAGAAAGTTTTCGCGACGTCGCCATCCAGCTTCCGCGTTCCGGCCAGATGCCACAGCAGGATCGAGAAAATCTGATGCGGCGTGATGAACGTCCCGTCCGCGTCCACCGCGCCGATCCGGTCGCCGTCGCCGTCAGCCGCGAATCCCGCGTCGAATCCGCGCGTGCGCACCGCCTCCTGCAGCGCCGAAATATGCGGCAGGATCGGCTCCGGATTCACGCCGCCAAACAGCGGATCGCGCTTTCCGCGAATTTCCTCGCATGCGACTCCTTGCCTTTCGAACAACTCGCGCAGCAGCCCGCACGCGCCGCCGTGCATCGGGTCCACGACGAATCGGAACTTCGGCGAGTGCAATCGGCCCCAATCCACCAACTGGCTGAGCCTTGCGAGATATGGTTCGCGTACACGCAACGTCTGGATCAGATCGTTGCGAGCGGGCAACCGCGGAGCGCCGTTCGCGAGCACCGCCGCCAGCTCCTTTTCGATTTGCGTCACGATTCCGGGCAGTGCGGAACTTCCGTAGCTCGCCTTGTATTTCACGCCGCTCCAGCGGTACGGATTGTGGCTCGCCGTAATCATGATTCCGCCCGCCGCGCCGCGCTCGCGCACGAGCAGAGAGATCGCCGGAGTTGGACAGGGTTCGTCGGCGAGCCAGACGGGTGTTCCCGTCGCCGCAATCGTTTCTGCGGCGGCGCGCGCGAAAAGCGGTCCGCCGAATCGCGTGTCGTAACCGACCAGCACGCCGCCCCCGGGCTTTTCCGCGCGAATCACGTATCGCGCAATCGCAGCGGCGACTTTGCGCACGTTTTCAACCGTAAAATCCTCGGCGATCACGCCGCGCCATCCGTCGGTTCCGAAATGAATCTGCGTCACGGCCGAAAAGTATATGCGATGCAAACCCGCGCGGGAAGTTTGGCGCGGCGGCGGGTGGGGAAATGCGTAAGGCGCTGGCGTCCTGCTAAAGCAGGTGGTGCTTCTTCGTCTCTTCGAGGAACTTCACGACTTTTCCGACATCCTGCGCGCTCTCTCGCGGGCAAATCAGCAGTGCATCTTCCGTCTCCACGACGACGAGGTCATGCACTCCAATCGCCGCGACGTATTTCTTCGGGCTCCACAGGAAATTTCCACTCGCATCGAGCGCGAAATACTCGCCTGCGGATACGTTCGCGCCATTTTTCTTCGCGAGCAATTCGTAAACTGCCGCCCACGAGCCGATATCGCTCCAGCCGATCTTCGCGGGCAGGACGTAGACGCGCTCGCGCCCGTTCGTTCGCGTCGCCGGCTCCATCACCGCGTAGTCCACCGAAATGTTTTCGAGCTGCGGATAAATCCGCGCCAGCGCCTGCGCGTAACTCGGCATTCCGACGTGTTGCTGCAACTCGCCAAACGCGGCAAAAGTATTCGGCAGAAATTTTCGCAGGCATTCGAGGTACGTCGAGACGCGCCAGAAAAACATTCCCGCATTCCAGAAATACCGCTTCGACGCCACGTATTTCTTGGCGACGGCCAGCGCCGGCTTCTCCGTGAACCTGCGCACGAAGTATGCTGGCGCGCCGTGGATTCGCTCCGCTGCGCTTGCGCGTTCGATGTAGCCGAAGCCCGTCTCCGGATGCGTCGGCGGAATGCCGAGCACGACGAGGCTGTTCTGCCGCCGCGCCAGCTCCATCGCCGACTTCACGACCTTCCGGTAGCGCTCGGCGTCGGCGATGTAATGATCCGCCGGAAGCACGGCCATCACCGCGTCGCCGAGCGTTTTCGCGTGGTGTGTTGCGACGAGTCCGATCGCCGCCGCCGTATTTCGCCCCACGGGCTCGGCGAGAATCTGCCCGCGAGGGACTCGTGGCAGCTCGCGCCTCACCGCCGCGGCCTGCTCTTCGTTCGTCACCACCCAGATTTGTCGCGGCGAAAAAATCGGCGCAAGCCGGTCCACGGTTTCCCGCAACATCGTCTTTTCGCTGACGATGTCGAGCAGCTGCTTTGGCGTCCGCATGCGGCTGCGCGGCCAGAAACGTGTGCCTCGCCCGCCGGCGAGAATCACCGCGCATGCGGGAGATTTTCCAGCCCTCTTCATTTTTCTTCCGTCGGAACCCACGCGTGCAGCATCACCGTTCTTTTCTCCGGCGCGAACACGCAATCGCGCACCGAAGCGGGCACGAACCACGCCTGTGCCGGCTCATATTCCACCGCTCCCCCCGGCACTTCGATTTTTCCCCGCCCTTCGAGCACGATCAGCAGCTCGAACACCGGCTTCCGTCGCGACCTGTACTCTCTGTGCAAGAACACGGATTTCGCCGCCACAAAATACGGGCATTCGACCAGCACGCTCATTTCGCCGCTCGCTTCCTTTGCCGCCGCGAGCGTCATCTTGCCCCCCTGCTGCTGGCCGAACCGGATCACGTCCATGGCCTTCTCGATGTGCAGTTCGCGCGGCTTGCCCTCCGACGTCAACCGGTTGTAATCGAACACGCGGTACGTGATGTCGGAATTCTGCTGAATCTCGCACAAAATCATTCCGGGTCCAATCGTGTGTACCGTGCCCGCGGGCACGAAAATCGTGTCTCCAGCCCGCACCGGCACTGCCGCGACGCAATTTTCAGCACTGCCTTCCGTGATTGCCCGCCGGAACAGCTCGCGGTCCGCCTCCGGCTTCATTCCGACGCGGACTTCCGCTCCGGCTCGCGCCGAGACGACGTACCACATCTCCGTTTTCCCCACGCCGCCCGCCGCCGCTTCGTGCGCGCGCGCGTACGTGTCGTCGGGATGCACCTGCACCGAAAGCTTGTCTTCGGGGAAGATGAATTTCACAAGCAGAGGAAACGGCCCGTCGCGTCGCAAGCCGCGGCCAATCCATTCCTCAGTCAGTTTCGGCCACACCTCGCCCAGCTTTTGTCCCGCAAACGGGCCGTCCGCGAATTTGCATTCGTTCCCCGTCAGCCAGACCTCGCCGATCGGCTCCGCGAGCGATTTTTTTTCCGGGAAGAGCGGCGAAAGGCTTCGCGCGCCCCAGATGCGCTGGACGAATTGCGGTTCCAGGCGAACCGGTCGCAGATTCACGTCGCTACGCCCGGCGTGCGGCTGCGCTCACCGCTGCCGGGGCGCGAAAAAAACTTCCCAGCCGGCGCAAGCCCTCCTCGATCCGCTCCATCGATGTCGCATATGAAACGCGCAGGTATCCCGCCGCGCCAAACGCTTCGCCGGGAATCACCACCACGTGCTCGCGCTCGAGGAGCGATCGCGCCACTTGCAGCGTATCCGGCGTGCCGTCCGGTTTCTTCGCGCACGCATCGCAGTTCGCCACGTTTGGAAACACGTAAAATGTCCCCTGCGGCGCCAGGCACTCCACGCCTGGAATTCCTCGCAAGCCGTTCAGGATCCTTGTCCGTCGCCGCGCGAACTCCGCAATCATCGTGCCCACCGACTCCATCCCGCCGCGCAGCGCCTCGAGCGCAGCGTACTGCGCGATCGAAGTTGCATTCGAAGTCGACTGGCTCTGCAATCGCAGCGTCGCTTCGATCAGTTGCGCGGGCCCGAGCGTGTAACCAATTCGCCAGCCGGTCATGGCAAACGTCTTCGAAAGCGACCCCGCGACGATCACGCGCTCCTTCGCGCCCGGCAGGCTGGCAATCGAAAATGGCTTCGCGTCGCCGTAAACGAAGTGCGAATAACATTCGTCTGTGACCAGCCACAAATTCCGCCGCACGCAAACGTCCAGCAGTTTCGCGAACTCCTCCGGCGGCACCACCGCTCCCGTCGGATTGCACGGCGAGTTGACGATCAGCATCTTCGTCCGGGGCGTGACCCCCTTCTCCACCGCCGCCGCTCGCAGCACGAATCCATCCGCGGCGTGCGTTTCGACGTACATCGGCCCGCCGTCCGCGCATTTTACGATTTCCGGATAACTTACCCAGAACGGCGAGTGAATCAGCACCTCGTCGCCCGGATTGACTAGCGCGTTAATCGTATTGAACAGCGCGTGCTTTCCGCCGACGTTGATGATGCATTCCTTCGGCTCGTACGCCGTGCCCAGGTTCTTCGCGTGCCACTCGCACACGGCCTGCCGCAGCGGCATAATTCCCGACGTCGGCGTGTACTTCGTCTTGTTTTCGTCCAGCGCCTTGTGCGCCGCGCGCTTGATGTTTTCAGGCGTCGGGAAATCCGGCTCGCCCGGCCCAAAATCGACGACGTCAATTCCTTTCGCCGTCAGTTTTTCTTTTTCCAGCAGCACGGCCAGCGTGGCCGACACTTCAATGCGATTCACCCGGTCTGAAAGTTGCATGTTCCTCCGTCCCCAGAATGGAATTTCAACTCACCTTCGCGCGCAGCCGCTCCTCCACGGTCGCCGGCACCATATCCTTCAGCGGGCCGCCGAGCCGCGCGATTTCTCGCACCAACCGCGAACTCAAATAGCTGTACGCCTCCGCCGGCATCATGAACACGGTTTCGATCTTCGGTTCGAGCTTGCGGTTCATCAGCGCCATTTGCAGTTCATACTCGTAGTCGGAAAGCGCGCGAATCCCTCGCAAAATCACTTGCGCGCGCTTTTGCCGCGCGAAGTCCACCAGCAATCCTTCGAACACGTCCACTTCGACGTTCGGCCAAGGGCGCGTCACTTCGCGCAGCATTTCCAGCCGCTCGCTCACGGCGAACAAGGGATCTTTTTCGAGGTTGTGCAGGACGGCGACGACGAGCCGGTCGAAAAGCTTCGCGCCGCGTTCGATCAGGTCGAGATGCCCGTTCGTCACCGGGTCGAACGACCCGGGATAAATCGCCAGCACCGATTTTCCGGCGGCGGCCATCGCCCGCATTCTAACCCAGTTTCTTCCGCGACGATATTCCGACTTTCAGCCAGCTTTGGCGCCCCAAATTGCTGGTGATTTTCCAACCAGCGTCGCATTTCCAGTACAATTCTGCGCGTCTCATGCCATCGCGCGCCGACTATGCCGCCATGCTCGCAGTCGCCATAGAAGAAGCTCGCCGAGGCCTCGCCGAAGGCGGTATCCCCATCGGCGCCGCGCTCTTCGACTCGAGCGGCAAACTCCTCGGCCGCGGCCGCAATCGCCGCGTCCAGGAAAATGATCCCTCGATCCATGCCGAAACGGACGCGTTCCGCAAAGCCGGCCGTCAGCGCGGCTATCGCGACAAAATCATGGTCACTACGCTCGCGCCTTGCTGGTATTGCAGCGGCCTCATCCGGCAGTTCCGCATCGGCACGGTCGTCGTCGGCGAATCCGTGAATTTCGCGGGAGGCCTCGACTGGCTCCGCGCGAACGGCGTCGCCGTCGTCGATCTCGCCAGCCAGGAATGCGTCGAAATGCTCGCGAAATTCATCGCCGCCAATCCCGCGCTCTGGCATGAGGACATCGGCGAAGAATAACGCGGCCCGCCCTTGCGAGCCATTCGTTTTTGCGCCGGAGCGCGATTGTAGTAGCATACGCCGAGAATGATTCGTCTTTTCTCAAATCGCGCGCGCGACGAGCGAACACAGATGCCGCTGGGCCGCCTTGAACTCGGCGTGATGGAAATCCTCTGGTCGCGCGGCGAATCGAGCGTCCGCGACGTCGTCCAGAAATTGGATCGGCCTCTCGCTTACACCACCGTGATGACCACGCTCGATCGCCTCTTCAAGAAGGGCCTTCTCGATCGCCGCAAATCCGATCGCGCTTTCCTGTATTCCCCGCGTTTCTCCCGGCCCGATTGGGAACGCAAGCGCGCTGGCGATCTCGTCGCCGGATTTCTCTCCGGGCCGCAGCCGTCGCGCGATTTGCTGATCTCCTGCCTCGTCGATGCCGTCGGCCAGCACGACAAAGCCCTGCTCGATGAACTCGAAAAGAAAATCCGCAGCAAGCGCCGCGAACTTCTCCGCCGGGTGCAGTCATGAGCTTTTCTTACCTCTTCCGGCTCGTGAGCCTTTGCCTCGCCTCCTTTTTCTTCGTGCAGGTGGCATTGAGCCTCATCGCGCGGTTGGTCGCTCCGGCAGCCGTTCGCCTTGCCGAGCGCATGCGCCCGCGCGCCGCGGCTCGCCTGTTGCTGATCCTCAGGTTGCTTCCCGCGGGTGTCGGACTTCTGGCGGTCTGCGCGCTCTGCCTCCCCAGCTATCTGCTGCTCGAACCGCACGCCGCCGCCGAAAGAGTTGGCGTCGCCTGTTCGCTCGCCGCGTTGCTCGGCGTCGCAATCTGGGCAAGCTCTGTTTTTCGCGTTTTCAGCGCAGCGGCGACTTCTTCGCGCTGCGCCCGCCATTGGCAGCGCAACGGCCAGCGGTATCGCTTGCCGGTCGAAGTGCCCGACATTTTGGTGGTGGATGACGATACTCCGATCCTCGCTCTTGCCGGAGTGTTCCGCCCTCGCCTCATTGCCTCGCGCGGACTTCTCCGCCAGCTTTCGCCCGATCAATTCAATGCCGCGCTGCGGCACGAAATCGCGCACCATACCACCAGCGACAATTTCATGCGCCTGCTAATCTTCCTTGCGCCAGACGCTTTTCCCTTCCTTCGCGCCTTCGCGCCGCTCGAGCGTGCCTGGTCGCGCTTCACCGAATGGGCCGCCGATGATTCCGCCGTCGCGGGCGACGAGCATCGCTCTCTCTCCCTCGCCGAAGCTTTGATTCGCGTCTCCCGCATGGGCTCCTCTCCAAGCCCCTCGCCTTTCCTTTCCACGCTCATTCCCGATGAAGACGATCTTTCTGCTCGCATCATTCGCCTGCTTCTACCGGGCCGCGCGCCTGAAGAGTCTCGCCGTCGCGCGCAGATTCTCGCCATCGCCTCGTCTGTCGCCCTTGCCGGCGTTCTGTTGACTGCCCTCCTCCAGCCCGCCACGTTTTACGCCGTTCATCGCCTCCTCGAACACCTCGTCCGCTAGCGCCGTCTCATTCCCATCGCCATGGGACGATTCGCGCGGAAGATACAGGAAGTTGCCGTCAGTATTTCTGCGAGAGAGGAAGGAGGGCCTACGCAGTCTTCAGGCGTGCCTTCTTTGCTCGTCGTCCAATCACAATCAGCCTGACGAGCATCGTCACGGTTTCGATCGCCATTAGCGTGAGCCAGGTCCCTGAGCCCGCAGCAGGCGCCGTCACGGGCCCGTTCGTGCTGGGCTGCGGGCTAAAAACCTCAAAGACATAGCTCACCGCGAAAATGTGCCAAACGAAAGGACAAGTCCGAGGACGAGCTACACTGCTTCCTTCAACGCCGGATGAGCCGCAATGCGAATGGCCGCGAGCCCGACGCCAATGCCCAGCGCGACAAGCAGGAATGCCAGAAAAGGCCCCCAGATGTCGTCCGGTGCCTCAAAATAATAAGCCGGAAGCGCATAACCAATCTCCAGCAGTCCGCACGCCAGAAAGCCGAGCACTCCCACTCCAATATATCTCAGCGTTTCCGCGATTTTCGCGTTTGCCTCATCAACCGGGTGCCGCGCTCGCGCCCAGAAGATCGCCGCCCAGGGAAAAGAAAGCAGCGACGTCCCCGACCAAATCAGAAGCAACACGCCGATGGCGTTTTTCCAACTCCACGGGTAGCCGCGCTCGCGCATCAATACGGTTCCACAGACCGCGGCCGCTACCAACGGAATCTGCCAGCTAAGAATCGGACGCTTGGGCAACAGCAAGAAAACCACTGGAGGGCCCAGCAAAATCGCCGCCCATATCGGAGCCGCATCTCCCGACAGCGAAAGCGTTCCAATGAGCGATCCCCGCAGGACGCCTGAGGCAATTCCCCATCGGTTTCGAGCTCGCGTGTCGCCATCCGCTGGAAACCCGGTATTGATGTGCGCGTCCCCGAAGCGCCTATTCTGAGGTCATCCCAATCGTCCTCAACCAGGTCTCCACAAGTTGCGGCCACTTCGTAATCGGAAGCTTTGTTGGCCGCAGCCCGAACGCATGTCCTCCGTGCGCGTATAGATGTAGCTCCGCGGGAACGCCGGCGTCTTTCAGAGCGATGTAGTACGCGATCGATTGATTTACGCCGTCCACGTTGTCATCCTCCGCCTGCACCAAAAAACGTTGGCGGTGTCTGCCGTGTGACCGCGACATTCCGGTTCAATCTGTAGCCCTCGCCGTCAACCCACAGATGCCCGGGATAAACGCTCACGGCAAAATCCGGACGGCACCTTTCCTTGTCCGCCGCATCGACAGGCGCGTACAGACGGCGCTTGTAAATCGTGCTGATCTCCGCCACCAGATAACCGCCGGCTGAAAATCCGAGTACTCCAATCTTGTGCGGATCGATGTGCCATTCCGCGGCGTGAAAACGCACCAGCCCCATCGTCCTCTGCGCATCCTCTAGAGCAAGCGTCGATATCTCGCGGTTGTGGGGTCGGCACTTGCAGTGCCAGTCGTAAGGCAGGCTCGGCACGCGATATTTCAGCAGCACGCACGTGATCCCTTTCGACGTCAGCCAGTCGCAAACCTCCGTGCCTTCCAGATCGATTGCCAATTCCTCGAAGCCTCCGCCGGGAAACACCACTACCGCGACGCCCGAATTTTTTTCTTTTGGTGAATAAACCGTCATCGTCGGCCGCGTAACGTTGTACACCCCCGTGACAGTCTTGCCGGCAACGAGAAAACTGGAATCGGTTTCTTCTGTCTCCGGCCCCGGAACAGCCCGCGCATCCGGGGCCTTCCCCGGCCATATCGCTACCTGTGTATGTCCCCCCGACGGCTGCCAGCCACCCGTCTGCGCCCCCAGGCTGCCGCATGCAAGCACAATGCACACCGCGATCGTCGATAAATTCATGTCGATCCCTCGGGCATAATCTTGTGCTTTCCGCCATCCTTTTCACAACCAGCGATCAAGGTTCGGTGTCCATTAAGGCTGTGGCAAACCAGTCTATGCTACGACTTCTGGTAGTAGCTCCCTTCGCTCCGTAATCTAATCCTCTTCGAGGCAGCGAATTCATGCGTTTTGCACCAACTCAGCCGATTCGTGTGTGGATGCTGTCCGCCGTGCTTGCCATCTCCGCGCTCGCGCTCGTTTCGCGCCCAACCCGCGCTCAGGATTTTCGCGGCAGCATCGTTGGCACCGTCCAGGACGCGACCGGAGCGCGCGTCCCCGCCGCCACGATCTCGATTCACGCCGCCGAATCCTCCCTCTCGCGCCAGACGACCAGCGACGCGAGCGGCAGTTTTCGCCTCGAAGACCTCATGCCCGGCGCCTACCATGTCACCGTCTCCGCGCCCGGATTCGCCGACGCAGTCTCCGACGTCAAAGTCGTTGTCAGCGCCGTTCAGACGCTCACCGTCACGCTGAAGCCCGCTCCCGTCCAGCAGTCCGTCAACGTCGAGGCCGGCGCTTCTTCCATCGCCACCGAACCTCTCGACACCGCGAACACGGTCCTCGGCGGCGCCGTCACTTCGCAGGATCTCGAAACGATTCCTCTCGCGCATCGCACGTTCGCCAACATCGCCTATCTCGTCCCCGGCACCGAACCCGTCGAGCCTTCCGATCCCACCAAGGCGCGCATCACCGCCGTTTCTTTCGGCGGCAGCTCGGGTCTCAACGATGTCCTCTCCGTTGACGGCGGCGACAACTCCGACGACTATATCGGCGGCTTCCTCCAGAATTTCTCTCCCGACGCGATCCAGGAATTCGCCGTGCGCACGTCGCAGGAAAATGCCGACACGGGCCGCACAGTCGGCGGCTCCGTCGTCATCACCACGCGCCGCGGCACCAATCAACTGCATGGCGACGCCGCGTTCTACGAGCGCGCCGCCGCTCTCAACGCGCGCTACCCGATCGAAAATCCCGCGCCGCTCCCCAAACAGCCCTTCTCGCGCCAGAATTACGTCGCGACTCTCGGCGGCCCGCTCCGTCGCAACATGCTTTGGTTTTTCACCTCTTTCGAAGCCGTCCGCGAAAGCGCCAGCATCGCCTACAGCCCCGCGAGCCTCGCGCAGTTCAACGCTCTCGCCTCTCTCGCGACACAAGGCTTAATTCCCGGCGTTCCTAGCATCGCGGTTCCGAATAATGTCCCCGTGCCCTTCCGCGATTATCTCGGCACCGCGCGCTTCGATTTCGCGCAGTCCTCGAAATCTCAGTGGTTCCTCCGCGCTTCCTCGGACAACTACACCACTCACAACGCCTTCGTTCAGCAGGCGACTCTTCCATCCACTGGCGCGGCGTCGCACAGCAATTTCCTCGATCTCGTCCTCGGCCAGCAATACATCTTTAGCCCCACTTGGCTCGGCTCGTTCACATTCGCCGCCAGCGGCCTGCATCTCACCGAATCGCGCAACTCGGATCTCGGCTTCGCCCTCGCATTTCCTTTCAGCGCCACGTTTCAGACAATCTCCGGCTTCGAAACCTTCGGCGACAATCAATTCGTCACGCCCATCACGGCTTTTCCCGTCCTGCGCAATCAGGAAAAATATCAGTTCCGCTACGCCGTCACGCATTCCTCCGGCGCGCATGCGCCCAGCTTCGGCGTTGATCTCATCCACGAACCCGTCCTCAGCGGCGCACTTCCGGGCGACGCCGAAACGCTCATCACTTATCCCAGCGATCCCAGCTTCTACGCCGCCAATCCTTCGCAGTTTTATTTCAGCACAACGTGCATGAATCCCTCGCCACCCCCCAACGTAAAGTGCGTTGCCACGTCCGCCGCCAACGGCAGCTTCTCGCAAAACGTCCAGCGCCTCGGCCTCTACGCGGAGGATTCCTGGCACGCCGCTCCGCGCCTCACCGTGAATTACGGCCTGCGCTACGACACCACGTTTGGCCTGTTCACCGCCTCCGGCCAGTCCCAACTCGCGAATCCCGCGCTCGCCACGCTTGCCGCGTTGCAAATTCCTCTGTTCTCGCGACTCGCCGCGCCTCACGACTATCACGCCGCCGTCGCCCCTCGCCTCGGCGTCGCCTACGCGCTCGGCGGAAAGGATCGCGCCGTCTTGCGCGCGGGCGTCGGCCTCTTCTACAACGATCTCGCGCAGAATGGCTGGGTCACAGCGTTTCAAGCGGCGAACGCCGCGCCGGGCGTTTGCGTGAATCCCGGCGATCCGGGCTGCATTCCGGGCGGCGCTCAGGGTGCCCTCATCGATCCCGATTACAAAACCCCTTACGCGCTTCACGCCACCGCTGGGATTGAAGACAATTTCGATGTCGGCTGGATCGTCAGCGCGAATTGGACGCACGAGCAAGGCGTCCACTCCTATCGCCGCTATTCTTATATCGCCGGGTCCACACTCTTCACGCCGTTGCCCAACCAGCAGCAGAACGTCCCCAACATTGACGTCTTTCGCACGGACAATCGTTCGCGCTACGACGCGCTCGCCGTCCATCTTCAGGGCAACGTGGCGAAGCGTTTCGATCTCGTTCTCAACTACACGCTTTCTTACGCTGACACCTGGGGCTGCGTCCTCGGCGAGCTCTTCGACTACGTCAATGGCGTCTGCGACCCGCTCGACGCCTTCCGCCCGGGCGATTACGGCCCCTCGGGCGAAGACGTCCGCCATCGCTTCGTCATCGCCGGCACGCTCCACGCGCCGGGCGGCTTCGAAATCTCCACGCTCACGCAGCTCGAAAGCGCGCGACCCTTCACCCTCACTACGCCCGCCGACGTCAACGGCTTCGGCGACACGCTCAACGACCGCGCCGTCGTCAATGGCGTGCAGACTTCGCTCGACCAGCTTCGCGGCACGCCTTACATTCAAGCCGATTTGCGCGTCAGCCGCCCGTTCCAGTTTCGCGAACGCTTCTCCGCCACTCCCTTCATCGAATTTTTCAACCTCTTCAATCGCAACAATCCGGGCGCGAACTACGTCACCAACATCGCCGCGCTGCCCACGCCCGTGAACGACCTCTCGAATGCGACTTCGCTTTGCATGGACCCTCCGGCGTGTACGAACATGCAGCCGATCACCAGTCTCGATCAGTTGCGGGTTCCCGCCGGCGGCCTCGGCGATTTCTTCGGCCCGGGCACCACCGTCGGCATCCCCTTCGCCGCCCAGCTCGGCCTCCGCCTCTCGTTCTGACAGTTTTTCTTTACGCTGTCATCCCGAACCCGGCCCTGCTTTGCAAGGCCGGTGTGAGGGATCTGCTTTTGCCTCCTTTGTTAACATCCCGAGGAGGGCCGATTCATCGACACGACGAGGGATCTGCTGTTTGGTTTCTGCGCGGGCGAAGCCCGCTTTGGACCGCGGCGGACCGCTTCACGGAGTGAATTACTGTATTGCCCGGCAAATTCAATGCCGGACGAGGTTCCTACATCAGGTCAGACGTCGGCGGGAATTTCCTAGTCACTGCCCTTTCCTCGCCTCCGGCGTCAGCTCATAAATGACGAACATGCAAGTCTCGTAGTCTTGTCCGCTGGCCTGCTGATACTGCTTCGTCGCCGTTACGGTCTTGTGCTCGCGAAGCAACGCTTTCAATTGGCTTCGCAACGGCTCCTGGATCGCAGCGGCGAGTGCATCTGTCTTCGCGATGCGCGCCTTGCGAGCGGGCTCGTCGTCCTTGAACTCCTTCAGCGTTTGCTCGCTCGCGCAGGGGTCCACGCGCATCCATCGGCCCTTTTCCTGTATCAGCCACAACATTATCGTTCCGCTGTCCTCTCCCTCCTGGTATTCGATCTGCACTTTCTGCGTCGGATGAACCGGAAATTCTCCGTACGACTGCATGACCTTGAAGTCTTGTTCCGCTGGGGGAGTCACGCTGATCTTGTAATCCGCGGGGATGGGGTCGCGCAGTTCGGCTGCTGTCGCCTGGTCGTAATAATCTTTATTCTCTGGCGTGACGCAGGCTAGCGACTTCGGGTGAATGAGAGAATTGAACCGTGCCTCGTCCTTCGCATTCAGCGCCACCACATACGCCTTCACGAAATCGTCTACGGAGCCCGCGACGCCCTGCGCGCTGCCGCTCGAACACGCGCACGTCAGCACGCTCGCCAGAAGCGGCAAGAGCATGAATGTAGGTGTGGCTCGTCTTCCGTTCATGTCGGTTCCTCCGGATGCGGCTCGCGCAGGATCGAGTGCGTTCAGTATGAGTTGCAGCCCTCGGTCCCGCAACGCCTCGGACGAACCAGCTTCTCTTATCCATCACCCCTTCGCGTTCGGTGTTTCAGGTTGCCATGTACGCTCCGAGCCTTCCCAGACTTACAATCTGACTGTGCAAGCCCTGGGTTTACTGTCTCAACTGTAGGCGAGCCGGATTCACGCTTGGCGGCCCTGGCGCTTAACGGGCGTCCAAGATTCTTTGGCCTGCATTCGGGTAGTTGACTGTGATGGTATAATGGCATTTAGTTTTGGTTAGATAGGGGCCGCGTGACCCGGTTCCACGCCATTTCGCCCCCGCCAGGGGGCCAAAACCTGCTCCGGAATAAACCTTCCGCCGAAATCCCACCTCAACTCAGTCAGTTTCTGATCGCAAATGAACCGCACAGTCGCAAAATGTCATGTTGTTGTAAACAAAGCACTTGCAAAATCTTAATCGCAAATGAATTTCATCGTTGCGCTACGCGCCAAAACGCATTTTCGTCTCCCTACTTTGCTTCCTTTGCCGCCCTGTTTTTGATCCTTTTTCTTTTCGCCCCTGCCTCCTTCGCCCAGAAGCCCGACCCGCAGCTGCTGGCGCAGATAGAGAAGATCAAGGCGATTGACAATCATTCGCATCCGCCGAAGGTGGTCGGGCCAGGGGAAAAGGACGACGAGTACGACGCGCTGCCGTGCGATCCCCTCGAGCCGACTCCCCCTCCCGCGACGAGCCGTCCGGAGAATCCGCAATTCCTCGCCGCGTGGAAGGCGCTGTGGGGCTATCCCTACAGCGACATGACGCCCGCGCACGCGCGGTTCGTGCTCGAAGCGAAGGCGCGAATCGAGAAGCAGCAGGGCGACAATTATCCGAACTGGGTGCTCGACCATCTCGGCATCGAGACGGAGCTGGCGAATCGCGAAGCGCTGGGGCGAGGACTTCAGCCGCCGCGTTTCCGCTGGGTTCCCTTCGACGATGCGCTGCTGCTGCCTCTGAATAACGATGGCCTCGCGGCGGAAACTCCCGACCGAAAATTCTTCTACGGACGCGAGACGCAGTTGCTCGAGCGTTACATGAAGACGCTGGGGATGGACGCGCCGCCGGCGTCGCTCGACGACTATCTGGCGAAAGTCGTGGTGCCGACGCTCGAAGACCAGAAGAAAAATGGCGCGGTGGCGATCAAATTCGAGGCGGCGTATTTGCGGACGCTCGATTTCGAGCCGGCTTCGCAAGCCGATGCGCAGCGGATTTATTCGCGCTACGCTGCCGGCGGAGGCGCGCCGCCGAACCCGGATTACATCACGCTGCAAAATTATATTTTCCGGCGCGTCGCCGCTGAAGCCGGAAAGCTCGGCATGCCGGTGCACATCCACACGGGATTCGGGTGCGGCGGATATTTCGACGTCGCGGGGGCGAATCCGGCGCTGCTGGAATCGGTGTTCGACGATCCTTCGCTGCGCGGCACGAATTTCGTGATTCTGCATGGCGGCGCGGGGCCGTATTCGAAGACCGTGGCGATGCTGCTGGTGAAGCCGAACGTCTACACGGATTTTTCCGAGCAGACGTGGCTGCTGCCGACGCGGCAGTTGAGCAAGGCGATTCGCTATTTCCTTGAGACTTTCCCCGAGAAGGTGCTCTTCGGCACGGACCTCTATCCGGGAACGCCGGAGATCAATTGGGAGGAGGTCGGCTGGCAGACCACGAATTCGGCGCGCACGGCGCTGGCGATTGCGCTGACGGGAATGATGGACGACGGCGAGATTTCGCGCGCGCGGGCGCTCGAACTGGCGCGGATGGCGCTGCGCGGGAACGCGCTGAAACTTTACGGCTGGCCCGACAAGTAGTTATTCGTAGCGAAGAGCGGCTATTGGGTCGATCCTCATGGCGCGGCGCGCGGGAACGTAGCAAGCGGCGAGCGCGACGGCGACGAGGATGACGGCAACGCCGGCGAACGTCAGCGGGTCGTGGGCGCTGACGCCGAAGATGAAATCGGACATCAGGCGCGTGAGGCCGAGGGCCACGGCGACGCCGATGGCGACGCCGATGAGCGCCAGCTTCGCCCCCTGGCCGAGGATCATGCCGAGGACGTCGCGGCGCTGCGCGCCCAGCGCGATGCGGATTCCGATTTCATGCGTCCGCTGGCCCACGAGGTAGGAAATCACGCCGTAAATCCCCACGCAGGAAAGCACCAGCGCGACCGTGGCGAACACTCCGAGCAAAATCATGGCGAAGCGGCGTGACGTGAGGGAATCGGCGACGGTTTCGTCCATCGTGTGCGCGGCGTACATCACCTGCTGGCTGTTGATCCGCTCGATGGTGCTGCGAATGGGCGTGAAGAGCGTGTCGGGCACGACGCGCGTGCGCATGATGAACTCCGCACCCTTGGCGAGCAGTGGCATGAATTTGTCGGGCACCTGCATGATGGGGAAGTACAATTCCGCTTCGATGGGCTGATCGCCTGTGTCGTCGAGGCCCCAGTGCTTGACGTGACCGGCGATGCCGACGACTTCGGCCTGAACGTCGAGGATGGCGAAGTTGACGCGTTTGCCGAGAGGATCCTGGCCCGGGAAGAATTTCTTGGCGAAATCTTCGTCGATCACGATGACGGGAGGCGAATGTAGAGTGTCCTGCGCGGAGATGAAGCGGCCGTGCAGAAGAGGAGTGCCCATGGCATTCAAATAGCCCGGCTCGGCCAGATAAAACAGCGCAGACTTCATCTCACTGGTGGTCGTCGGCTTGGGCTGGCCTTCGAGCCAGAAGGGCAGTTCGGAATCTCCCTGCATCGGCAGCGAGCCGCCGAGGGCCGAGACGTATTCCGCGCCGGGAACCGCGGCGAGCGCGGAATCGAGCTGGAGCAGGGAATTGCGCAGCTGATCGGGCGTGGCCTTCATTGCCTCGGGAGGAAACGCGACGCTGAAACTAAGCAGGTTGTGAGGATTGAAGCCGGGATTCACGTTCCAGAGCCGGACGAGGCTGCGAATCATCAGGCCAGCGCCGACAAGCAGGATGAGAGCGAGGGCGGTCTCGGCGACGACGAAAATGCCCTGCAGGCGATGGCGCGCGCCGCTTGAGCCGCGGCCGCCTTCCTTAAGAGTTTCGCCGATGTTGCGCTGCGAGGTCTTGAGCGCTGGCGCGAGGCCGAACAATATTCCGGCGAGTAGCGAGACGCCGAGCGTGAAGAGCAGGACGCGCGCGTCGAGACCGACGTTGCCGGAGCGCGGCAGAGCCTGAGGAAGGACAGCGATGGCGGCGCGCGTTCCCCAGGCGGCGAGCAGCAGGCCGAGAATGCCGCCGGAGAAGGAGAGCAGTACGCTTTCGGTGAGAAGCTGGCGGATCACGCGGCTGCGCGAGGCTCCTAGGGCGGAGCGGATGGCGAATTCGCGGCTGCGTCCCGTGGAGCGCGCGAGAAGAAGATTGGCGATATTGACGCAGGCGATGAGAAGTACGAATCCGACGGCGCCGAGGAGAATATAGAGAAGCGGAGCGACGTCGCTGATCATGTCCTGCTTCAGAGGGACGAGAGTGATGCCGGAATCCTTGTCAGCGTCGGGATATTCACGGGCGAGATTGCGGGCGACGTTGTCCATGTCGGCGCGGGCTTGCAGGAAATTTACGCTTGGTTTGAGGCGGCCGACGGCATCCATGCCCATGCTGACGTGGCGGTCGAGAAACGTGGAGTCGGTCCACTGGCCGATGGGGATATAGATTTCGGCGAGGCTGAAATTGTTGCCGCGAAAATAGAAATTCGCGGGAATGATGCCGATGACCGTGTACGGCGTGCCATTGAGCGAGATGGATTTATCGAGAATTTGCGGCGAGGCGCCGAACCGGCGGCGCCAGAGACCTTCACTGAGAAGAACAACGGGGGTGCCGCCCGGGCGGTCGTCCTGCGCGGTGAACAGGCGTCCCATGACCGGCTGAACGCCGAGGATCGAGAAGAAATCAGCGGAGACCATCTCCGTGCGAAGACGCTCGGGCTCGCCCGAGCCGGTCATGTTGGAGGAATCCTGGCGATACGAGGCGAGCTGGGCGAAAGAGCCGTTCTGCCGCTGCCAGTCGAGAAAATTCGGATAAGAGATGGAAGACTGAGAAAAATCGCTGGTGCGCGAATAGAGAGCGACGAGGCGTTCCGGCTGCGGGTAGGGAAGGGGGCTGAGCAGCACGCCGTTGACGACGGAGAAAAGAGCCGTGTTCGCGCCAATGCCGAGGGCGAGCGTCAGAATGGCTATCGCGGCAAAGCCCGGCGCTTTCGACAGCACTCGCACCGCGTAGCGCAAGTCTTGCAAGAACGATTCCATTAGCGTGCCTCCCGGCGGAACGATCGCGCGATGCGCGTCATCATTCCGCTGATGGAGATACGCAGAAAGAGGCGGAAAAGTTCTCACTCGTAGCGCAGGGCGACGAGGGAGCAGCGTAAGTGCCCGGGCGGCAGATGCGCCGCCCAGGACAATTTTCATCTACGACTACGGCGCTCCGAGCAAGGAAACTCTACTGGAGAGGCCCAGCGGGGCCGCCCCCGCCCGGATGCTTCTTGGGCGGCTGTGGCTTCTCTTTGTTCTGCATTTTCTGCTGTTGCTGAACTTGTTTCTGCACTAATTTCTGCGTCTGTTCCTGGTGCTTCTGCTCCATCTGCTGCTTTCTTGCTTCATCCGCCTGTTGTTTCTGCAGCCGCTGATGGTCCCGGTCCTCGTGCTGCTGAAGTTTCTGCCGCTCCTGTTCCTGCCTTGCAATCAGCTTATCTTGTTGTTGCTGGTATTTTTGGTCGGACTTCGGATTGCCTGTGTTTGGAGCAGCGGGACGCTCGATGGGCGGCAGGTCCTTCGGGTGAACTGCTGCTCCGCCTGAATTGTTGTTCTTCCCACGGCCCATCGCATTTGCATGTGCGCTTGCATTGGCATTTCCACGATTCGCGGGAGGCCGATATGGCGCTCCAGCATCTTTCGCTCGCACGACTGCGCGGTCGTTGAACGCCCCCGGCCGAGGAGTCGCAGCGACCGGCGGCTTGCCGTGGTTTGCCGAAGCGCGCAGCTCCGGATTGGCGCGCGCGGCTTGCACGTTTTGTACTTGAGCGGGCAAAGGCGCGATGTGCCTCTCATGCATCGCAGTCTCCTCCCGAGATGTCGGACGCGCGTCGATCCCGCCGTCTCCGCCGTTATAGCTGATGTGGTTCACGGTAATGTTGGTCACCCGCTCGTTATAGACATTGTGAACCACGGTGACGTCAACATTGCTGACCGAGCGATTATAGAAAAAATGATCGTGGTCCCAGTGCCCTCCTTCATAGCCTTCACCGAAATAACCGAAGCCGTAAGCAATCCCGCCGTAAAAACCTACTTCCGGACCCCAGTAACCATCGTAGAAAACATAGCCGTCGCCGTCCGACGCCCAATATCCAGGCGTCCAATACAGACCGGGTTCCGGCGCCAGCACCCATGTCCCGGGCACCCAGTAGTAATCGTCATAATCGGCGTCCCAGGCCCAGTATCCGGGTATCCAGATGTAATCATCGCCGGGACAAAACGGCTGCTCGTAAATCGGCAGGGCGGGCGGACCGAAGCTAACCAATACGCGAACTTGCGCGATAGATGGTGCCGCTAGCGCCAAAATCATGAGCGTGAGCAACACACAACGAACAGTGATGGTACGCATTGTGCTTCCTCCTTTCCTCCAATCCTTCGCTTTCCCGGTAGTTGCTCTTCTGCTGCGGGCTGCACCGATGGAGAGGCGCGGGTTCCCGACGAAACCTATTCCACGCCTCTCCTCAACGAATTGGCAGCCCTCCCTGATTTCCTCTATGCCTTTACGGTGTGCGGAGACGCCTTCTCGAGCAAGGCGATGAGTTGTTCGGCGGCCTCCGGAGTTTCCGGCGCAGGTCCAAGGACGATTTCGCGAACGGAAATCTTTCTGCCGTACAGGGCCTCATTGGCTTCATTGTCGGCGTGCAGAGTCGAGCCTGCGACCGAGACGCCGGCGAAGAGCCCGCGTGAGCGTGAGTACGTCAGGATTTCAGCTCTCATGTAAGCATCGGTGTCGGCTTCCACTTCCCGGCCCACAGGCCCGGCCGCCACGGCAACATCGCCGCCCAATTTCACCTTGCTATTCAACAAGCTCGTCGCGCCGCGCTTGTTCATGATCAGGAACACGAAGTCGGTGGCTCCCGCTCCGAGCTGGAGCCCAATGCTCCCGCCCTCGAGCACCACCATGGAAGGCGCGCCCCATGATCCTGTGAAATCCTCCCCCGTCCGGCAAACCATCGCGCCGCGGCCATAGCTGCCACCCACTACGAAAGCAGCTTTGAGGACGGACGGGATAACCACCACACACTTCGCCTTGTTCAAGAGATCTTGCGGGATGTTGTCTGACATCTTGAGAACTTCGCTCATCACCTGTCCCGCGTTCTGTAAGCGGCCCTCAATCTTCTTCTTGTCTTGAGGTTCCGCAAATGAAGTTGACGCTATCAGAAGTATCGCGATCAATGCGCAGCATGTTTTTTTCATTTCGCCCTCCTCATTAAATTAAACTCGTTTTCTACAGCAGGGGAGAATCAGGCTTCAACGGCTGGATGTTCGCGGCGGGTAGGGGGCATCCCGCCAGGCAGTTCGGCTGGCGCCATCGCTTCCGTGCTGGACTCCGGATCCATGATCCCTTTGCCAATCTTCTCGAACTCGTTCAGGGCTCTTGCAATCTGCAGCCAAAGCTTGCATCTGACGGCGCCTTGGGAATGCTTCGCGGTTCGGAGAAACCAACGCAGGGTCGCTTCTTTTGCAGCCAGTTCATCTAATGCTTCCCGAATCGAATCCTCTTCTCTGAGCACGCCGAGATATGGGGCATCTACCGACCCTGCAAACAATTTATCGAGGTCTTTCAGACGGCGCTCAATCCGATCCTCGAATTGTTGGCGCTCCTGAGGCCGCTTGACTTCGAGCGTCCGCATCTCGAGAGCCGATTTCGTGGCGCAAGCCCTATTGTCGGCCAGTGCGGTGCCCATACGCGGCACGGTGAGTGCAATGGGTGTGCCATCGTCGAATAAACATTCTCAAGAGCTTTAGAATTTACGACTTACGGTGCATTTCCAGAGGGGGTAAAGAGGCCGTTAGTCAGTACTAGTCCTCTGAAATATTGCCGCATCCTCGCCATTATTCCATTCCTTGAAATTCGCGATTGGGCTCCAACTTTCCCGCGCAGAACATGTTTCCGAAGAGAGGTAAGACTCCCCCATGCGCAAAGAGAAATCAGGAACTTAGCTGAAGCAGAAAGTCATGCTGAAACGTGATGCCGGGCTCATCGTCACTCGTAGCGCAGGGCGACTATGGGATCGACGCGCATCGCCCGCCGCGCGGGGATATAACAAGCCGCCAGAGCGACGAGGGTGAGGACGATGGAGACGGAGAAGAACGTCAATGGATCCGCGCCTCGGACGCCGACGAGCAGGCTGCCCACCATGCGGGAAATTCCCAGCGCGGCGAGAATGCCCACGCCGAGCCCCACGCTCACAATCAGCAGTCCCTGTCGGAAAATCATTTTGAGGACCTGCCTCGGCTGCGCGCCCAGCGCCATGCGGATGCCGATTTCATGCGTGCGCTGGCTGGCCGTGTAAGAGACGACGCCGTAAACGCCGACGATGGCCAGAGTCAGCCCGAGGAGGCCGAGCGCTCCCGCCAGTCCCGCGCCAAGTCGGTAGAGCATGAACCCATTGATTGAGTCCAGCCCCTGCGTCATGGTCTGCACATCGAAAGTTGGCATCGCCGGCTCCATGGAGCGGATAATTCCCAGAACGCCGGTAGTCATGGACTCCGGAGGTGCTTTCGAGCGGAGTTGGAGCGTCGCGGGCGTCGTGTATTTCTGCGAGAAAGGGAGATAGAGATACGGGTCGATCGTTCCCGAAATGTCGCCCGTGAGGCTGTTCTTCGCGACGCCAACGATTTGTACGGGATGAGCGGGATCATCCACCATCGTGAACTGCCGCCCGACGGCATCCTGTTCCGGCCAGTATTTTTTCGCCATCGCTTCATTGACGATTGCGATGCGCTGCGCGTTTGCTTCGTCAGAATCGAGGAAATCGCGCCCCTCGATGATTGGAATACGCATAGTCTCGAAATAGCCCGGCGAGACCGCGTTGTCTCCAACAAAAATGGTGCTTTGACCGTTTGGCGGTTGATAGCCGGCAATCTTGAGCTCGGCGCCGTAACTATAGTTGCCGGTCGGGGTTGAAGCGGCGATACTTGCCGATTGCACGCCGGGCAAGGTGCGCACCCGTTCCGCCAGGCTTCGAAGGAACTGTCCGCCTTTCGCCGTATCGTAGCCAGCTTCGCGCGGATCCATGCTGACGTTGAGAACGTGGCTGGGATCAAAGCCGAGATTCGTATGCTGTACGTTTTGCAGGCTGCGCACGAATAGCCCAGCAACGATGAGCAGCACCAGCGAGCCCGCAACCTGCGCAACCACGAGAGTCCTGCGCAAACGTTGCCGCCCGCCCGTTGCCGTGCGCCCGCCTTCATGAAGCACATCGCGCAAATTGCCACCAGAAGCGCGCATCGCGGGAACGAATCCAACGACGATGCCCGTGAGAAGCGCCGCGGCGAATGAGTAGGCGAATACCCGCCAGTTAAAGCCGAAGTCGAGAACGACGGGGATGGCGGTGCCCAAATTCAAGGAGCCGAGCCCACGGCTGCATGCAATGCCAAACACGATTCCACCGGCGCAGCCGAGTAACGCGAGCAAAATGCATTCCGTGAACAACTGTCGCATTAACCGTCCGCGCCCAGCGCCCAGCGCCGCGCGCACGGCCATCTCCCTGCTGCGCACGCCGGCGCGAACAAGCAAGAGATTGGCGACGTTGACGCAAGCGAGCAGCAGCACCATTCCCGCGAGGAAGAGGAAAAGGCTGGAGATGACGACGAGCGGCTGCGTGGGAGCTGCGTTAGCGCCGGGAGGCGCTGCAGTCAGCTTGAGCGCGCGCATCGAAGCCCAGTCGTCAAAGCCGGGATACTGCCGGGCGAGGCGCTGGGCGATAACTCGCAAGACCGGCTGGGCCTCCGCGAGGCTGACACCGGGCTTCAGTCGGGCGATCACGAGCATGTCGGATTCTGATTTGCGATTGGCGTAGAAATCGCCCTTGGTGAGAAGCGTGGAGCTGGTCATGCTCATCGGCAAGTAACCCTGCACGTCGAGGATGGCAAGCGCGCCGTGAAAACCCCGCGGGGCGACGCCGATGATCGTGACGGGCTGGCCATCCATTTCGACTTTCTCGCCGATCACGTTTGGATTCGCGTCGAAATGCGTCTGCCAGTAGGAATAGCTCAACACTAGAACCGGATCCGCCCCCGCAACTTTGCCTTCCGAAGGCTGAATCAGCCGTCCCAGCGCGGGCTCGATTCCCAGCATCTCGAAGAAGTCGCCGGTGACGTAGTTGGTCCAGATTTGCATCGTCTTACCCTCGGCGCGGAGTCCGTCCATCTGGAAGGGTTGAATTCCCGCGACGTGGGAAAAGACGGAGGCGGTCTGGTTGCGAACATCCACGAAATTCGGATAGGAGAAGCCATTAGCGTGCTGGCCGTTTTTAAGTTGAGTGACCAAGTAGACGACGCGCGCAGAACTGTCCACCCCGGGAATCGGGCGCAGTATCAGCCAATCCACCATGCTGAAAAGAGCGGTGTTCGCGCCGATGCCGAGGGCGAGAGTCACCACGGCGACGGCGGTGAAGCCGGGAGACTTGCGCAGCATGCGCAAGCCGTATCGAATGTCTTGCCATAGCGTTTCGATGAAATGCGTGCCCGTCGCCTCGCGGCATTCT
>DATEFX010000035.1:0-2844 GCA_035280405.1 Candidatus Acidiferrales bacterium | reverse complement strand
ACCACGGCGACGGCGGTGAAGCCGGGAGACTTGCGCAGCATGCGCAAGCCGTATCGAATGTCTTGCCATAGCGTTTCGATGAAATGCGTGCCCGTCGCCTCGCGGCATTCTTCCTTGAATTTCTGGTAGCCGCCAAATTCCGTGCGGGCGCGACGCTCGGCTTCCACGCGCGAGACTCCGTTGTGAATCAAATCTTCGGCGCGGCTCTGGATGTGCGCTCGAAGCTCTTCCTCCATCTCGCGTTCGGCATCGCGGCGACGGAATAGGGTCGAGAGGAAAATGCGAAGAGAAGGGAAGATGTTCATCGGCCCTCCAGATTCAGCGACACCGCCATGGCCTCACTCATAGCGCAGCGCAACCATGGGATCAACTTTGATGGCCCGCCGCGCCGGCACGTAACTCGCGACGAAGAGCACGGCGACGAGCAAGACGCAGGATGCCATGAGTGTGAGCGGATCGTACATGCTCACGTCATACAGCACCCCGCTATGCACGCCGCGGACCAGGTAAAGCGCGTTGCCGAGCAGGCGACCCGCTGCGAGTGACACTCCGACCCCGAGCGTCACTCCTAAAATTCCCAGAGTGGCCGAATACTTGAGAGCGAGGTGCAGAATGCGCGCAGGCGTCGCGCCGAGCGCCAGTCGGATGCCGAATTCGCGCGTGCGTTGCTGGACGTAATAGCCGACGGCGCCGAAAATGCCGACCGCGACAAGCGCCACGGCCAAGCCCGCGAATGCGCCAATCAGGAACAGGTTTCCCCTCGCGCCTTGCAACGATTCATCCACGCGGTCGTCCATCGTGGCCACGTGCGTGATGGGGATTCCGTTGTCCACCTGCGCGACTTGATGGCGGATTGCGCCAACCACGGTGCTTGCCGGCAAGTTGGTAGAAGCGAGGAGAAAGACGGATACGTTGAGCGACGTGAGCGGAACCTGTGCGGTTGGGGCGTAAATGAAGTCAAACGGAACTTCGTCGGGGCCGAACAAGTGGGTGTTCTGAACCACGCCTACAATTCGCAGAGGAAAATCTCCGTAAGTGGTGTTGAATCCAACGTGATTCATCATCAGTTCCGCGCCGATGGGATTGCGGCCACCGAAGTAGTCGTGGACAAGATTGTCGTTGACGATGGCGACACGCGGGGCAGTCGCGGCGTCGTTCTGGCTGAACGGGCGCCCGGCGAGGACCGGAATCTTCAGCAGGTCGAAAAAATCGGGCGTGATGCTGCTAAAGATTGCGGAATGCCTTTCACTAGCGGACGGAATTGGCTGGCCGACAATGGTGAAAGCGGCACTGATGCCTCCGGCGAAAGGAATCTGGGAGGCAAATCCAGCGTCCCGGATTCCCGGGACGGCGCGAACGCGCTCGAGAATTTGCTGCTCCGCGAGCCAGAGATTCTGCGGCTGAGAATAGCGCTTATCCGACAGTGTCAAGCCGAAGGAAATTAGGTCGTGCGGATCGAAGCCAAGCGGCGCGCGCATCTGGCGCACGAAGCTGTTCAAGAAAAGTCCCGCGGCGAAAAGAAGCGTGACGGCCAGCGTGACTTCCGCGACAACAAATGCATTCCGCAGGCGCCGGTGTCCCGAAATCCCAGAGCCGCCGCGCGCGCCGGATTGAAGCGCGTCGGTTAGACTTACGCGAGAGGCAAAGAGGCCAGGAGCGAGCGCCGATAAAATCGTTGCGGCGAGAGAAATCGCCAGCGCGAATGCAAGAACACGCACGTCCAGTTGCGGCGTCACATTCCGGTAAATAAAGGGCAGCAGGGCATTGAGCGCGTTTGCTCCCCATATTGCGGCAAGAATTCCAAGCGCCCCGCCCATTCCGCCGAGGAGCGCTCCTTCGACCAGCAACTGTCGCAGCAATGTCATCCGCTTCGCACCGAGCGCCGAGCGAATCGCAAATTCGTGCTGACGTGCAAGCCCGCGAGCGAGTAGCAGCCCGGCAACATTCGCGCAGGCGATGAGCAAGACAATTCCCGCCGCGCCGGCGAAGAAGAACAAGCCCTGGTGCGGGCCGCCGAAGGCGTCGCGCAACTTTTGGAGCTTTATTCCTCGGGTCGCGTCTTCCTGCGGATTTTGCTTGGCGAGCTGTTTCGCGATGACGTCCATTCGCGCTTGCGCGGCGGCCAAAGGCACTCCGGGCTTTTCGCGCGCCACGACGACAATGGCGGTTCCACCGCGGCTCTCGATGCCCGGCTTCGCGAGCGGGAGCGGGACGTACATGTCCGGGTCGCCGAAAAATTCAAAGCGCAGACCCGCAGGCGCGACACCGATGATGGTGTACGACGAGCCGTCGAGCACAATGACGCGGCCGATGACGTTCGAATTCGACCCGTAGTGGCTTTGCCAGTAAGCATCGCTGAGAATCACTTCGTGATCGCGCCCGGGCTGCTGCTCCTCGGGCAGGAACGCGCGGCCGAGCACGGGCGGCATTCGCAGTGTTTCGAAAAAACTCGATGAAATTGGGCGCGCCGTGATCATCTCCGCGTTGTCCGCGCCAGGTGTATTGTGATAGTCGGAGCCTTGAAATGCGCAAATGCTCTGAAATGTGTCCTGTGCCTCTGGCAACCATTCCTGAGAGTCAGCAGCCGACATCATCGTCCACTGCGGATGCTTCTGGATAGTTCTTTCGACAGATAGTAGATGGTTAGAATCGGGAAAGGGCAGCGACCGCCAGATCTGTGCCTCGAGGACGCTGAAGATCGCAGTGTTCGCGCCGATGCCGAGGGCGAGAGTCACCACGGCGACGGCGGTGAAGCCGGGAGACTTGCGCAGCATGCGCAAGCCGTATCGAATGTCTTGCCATAGCGTTTCGATGAAATGCGTGCCCGTCGCCTCGCGGCATTCT
>DATEFX010000034.1:0-2641 GCA_035280405.1 Candidatus Acidiferrales bacterium | reverse complement strand
GAACCGGCTCAGTGCCGAGCGTTGCCCTCCCTGCGTGAGGGCATTCGAGTCCCGCTCCTGCAAACTTGTACGTCCCGCGCCGCCTATTCATATCGCAGCGCAACCATCGGATCCGTCCGCATCGCCCGCCGCGCCGGGATGAATCCCGCCGCGAGCGCCGCAACGAAAAGGGCCGCCGTAAATCCCGCCAGCACGGGCAGGCTCACGCTGACGAGCCCGTAGAGCAGGCTGCCCATCGTGCTTCCGATCGAGTACGAGATCGGCAGAGCGATGCAGATTCCGATCGTTGTCAATTTCAGCGATTGCGCCAGCACCAGCCACATCACGTTTCGCGGATGCGCGCCCAGCGCCAGCCGGATGCCGATTTCATGCGTCCGCTGCGCGATGCTTTCTGAAATCACTCCGTACACGCCGATCGACGACAGCGCCAGCGCGACGATCCCGAACACCGCCATCAAAATCCCCATGATCCGGATGATGGCCGTCGAGTCCGTCACTTCCCTCTCGAGCGTTCCGCCAGGATTCGGCGTCACCGAGGCGTCGAGCCTGCGCACGGCGTCGCGCACCGCGGAAGAATATCCCGTGGGATTCGAGCGCGTGCGCATCACAAACATGATTCCCGCCGATGGCGCCTGGAAGAACGGCTCGTAAATCGTCGGCTTCGCCGGCGGGTTCCACCAGTTCTGCCTCACGTCGCCGGCTACTCCCACGACCGTCAGCCACGGAGAATTCGAATCGGACTTTCCGAGCCTGATTCGCTGCCCGATTGCGTCTTTCCCGGGCCAGTAGCGCGCCGCCATGCTCTGGCTGACGACCGCCACACGCGCTGCGGTTGTCGTGTCCGATTCCTGAATCATTCGCCCCGCAATCAGCGGGATGCGCAGCGTTTCGAAATATCCCGCGCTGGCGATTTGCAAATCCGCGGCGGGAGTCTCGTTCGCCTTCAACACCGGCTGGCCTTCGATGGTGAAAAACGTGGTCAGATTGTCCACGCTGCTCGCCGGCGTGTTCGTGATCAGTCCCGCTGAGGTCACGCCCGGCAGGGAGTCCGCCGTTCGCAGCAAGCTCTGATAGAAAGCCGCGACTTTCGAAGTGTCCGCGTATCCGCTCTTCGGCAAATTGATTTCTGTCCGGTAGACTCCCGAGGGATCGAATCCCTGATAGGCCCTCACGATGCGCGCGAACCCTTGAATCGTCAGCCCCGCGCACACCAGCAGCACCAGCGCGAACACGACTTGCGAAACGACCAGCGCGCTTCGCAGCCTGCCGCGCGCGCGAGTCATCGAGCCCGGGCCGGCCTCTTTCAACGTCTTATTCAGGTCGACGCGGCCCGAATGCAGCGCCGTCGCGAGTCCAAAGAAGATTCCCACGACCGCGGCGAGCAAAATCGTGAACGTCAGCACCGTCGAATCCACCTGGATTCCGTTCCATCCCGGAACCCACTGCGTCCAGTCCGGCGAAATGCTCGCGCGCAGGAACCCGGCGGCCCAAAACGAAACCGCGACAGCGGTTGCGGCCGCCAGCAGCGAAAGCAATATCGTCTCGCACACGAAAAGCTTCGCCAGTTCCTGACGGTCCGCGCCGAGCGCGACGCGGACCGCGATTTCCTTCTGCCGCCCGATCATTCGCGCGAAAAGCAGATTCGCCAGATTCGCGCAGGCGAGCAACAGGACGAATCCCGCGGCGGCTTGCAGCAGCCCAAACAGCGGCAGCGTGTACAGGTATAATTCCTTGCGAAGCTGCAACAGCGTAAGCTTCCGCCCCGCGTTCGTCTTCGGAAAATCCGCCGCCAGCCGCGACGAAAATCCGTCGAGCGCGGCGAGCGCCGACCCAATGCTTGCGCCCGGCTTAAGCCGCGCGAGCGCTTCCAGCGAAAGTTTCGCGCGGTCCGCGGCCGCATCCGGCGCGAGCGCAAGCGGGACCCACATCTGCATGGGCACCGGATAATCGAAGTTTTGCGGCATGATGCCGACGACCGTGCAGCTTCGGCCGTCGATTTGAATCGTCTGCCCGAGCGCTCCGGGATCGCCGCCGAATTTCCGCTCCCAGAATGCGTGGCTCAGAACGACCACTTGGTCGCGCCCCGGCTGCATTTCGCCGGAGGAGAATTCGCGCCCCAGCGCCGGCCTCACGCCGAGGACGTCGAAGAAATTCGCGGAGACGCGGCAGCCCAGCGCGTGGTCCGCATTGCTCTTCGTCGTGAGATTCAAATCCGTGCACTGGTAGATGGTGAGGTCCGCAAATGGCGCCACGTTCGCGCGCAAATCCGCGGCGTCCGCCGGCGCGATGAATCTTGCGTCCGCTCCTTCGTCGATCCCGCGGTTTTCCCAAACCTTCACCAGCCGGTCGAGGCCATGAAAGTCGTACGGATGCAGCAGCAGCGCATTGACCATGCTGAAGATCGCCGTGTTCGCGCCGATGCCGAGCGCCAGCGTGAGCACTGCCACGGCCGTAAATCCCGGCGCCTTCGTCAGCATGCGCACGCCGTATCTCAAGTCCTGCAGGAGCGTATTCATCATGACTCTCTCATTGCCCGAAACTGATACACTACCTCCGCGCGTCTTACTGAATTGCAGGGGCAGGAAACGAACCACTCGTTTGAGCGAACCGGCTCAGTGCCGAGCGTTGCCCTCCCTGCGTG
>DATEFX010000033.1:0-135273 GCA_035280405.1 Candidatus Acidiferrales bacterium | reverse complement strand
GCGCCGCCGGACGCGCCCCATGAGCAGTTTTTCGAACGTGGAAAGCTGCGATCGCATCGTTTTTGGCGTCATCAGCCATTTGAACCGTTCCTGGGAACGTCAACCCCTCCCCGAATTTACACAAATATGTTGACGCTACCTACATAATAAAGCATTTGACAAAATTTTGAGTCTGCCGTATAATAAAAAACTGTAAACTCGATTTGTGTGTATATCCGCCGCGCGTTGTTCGCCGCGGCTTTTTTTGTTTCCGAACTCCCCGTTGCCCTCGGAAATATCGCATTGAACAACGACTGTGAGGGAAGACGGTCACGACTCAACTGAAGCCCATTCACCCCGGCGAAATTCTGCGCGAGGAATTCCTGGCTCCTCTGAACCTCAACCCGCACCGGCTGGCCATGGCGCCGCGCGTTCCGGCTCCATCGATATACGAGATCGTGAACGAAGAGCGCGCCATTTCCCCCGAGATGGCGCTGCGCCTTGCGCGCTATTTCAAGACTACGCCCGAATTTTGGATGAATTTGCAGAGCCGGTTTGACCTGCAAATCGCGCTCGATAAGACGCGGGAAAAAGTTGAACGCGAGGTACAACCCCTCGAAGCAGTCAGCGCAAAGGACTGACCGCAGAAACCGGTATTATCTTCCATCCCTCCGCTCGTTCGTTATTGCTGACGCTCCCTATCCCTGCTCGCGGAGGCTTCGCACGGCATATGCAAAACTCACCACGGCGAAAATCGCGAATCCCGCCGCCTCGAACCACAATTTTCGCGCTTCACCGAGCCCGATCGAGCCGTAGCGCATCAAGTCCACTTGCCAGGTGATGGGATTCGCCAGCGCGGCGCCGCGGAACCATTTCGGCAGAGGCTCGAGCGGATAGAACATCGAACTCGCGAACAGGAACACGAAGTACGACACGTTGATCACGCTGTTAAAGATGTCGTTTCTCCGGATCTTCAGCGCAAACATCGAATAAAAGAAAAACCATCCCGCCGCCCCGCCAATCACCAGCGCCGCGAGAATCGGCACGAGGTTCCAATGCAAATGAATCTTCAGCAGCCAGCATCCCAGCCCCACCGTGATCGCCGCCTGCACCACGCCGATGCACACGTTGAACAGCACTTTGCCGAGCAGGTATTCCGACCGCCGCATCGGGTACGTCAGCATCTCGTAAAAAATTCCGTTGTCGCGGTCAAGGAAAAAAGACCACGAGCTTGTCGTCGCGATCCCAAAGCTCGCCATCCCCAGCACGCCCGCCAGGAAAAACGAGTTGTAATCAATCGCTTTTCCGTTCAGCGCCCCCAGCGAAGGCGCTCCCAGCGCCGCGTTCACGCCCACGCCGAAGACGAGCAGGTACAGCAGCGGATAGAACAGATCGAAAAACAGAAACGTGATGTTCGTCGAGCGAATTTTCATCTCGCGGTAAAACACCGCCGTCAGCGGATTCATCTCTTCACGCCTCCTTCGTCAATTCGACGAAAATATCTTCCAGGCTCGCTCCGCTCACTTCCACACGAAGCACCCTGCCCTTCTTCGAGAGCTCCTGCACGATTTCGAGCACGTTCGCTTCTTCCACTTTCAGCGACACCTCAATCGTGTTGCCCTCGATCTGCGAACGAAGCGGTGCGAGCCGCGCCACGTCCTCCGCAATCGTCTCCGGCAGCCGGTCAAACGTCAGCAGGATGTCGTACAGCCCCGCCGAGAGTAGCTTGAGTGCGTTCAAATCGCCGCGCGCCACCTGCTTCCCGCGGTTCATGATCAATATGTCGTCGCACAATTCTTCCGCTTCGCTCAGGATCTGCGTCGTCAGCACGATCGTCCTTCCCTTCGCCGCTTCCTCGCGGAGGTAACCCATCACCGCGCGCTTCAGGATCGGGTCCATTCCCGTCGAAAATTCGTCGAGGAACACCACGGGAGTATTCACCATGAACACTTTCGAGACTTGCACTCGCCTTCGCGATCCGCCGCTCAGGTCCTGCACTTTTCGTCCGGCGTCTTTCGCGATCTGGAAGCGTTCCATCACGTCCGCGGCGCGCTTCCGCGAAGTCTCCGCGCCGAGCCCGTGAAATCGCCCGTACGTGAGCAGATTATCTCTGACGCTCAGGAACAATTCCGCCGCCGTCTCTTGCAGCACCATCGCGATTCGCCGCCGCACTTCCAGCGCCTGCGTCGCCACGTCGAATCCTTCAATCGTCGCAGATCCCGACGTCGCGCGCAGCAGCGTGGTCAGCACTTTCAGCAGCGTCGTCTTCCCTGCGCCATTCGGTCCAAGCAGGCCGAAAATTTCTCCGCGCGGCACGCCGAAGCTGATGCCGTCCACCGCGCGCACCGGCGCCTTGCCGCGCCGCTGATACACTTTCGCCAAATCCTTCACTTCCAGAGCAAATTCGCTCATGTGCGATTTCTCCGCTGCCGCTTTGCATAGGCGGCGAACAATTCAGGGGTTATAGTTTTCGAATAGACTGCAAGGCAGTAATAAACGGGGCTCCCGGACGCGGAAGCCCGCTGGCTTCCGGCGGGTAGCTAACTACGCGGGTTCTTGATGATGCGCATAGGCTTCGGCCTTCCTTCCATGCGTACGCCAGGCAATCTACCTGCGCCTCTTGGGAATGTCAATGGCTTTCGCAGCGCGCGGAAACGGCTTGTTGGCAATGGCTGGCTGCGTTTCCAACGGAGAATTGCGGCGCGAAACGCTATAATCTCGCGTTTCGCCGCGTCCCGTCGCGATCAAGGGGAGGTTCTGATGAACCGCTGCGCCGCATTCTTCATTTCCACTTTGCTTTTCGCTCCCGCGCTCACCGCACAATCCGAGCCGAACATTCAGCGCAACGCTGCGCATCTCGGACCCAACATGACCAACTGCACGGCAGGCTCGAAAAAAGTGCCTGCGCAGTGCGGAACATTCACGGTGTATGAAGATCGCGCTGCGGCATCGGGGCGAACCGTGGCGATTCCTCTGGTGGTGATACCTGCTGAACATCCCACGCACCGGGCGATCTTCTGGAATCCTGGTGGCCCAGGTGGGGGCGCGGTTGACGCTGCGGATGACATTGCTGATGGCTCTACCGCGAAGGAATTAATGAACCTGCACGCGCACTACGACATCGTGCTCGCCAACAATCGCGGAGTCGGCGGACCCGATGCGCAGCATTGTGACCTTTCACCTTCGGCTCACCCTGAGTACTATTTCATGCAGATCTGGCCCGATGCATTGCTCAAGGCATGCCGCGACCGCCTTGCTGCAAATGCGAATCTCAGCCTCTACACCTCGAGCATCAGCGCCGATGATCTCGACGACATCCGCGCGGCGCTTGGATATCCCAAAATTGTGCTCGATGGTGGCTCCTACGGCTCCTATTTCTTTTTCGTCTACATGCGCCAGCACCCCGAACACGTCGAAAGCGCCGTTTTTCAGGGCGTGGCTCCTCCGGCGTTTCTGAAGATTCCGCTGGAGGATGCAGCTGGCTCGGAACTTGCCATGGAGCAGCTCATCACAGCTTGCCAGCAGGATGCCCAATGTGAAGCGCACTTCCCCAAGTTCAAGGAGCATTTCGCCGCTGTCGCGCATCGCTTCGATGGAGGACCCGTTAAGGTGCGCATAGAGAACGCGGCCACCAAACAACCCCAGGATGTATTGCTTGCAAAGGAAGTCTTTGCCGACCGTCTCCGGCAGGCCCTATATACCTCAGGACCGGCTGCCTACGTTCCCTTCATCATCGAGCGAGCGTATCTCGGCGATTACGTTCCGCTCGGTCGTATGATCGAGACGGTGACGCAAGGATTGGGAAACGCGCTTGACCTAGGGCTGAACCTATCGGTGACATGCGCCGAAGATATTCCATTTATCACTGAGGATGCTGTATGTCGTACCAGTGCAGGTTCGTTCGAGGGGGATGTTCGCGTTCGCGCACAGCAGCGCGCCTGTAAAATCTGGAATGTTCAACCGGTTCCAGACAGCTTCAATCAACCCGTGCGCGGCAGCGCGCCAGTTCTGATGATATCGGGCACCAATGATCCGGCCACGCCGCCGGAGTACGCGGCGCGTGAACTACGCTATCTTCCCAACGGCAGGCAGATCCTTGTGAAGGGCGCCTCCCATGGAGATGACACTCCCTGCACGGATCGCTTGAAGGTGGAGTTCGTGCTGGCGGGCAGTGCGCGTCACCTGAACGGGGCTTCTTGCACCGCTTCGTTTCACCGGCCGCCGTTTGTAACATCCATGGCCGAGTTCTCGAAGGCTTTTCAATGATCGGCTGCGAAGAAAGAACAAAATGACATTCCAAGCGTGAGAGGCAACAAACATGAACCGTGTTCTGAAGCTTCTAGCATTTTCGGCGGCGCTCCTTTGCGTTGTAGCAGCGCGAGCGCAAACTCCGCAGGAAAATTCCGGCGCGAAAAGCGCGGTTTCAGCGGTGCGTGCGTATCGCGCGGCTCACGAGCCTCAAATCATCCGCGAATTCAATGGCCTGCTCTCGATTCCCAACACAGCCTCCGACGAGCCGAATATCCAGCACAACGCCGCTCGTCTCGTCGAAATGCTCAACTCGCGCGGCTTCCGCACGCAGCTTCTCCCCATCCCCGGGCGCGGCCCTGTCGTTTTCGCCGAACTCGACGCGCCCAAGACGGGGCCCTCAGGTCGACGGTTGGTCGAGCCTGGGGGATCGGTCACGCGCACCGTCATCTTCTATTGCCACTACGACGGCCAGCCAGTTGACCCCTCGAAATGGACTGGCACCGAGCCGTTCGTTCCCGCGCTTCGCACGGATTCGATTGACGCCGGCGGCGAAATAATTCCCTTCCCCGATGCTCCCGGCAGCTATAAGGACGGCTGGCGGATTTACGCCCGCTCCGCCGGCGACGACAAAGCTCCCATCATCGCCATCCTCGCCGCCGTCGACGCTCTTCGCGCGAATCACCTTCCTCTCGCTGTCAATCTAAAACTGGTCCTCGAGGGAGAGGAGGAAGCCGGTTCGCAACATCTTCACGCGACGATTGACGCGCATCGCGATTTGCTCAAGGGCGATCTACTCATCACCGCCGACGGCCCCGTCGATCAGAGCGGGCGGCCGCTCGTTTTTTTCGGCAATCGCGGCGTGATTTCCGTCCGCCTAACTGTTTACGGCCCGTTGCATCCGCTCCATAGCGGCCACTACGGCAACTGGGCGCCGAATCCGGCGATGCGCCTGACGCAATTGCTCGCGACGATGAAAGACGCGAATGGCCGCATCCTCATCCCCGGCTTTTACGACAACGTTGTTCCGCTCGGACCCGCCGAGCGCGAGGCCATCGCGCAGGCGCCCGACAATGACGCGACGCTGCTGAAACAATTCGGAATCGCGGCGCCGGACGGCGGCGGGAAAAAGCTTCTGGAACTTTTGAACGAGCCGTCGCTGAATATCGACGGACTCGAAAGCGGCTGGACCGGCGCGCAATCGAAAACAATCATCCCGGACTCTGCTACCGCTTCGCTCGATATGCGTCTGGTGAAGAACGCGGGGCCGGATCAGGAATTCGAACGGCTCGCCGCGCACATCCGCCGCCAGGGCTACTACGTGATTGATCGCGCGCCGACCATGGAAGAGCGCGCGAAATATTCGCGCATTGCCGAAGTCACACGCGAGCCGGGCTATCCCGCCACGAGAACGGCGATGGATCTGCCCGTTTCGCGAGCCCTGATGCGCGTCGTGGATGAAGCCGCGGGAGAGCCCGCCGTGAAGATTCCGCTGATTGGCGGCAGCGCGCCGATGTACGTGTTCGACGAACTGGGATTGCCGGTGATCGGCGTGCCCATCGTCAACTTCGACGACAATCAGCACAGTCCCAACGAAAACGTCCGCGTCGGAAATTTGTGGAAGGGGATGGAAATCTACGGCGCGATTCTCGCCGCGCTCCGCTGGTGATTCGCCGCGAGCGCCGAGTCACGACGGACCAACTGTCTGATTTTGAATTTCATTTCATGGCCTACCTCCTGAGCATTGAACCTCCGCGGAATTGAGAATTATAAAAACCAGGGAAGAGAGCCAAATTGGCTCTTTTCGGGGGTAAATCGGGCTAGTTTTCAGTGGTACAAGTGTCCATTCGAATTTGCCTCCAAATTTGATTTTTTGACTGCGAAGCTGAGTCGCCCTGTGCGGGAACGGGCATGGATATTGGGGAGTTCGGGGCGGTGACCGAAAAGGCACGGAAAATTCAGGATGCGAGAGCGAAAGAGCCATTGAGAGCCAATTTGGTGAAAATTTGGCATTTCTAGAGGACCAATTATTGTTAAGTTGCGAGCCCGATTCGGTACGAAACAACACGCGAGCCTCAACCCTGGCGGAGGACTTCGACGGGGTTGGCGCGCGCGGCGGCGCGTGCGGGAAAGTAGCAGCCGATCGCTGCCGCCACGGTCAGCATGACGACGGCGGCGGCGATGGGCACAGCTTGTGAGGCGGCGAGGGGGCCGAGCCACTGCTCCAGCAGGCGCCGCAGAGCCATCGCCGCCGCAACGCCGCAAACAGAGCCCAATCCGACCGCGACGATCAGCTCCTGCGTCACGTTCCAGGCCAGGCGGCCTGAGGGCGCGCCCAGCGCGGAGCGCACAGCGAGTTCATGCGTCCGCGCCGCGACCGTTCCGGCAGCGACAGCGTAGACGCCCTGAACGCTCAGCGCGAGGCCAAGCAACCCTAGCAAAATCATGCCGGCCATGCGCGCCACCGGCCGCGTCGCCGTTTTTTGCCACCACTCTTCCATGGTGGAAAAATCTGAAAGCACCGCCGGGATTGGCATTCCGGCCAACAACTGCGGGGCGAGCGCAGAGATGGCGCTCGGCGAGGCTGTCGAGCGCAGAATCACCGCGCCGCAACAGTACTTTTCCTGCGCGACGGGAGAATAGACCGTGGGAGCAGGCTGCAGGGACCAGAAGCCCGTAAAATTCCCGGCCACTCCGACGACCTTGCGCCAGTAGTTGTAGTTTGGCCCGAACGCGAAGAGCGAGCCAACTGCCTGAGCGGGCGAGTGCCAGTTTTTTTCCGCCATATCGAGACTAATGATGGCCACATGTTCGCTCTTACTGTTGTCGGTGTCGTCAAAGTTGCGGCCATACAGTATGGGAATCCCAAAGGTGCGGAAGTAGTCAGGCGAGACAGCCGGCAGAAAATCGGCCTCGCGCGAGGTCCCCTGCTCGTCTCCCTGCTTCATAAAGGACGTGGGTTGACTCGACAGTGGAAAGTAATCAGCCAAGGCTACCGCCTGCGTGCCAGGAAGCCGTGCCAGGCGAGACAACACTTCCTGGTTGAATTCCTGTTGCTGGGCGTCGGAGAGATTGTTGGTGCCGCGGGTGTCGTACGACATCCAAACTGTGTGGCGCGGGTCTGGCCCGAGATTGGCGGCGGAGAGCTTGGCGTAGGCGCTCACGGCGACCGCCGCGGCGGCCAGCAAGCAGATTCCTGTTCCAACTTGTGCTGCCAGCAGAATCAGCCGCCAGCGTCCGGCTCGAGGACCGGTATCGCTGAACCCGGCGTAGCCAGGTCCTCCGCCTGAGGCTAGAGCGAGAGACGAACGGGGTCCGTCGGCTGCGGTCACGAGCAGCGCCGACCATATCAGCGCCGAAGTCAGCACAAAGGCTACGAAGCCAAGAAGGACGGCGAGGTTCAGGGGAGGCAGCTCGGCCAACGCCTGGCCGAGTCCGGCTGCCGGAAGCAACTGAGTGAGGACGCGCAGGAGCGCCCATGCGAACCACACGCCCAGACCCAGCGACAGCAATGTGAGCAGGCATTTTTCCGCCGCGATTTCGCGCCACAGGCGCGATCGATTCGCGCCTAGCACGGCCCTGATGGCAATCTCCCGCCGCCGACGCCGGCCCTCGGCCCCCATCAAGATGGCGAGATTCACGCAGCCAACCAGAAAAACCAACCCCACACCCAACGCCAGCAGACCCATAGTTTTTCGCGCCGGGCCCTGGGCTATCTCCACGAGGCTCTGCACAACGGGGAGCCTGTTGGCGTCGAAGCTATAGAGCTTCCCGAGATGGTGAGCTACAACCGTCAGCGCCGCTTGCGCTTGTTCCACGGTGACGCCGGGGCGGAGACGGCCGAGCCCAAAGAAGACGTCAGATTTCCGCGAGCGAGCCGCAGTGTCGGGCCGAAGGACGCACAGAACGTCGGCCGATTCTGTCCATGAGAATGGGAGGGGGGTGTTGACGCCCTGCGGAAGTACGCCGACGATGCGCACGTGAGACTCGCCACGCCCTTGGGCGGTGTCGGCCAGCCCAATCGTCGTGCCGATCACCGATGGGCTGCTGCCGTAACGTGTCCGCCAAAGCCGATAGCTGATCCACGCGGGAGGCGTCCCGCCGCCACTTAGAGGTTCATCGTTCGGCAGGACTCCGCGCCCCAAGACGGCACGAATGCCCAGATCGCTGAACGCAGTCGTCTGGATCAAGGAAGCATGAATCTCTGTAGTGTCATTGCGGTCAATTAAATACTGTCGCCCGAACGCGAAGGGACTCAATGAGGAAAAGATGCTGTGAGTTGCATCGGCAAAATCCGCCAGATCCGGCCCCGAGACCGCTAAGAGCGACGCGCCCGACTGGGGACGCTCCCACATGATCACGAGCTGCCCGGGATCGCGAAAGGGCAACGGCTGAAATCCCAGCGCCAGCATGAGACTGGTCAGCGCCGACGCCGCGCCCATGCCGATGGCGATGGTGAACGCGAACTGCCCCGTCAGCAGAGGGTTTCGCCGCCAGCTTCGCAGCCACGTGCCTAGCATCACGATATCAAATGTAGCCCCGAATGCGAGAAAAGAGAAGCACGATGGGGCCGGCCGCGCGCAGTAAAGGCCTTTAAGACCGCTATCATAGTTGGAGACACACGGCGGCGGACTTGCACACAGGTGCCTGCCACCATTATTTCGGGTCTAGCTGCGATTCGGCCTGACCCTAGTTCTACTGGGTTGCCTGGCAAGTGCCTTCCTCGGTAATCGTATTTATGTTGCAACTGCACCCACCGAAGCAGTTGTCAAACTTCAGCCCGCAGGTACCACATCTCGACGCGAACGCGGGCGGGGCAAGGGTAAGCGCGGTGAGAACGACGGCAGCGGACCCAACCGATCCTGCAAAGAGACCCGCAAGAACCATTCGCTGAAAATGCTTCTTCATATTATCCTCCTTTTGCTTTGTTGACGCTCTTTCAAAGCAAATCCTTTGTCAGACCTTTCATACTAATCTTGCTCGATCATCTTCAGGGCGTTTGAAACATCGCTTGGGGCAAGCTCGCCCACATGCGACCATTGCACCCGCCCATCGTGCCCGGCAAGGATAAATTGAGGCACGGCACGGGCATCATAGACGGTCTCCGCTGCTGGCGAAAGCCGAACCAGGAGCACCGTTTGTCCTATGCCGCTTGCGGTGAGATATTTCGATGTCAAGTTTTCGCTAGCGACGTCGATATACGCAATGCGCAGATGATCGGGCGCCAGCGCCTGCAACGGGCGCATGGAACGCCAGTTTTGCTGGCAGTGGGTACATCCCTGTGAAAAGGAGTAAACCAGAGTGGGCCGTGGGTCCTGGCCATACGACATGGCGATGGGGGCCCCCGTCCAGTCGGTCCCGACCAGCGGTGGGAGGACGCTCCCGGTTCGCGGCGTGAGGAGCGCCTCGTCATAGGCTATTTCGGTGCGCAGGTTGAGGTTTTGCCGTAGTGCGAACAGGCACGTCGCCACGAGCAGCAGGTCTACGGCGACGAATGCGGCGAGCGTCCCGATAGACAGGGTTACCCGGCGGCCAGGTGGCCCTGTGGAAGTGGATGGAGTGCCTGACGCCATGGCCGAGTGTTATTCTCTTGCCTTTCGCGGGTCAAGAATCATTCTGGCCCTTTTGCATCCCGCATGGCCCAAGGCGCAGGCGGCGCGCAGCTCGCTCGGCGATTTACCGGTTGCACGGCGGATGTAGCGCGCGAAGGCAGCGGCGGAAGGAAAGCAGAGTTCAGTCCAAAGCTCTTTGAGCGATGCGGACCGGGCGCTGGCGAAACGGCGCTCCAACCGCTCAAGCACAAACACTTGCTTGAGAGATGCGAAGCTAAAACCATTGGCCTTCAGCGCGCGCTGGAGTGTGTGCCGATGTACGCCTAGACTCTGGCTGACCTCGGCCTGAGTCAGCGACGGCTGCCGGCGCATCAACACCGCTGCGAGTTTTGCCAGTCTATTGCGCTGATAGCTCATGGCCACGTGGATGGCTGAGTCGCTCTATTGTAGTACGATGCAATGGCTTTTACAACTCATATATCATCTACTGTGGAAAGTAATGGCGTCGATTAGCGTGTACTGAGGAGGAAATAATTGGGCGTCGAGTTCCGGCGAAGCGCGGGCACAACTGATCCCCCAGGTTCGACTGACCGTCGACCTGGGGGCCCCTGCTGTCCGCGAAGCGGACCGCCGCACTCCGACAAAATGCAAAAGCAGATCCCCTGCCAGCGGCAGGCAGGCTCGGCGTCCCGATGAAAGGCATCGGGACTGGCTCGGGGTGACAGCATAAATAGAAGCGCCGTGCCGCGAGGTTGCAGCGGGAGCCTGCCTGCACGAGCAGGAAACGCGGGGAGGCTGGCGTCCGTCCGAATGAGCACCAGGGGGTGTGAGATGTCGAAGAGAATTCCGCGATATTCATCGAATTGCCTGGCAATTCTAGCGGCAATTTTGTTGAGCGCGCCGGCGAGGGCCGCGAATAGACCTGCTGCAAAACAAGCAAAGGCAACTGCTACAAGCGCCAAGGCGCGCGGCGGCGAGGAGACCGTCGCCGCGACTGCGGCGATGAAGGCGTCTGCGACGGGGCAGGCGGCGAGCGCGCAGACGAATGACGCGGAGTACACGGCGAAAATACGGGAGTACACGACGGAGCCGTACCTGCTGACGCCGCTGGTGGACCATCTGCCCGCTTCGGCGACCGTGCCGACGCCGGAGAAAATTCTCGGATACGCGATCGGGACGCCGGATAAGCTGACGCACACGGCGGACATCTACAAATATTATCGCGCGCTGGCGCAGGCGTCGCCGCGCGTGCGAGTGTTCACGACGGGAAAGAGCGAGGAAGGGCGCGACTTCATGCTGGTGGCCGTGAGCGACGAGGCGAACATCGCGCAGCTCGACCATTACCGCGACGTGACGGCGAAGCTGGCCGACCCGCGGAAAATCACGCCGGCGGACGCGGAGCAACTGGCGAGCACAGGTAAACCGTTTTACTGGCTTTCGGGCTCGATTCATTCGCCGGAGACCGGCTCGCCGGAGATGCTGATGGAGCTGGCGTACCGGCTGGCCGTGGAGGATTCGCCGCAGATCGAGCAGACCCGCAAGAACGTGATCGTGCTGATCACGCCGGTGCTGGAAGTGGACGGGCGCGACCGCGAAGTGGACCTCTACAACTGGGAGAAAGCGAATCCCGGGAAGCCGGCGCCGAGTTTGATTTACTGGGGACATTACGTGGCGCACGACAACAACCGCGACGCGATCGGGATGGCGCTGGAACTTTCGAAAATCCAGATGAAAACTTTTCTAGCGTGGCATCCGCAGGTGCTGCACGATTTGCACGAGTCGGAGCCATTCCTTTACATATCGACGGGCACGGGGCCGTACAACGCGTGGCTGGACCCGATCGTCGTGAGCGAATGGCAGGAGATGGCGTACAACGAAGTGCAAAAGATGACGGAATTCGGCGTGCCGGGCGTGTGGACGTTCGGTTTCTACGACGGATGGGCGCCGAACTACATGTTTTTCGTCGCGCAAGGGCACAACTCCATCGGACGATTCTATGAAACGTTCGGCGGGCGCGGCGCAGACACGGGCGAACAGACCGTTCCGGCGGAGGCGACGACGCGAACGTGGTACCGGCCAAATCCGCCGCTGGCGAAAATCAACTGGTCGATACGCGACAACGTGAACTTGCAGCAGAGCGGATTGCTGATCGGGCTCAACTACATGGCGCAGAGACCGGAGCAATTCTTGCAGCGATTCTACGACATGAGCCGACGGGCCGTCGCGAAGGCGACGACGGAAGGGCCGGCCGCGTGGGCGATTTTGAACGACGGCAAACGGCCGGCGCTCGCGGCGCACCTGGCGCGATCGCTGCAGGAGCAGGGCGTGGAGGTGGACCGTCTGGACGGCGAATTCAGCGTGAAGACGGAGAAGCCCGCAACAGCCGCCGGCGGCGCGGGCGCGAGGCCCGAGTCGCGGAGAGAAATGCGCGGCGCGAAAGAGGCGGGGGAACATGCGCCGGAGGAGACGAAAATCCCCGCGGGAAGTTACATCATCCGCATGGACCAGCCGTACAGCCGCGAGGCGGACATGCTGCTGGACACGCAGTATTATTCGATTCACGACCCCGCGCCTTACGACGACACGGGATGGACGCTGGGGGCGCTGGAGGACGTCGCGACACTGCGCTTGACGGACACGGGGATTTTGAAGGCGCCGATGACGCTCGTTGACGGGCCCGCGCGCGCGAAAGGCGATTTGCAGGGCGCGGGCAAGGCGAAATTCTATCTGGTCAACGCGAACGCGGAGCCGGCGCTGGCAACGCTGCGATTCGCGCTGCGCGACGCGAAAATGTTCGCGGCGGAAGATGCGTTCAAGGCGGACGGAAAGGAATACCGCGCGGGAACGTTCATCATCCCGGCCGAGGGGAATCGGGAGACGATCGCGGACGACCTGGGCTCCGACGCGCAAGAGCTGGGACTGGATATTCACGCGACGGCGGAGAATATTTCCGTCGCGAGGCATCCGCTGGAGGCGCCGCGGATCGCCATCGAACACAACTGGATGAGCACGCAACCGGAGGGATGGTTCCGGCTGGCGCTGGAATCGTGCAAGGTGCCGTACACGTACATTTCGGATGCGACGATACGCGAAACGCCGAACCTGCGGGAAAAATTCGACGTGATCGTGATGCCGCCTTCGACGCCGAACCTAGCGCGGCTGGTCAGCGGCGTGCCGAAGCGGATGCTGCGCGATGGAAGCGACGCGGGCGGGCCGATTCCGTGGGAAAAATCGGAGCTGACGCCGAGCTTCGCGCTGGGGCCGGACGAGTCGAGCGACATTCGCGGCGGACTGGGATTTTCGGGGCTCGCGAACCTCGAGAAATTCGTCGAAGACGGCGGATTGCTGATGCCGATCAGCTCGAGCAGCGTGGTGGCGACGGAGACGGGAATCACGGACACGGTTTCGATCGAGCCGACGCCGGGACTGCACGCGCGCGGAGCGATCTTCAACGCGACCGTGGAGGACCCGCACGATCCGATCACATACGGCTATGACGCCGAAGTGCCGGTGTATTTCAATCAGGCGCCGGTGTTCCGCGTTTCGCTCGGGGGCGGTGGAGGATTCGGCGGCGGCGGAGGCGAACTCCACGGGAGGCCGAGCGGGCGCGGTTCGCTGACAGATCCGGATATTCCGCAGGGACGTCCGTGGAACCCGCCCGCGCCGGAGCCGCACAGGACGCGCGCGGAGCAGGAACTTTACGTCAACCCGGAGACGCGGCAATTTTTGAGCGCATTTTTGCCTCCGAAGGCGCTGTGGCCGCACGTGGTGCTGCGATTCGCCGACGAAAAAAATCTGTGGGTCAGCGGAATGCTCGACGGCGGACAGGCGCTGGCGGAAGCGCCGGCGATCGTGGACGTGCCATTGGGGCGCGGACACGTGGTGCTGTTCGCGATCAACCCGATGTGGCGGCAAATCACGCAGGGGAGCTTCATGTTCGTGCTGAACGCGGCGATGAATTACGACCATCTGGGCGTGATGCCGGAGACAACGGCAGCGCACTGACGGAAAAATACAAGGATGCCGTGGCTCACTCGTGGCGGAGGGCGACCATGGGATCGACTTTCATGGCGCGGCGCGCGGGGATCAAACAGGCTGCAAGGCCGGCGAACAACAAGAGCAGCGCCGCCAAGGCGGCAACTGCCGGATTTCCCGGACTTACGCCGTATAGCAGTCCTTTCAACAAATGAGCGAAAGCAAACGCCAGTGAAGCGCCAGCGACGAGACCTATCAGCATAAGCTGGACTCCTCGCCAGACAATTATGCCTAGCACGCCTCGTGGGGTTGCGCCAAGGGCCATCCGCACGCCAATTTCCCTTGTCCTGGACGAAACCAGAAACGAGAGCACGCCGTAGAGGCCGACCATTGCAATGAGGAAACCCATCGCTGCGAACAGGCTGATAAGCGCGGCGTTGAATCGCGGCCCAACGCGCAGGAGGTCTACGCGCGCAGCAAGCGTCGATATCTCCACCGGCAGCGTTGGGGCAAGCGAACTGATTTCACCACGAACAAGTCGCTGCACTGCGGCGATTTTTAGGGGGCTACGCACCAGAAAAAAGGCGTGGCGGTCGGCGCTTTCTGGCGCTCCGCCGACCGCGGCCAGACGCTTGCGCGGAACGTAATACCCCGGGTCCGTCCGCCAGACACGCCCGGATTCGTTCAGGTATTTCACATCGCCGACAACGCCAACAACGGTATACCAGGGGCCCGAAGGCACAGAGAGCTGGAGATGCTGACCAGCAGCGCTCTCGCTCGCAAAGAGTCGCGCAGCCAATTTCTTGTTCACTACGATCACGTCATTGCGTGGATCCTGGTCGCTTGCTATGAATCCGCGGCCCTCGAGGACGGGAATGCCGAGCATCTGGAAATAGCCCGGAGTGACGACGCACCAGCCGACCAAGCCGCCCGTTCCGCGCGGGAATGGCGGACGGCCTGCAACTCGAATGTCAACGAGCTGGTGGGCACGTCCGCCGCCGGTGGGAGGCAGCGAGTCGCTCACGGCGACCCCCGTAACGCCCGGCAGGTTGCGCAAACCTGTTTCGAGACGATCAAAGAACTCACTTGCCGCGCCAGATTGGCCATAGGCTTGTCCCAGAGTAATTTCAGCGGTGATGATGTGATTCGTGCTCATTCCGAGCGGCACTGCGTCAAGATTTCGCAGCGTATCGAGGAAAAGGACTGCTCCGATGACCAGTATAAACGAGACAGCCACTTGCCCGGCGACCAGGGCTTTGCCCAGCAGTGCCCTGCGTGGGGCAAGCGACGGCCCTGCAAGGAGCGCCCGGATTGGCGGCGCAGAGAACGCCGGCGCCAGCCCGCAGATCAGACCCGACAACAAGGATGCTCCCACCACAAGAACCAATACAGGTGTGCCGAATCCCGTCTGGGCGATCCGGGGGATGCCCGCTGGCGCCAGCGCGACGAACAGGCGCAGCAGCGCAAAGGCGATGCCAGCGCCTACGACTCCTCCGAAAAGACCAAGCAGCGTGCTCTCCGTGAGCTGCAAAAGGATGAGATTGCCGCGGCCTGCCCCCAGCGCAGCGCGAACCGCGAGTTCGTGCTCTCGCGCTGTCCCGCGCGCCGAGAAAAGGTTCGCCACATTCGCGGCAGCAAGGAGCAGTAAAGCAAACGATGCTCCGAAAAGAACTAACAGGGCAAGCCGGATCGAGCCCACTTGGTCTTCGCGCACCGAATCCAGGCCCAGCTGCATCTCCTTCCGGAACATCGGGGGCGAAGCTTGCCTCCATGTCTCAAGGATCGGCTCAAGCTGTGCGCGGGCATCGGGGACGGTCACGCGGGTTTTCAACCGCGCATAGGCGCGCACGACTCCGGCCATCGGATTCGTTCTTTCGGCAGCCGATAACGCCTCGGGCAGGATGACATCCACACGAGTGAGCGTCGGCCATTCGAAATTCCGCGGGAGGACGCCAATGACTCTGGTTGGCTGCCCATCGAGCGAGAGCGTCTGACCGAGCGCTGCCATGCTGCCGCCGAATCGGCTTTGCCACAATGCGTAGGAGATCAGGCATACTTGCGGCGCATTGGGGCCGTCCTCCTCAGTGCTGAAATTGCTTCCCAGAATCGGCGTGACACCGAAGGTCGGCAGAAACGTGGATTCCGCACGGGCACACGCTAACCGCAACGGTTGCGTCTCGGTGAGATCGCATGCGGTGACGCCCGGCCTCCAGGATGCCATGGACACGAACGGCGTATGCTCGCTGCGAAGTTGCAAGTAGGAGGAGGTGAAGAGGAGCGGTCGTGAGTCGAAGGAAGGGATGAGCATTCCAAAGAACACAAGCTGATCCCCATGAGGATATGGGAGCGGACGCAATAGGTCGCGATCCAGCACGGAGAAGATGGCGGTGTTGGCGCCGATGCCGAGGGCGAGAGTGAGCACGGCGACGGCGGTGAATCCGGGAGATTTTCGCAACATGCGGAGGGCGAAGCGAACGTCGCGGGAGAGATTGTCCCAGAAGAGCCAGCGGCGAGACTCGTAGAAGCGCTCCTGGGTCTTCGTGACGTTGCCGAAGGCGCGATGCGCGGCGGCGCGGGCATCTTCTTCGCTCATGCCCTGCTCGCGGAGATGCTCTGCTTCGAGCTGCAGATGGGCCTGGATTTCGGCGCTGAAGTCAATCGGCTTGCGCTTGCGAGGGAAAAATTTGAGACCGAACATAGTTAGGCCTCCTTGCTAGGCTTGCTTGGATTCCAGGATGCGTCCGATGGCGGTCGCGAAACGCTTCCATTTGGTTGTCTCTCTGCCGAGCTGCCTGCGGCCGGCGGAAGTGAGCGAATAAAAACGCGCCTTGCGGTTATTGGCTGAGGTTCCCCACTTCGCGGAAATCCAGCCGCGATCCTCGAGGCGCTGAAGCGCGGGGTAAAGAGCGCCGTGGTCGACGAGGAGCTCTTCGTCGGACGTTTGCTGAATGGCGCGCGCGATGCCCTGGCCGTGCTGCTGGCCGAAGATCAGCGTGCGAAGGATGAGCAGGTCCAGCGTGCCCTGCAGGAGTTCGAGGCGTTCTTGTTCGTCTTTTTTCTCTCGGGTTGACATTTGACCTGAGTGTACGCCCGCTTGGGTAAGATGGCAACAGGAAAGTACAAAGGCTAGACGCTGGAGGCTGGAAGGATGGCAAGGGCGGCGAAAATCCGCCCTTCACGAAAGCTTACTCTTTACTGTTGTCGTGCGTTCAGGCGGAGACGAAATAGGCTGAAGCGCATCGGCTGGCGGGTCCCGGTTGACACGCGAGCTGAACCGACGGGACGGAAAGGCCCCGACCAAGAACATCGGGGTAAACGCCGCGGCCCGGCACGGCGAACAAGCCCGCGGAAATGCGAAAGAGCAGAAACTTCCCTGCTCCGGCGCGCAGAGGCGCGGTTACGTTCGAAACCGCGGATGACTGCGCACGGTTGATTTTCTCTCCCCCGATGTTCAAAAATCACAGACTTGCGGAGGGACTTTCTATAATGGGAATGGCGGCAGCATCCGAAGTCAATTTGCGGCAGGCAACGGAGGGAGCAAAAGTACACAGTTTTGCAACTGAAATCGTTTTAGCTTGAAACACAGGCCGGAAGGACAAACTTCGAGGCTAACGAAAAATATTTTACAGCAAGGTCAAAAATTTGTCAAGTCCTTTATATGCAACATAAAATCGTCCAAGGTAAAAAATTGTCTGGTACTTAAAATCGAGCCAGTTTTGGCGCGTTGGGGTAATAGAAGGCGATGAAAACTGGCAGGTTACGGGAGAGGTTTTTAATCTCCGCCCAACAAGGGGGGCCATGCCGAAAGCGAATAGCCGAGGTCTGATGATATCGAAGGCGTGGATGCAGGCGGTCGGGATCGTGATGGTGTGCGGGTTTTTCGTCATGGGGCTGCTCGCCTACCGGACGTACTCGGATGAGCCGCCGATTCCGGAGCAGGTGACGGACCCTTCGGGACGAGTGCTCTTCACTGCAACGAACGTGGAACGCGCAGTTCGCGTTCCTCACAAAAGCCGGCCGATACCCGATGCGAGCATTGTTTCGCGCCGGCTCATTTGAAATGCCGCTCAGACATGCATGTGAATCCGCTGGCCATGCTGGAATAGCCGGACCAAAACCACGGAAAGAATTCCTCGCACACAGCGAATAAGATCCCACCTAATCCGATTCGGAGGCGGCCGCGGTGGAAACTTTCGCGGCGGGCGAGAGATTGCGCTTGTGGAGCAAATCGATGACGGCGCGATTGAGGCGCGAACGGACGTCGTGGCGTTCGTTGGCGCGCGTGATGTAACGCAAGCGGACGCTCACGCCCTCGCCAGCGGGCTGGATGGTCATCGAAGGATCCGCCTTGAAACTGCTGGATGCATGCGCGGGCGCGACGCGCGACCATTCTTTCTCCGCAAGACGCGATGCAGACTTGGTTTCCTTCGCGGCGATTTTCTGAATGGCTTCGGCGATGGGAAAGGGATCCGTGCGGGGAGGAATCTGGACTTCGAGCTGATCCCACATCCACTGGCCGGAAGTCGAAAAATTGAAGTAGTGGCCCTCAATGGCGAAGGAATTGACGAAAGTGACTTTGCGGCCGGTGGGATGGCTCGAGTCCGTCCAGTTGCCGGTCTCAAGAAGCACGGTGTGAAGCAGGCCGACTTCGATGACTTCGCCGCCGACGCCGTTGATTTCGACCCAGTCGCCCGGGCGGATGCCGTTGTGGCCCATCAGAACGAACCAGCCAAAAAAGCCGACGATGAAATCCTTGAGCGCGACGGTGAGTCCCGCGCCGGCGAGCGCGATGATGGCCGCGAGCTGGCTGGGAGGGCCGAAAAACACGAGGAGAATCAGGACAGCGGCGAGTGTGTTAATCGAGAGGCGGATGACGGAGCGCAGCGTGAGGAGGCGTTTGCGCTCGGGGCCGAGGCGATTGAAGAAGCGGTCGGAGAACAGGCCAGCGGAGAGGGCGAGAAAAAGGATCATGAGTATCCAGAAGAGCGACCGAAGAAGGCCATGGAGAAAGAAACGTTCGCGAGCCTGGACCAGGCCGCTCCAGTTCGCATAGGTGCGAGCGAGAGCCTGATCATCTTCGATGCGTTTGCCAGAGCTAAGCAGCGTCTTCTGATCCTCGGCGAGCTGGCGGACACGAGACAGGGCATCTGTGGCGGGAACGGGCTCCGCTAGAGACGCGGTGGACGAGGAAGGTGCGGGCGATTGCGGCGTAAGTGGCTGTGCCGGAGCAGGCTTCTTCTGGTCGACCTGCTTTTCGAGCGCGTCGTGGCTGCGCGCGAGGTCGGCGGCGCTGGCAAGAATTTCCTGGCGAGCGGCATCGAGCTGCTTCTGCTTGGCGACTAGCGAATACCACGCACGGAACTGAGCGAGGACGTTTAGCGCTGTTGTTCCCTCGATCGCGGCTTCATCGCCGGAAGAACCAGCGCCGACAGCGGCGCTGCCCTTGTGGCCAGAGGACTGTTCGTGCTCATCGAGGGCCTGCTGAATTTTTCCGCGTGGATCGCCGCCCGCATCAATCAAGTCCTGGCGAGCGTCACCGAGGGCATCCTGATCGAGACTGAGCTGGGCTTGAGCCAGATTGAGCTCTTCCTGCAGAGCGGCTTTGTTCGCTTCCGTGGCCCTGGCGACGAGAGGAGTGAGGCGATTGACGCTGGCTTGACTCGCGTCCACGCTGGCTTGCAACGTCTGGATGCGTACCTGGATTTCCCTGGCGGCAGCGCTCGGAGGCGCGGGATGCGCGGCGGCCTGTCGGAAAGCAAAGTCGAAGGCCAAGTCCACTTCGTGATCGCTGAGGCGCAATGCATCACCCGCGAGATCCTGTTCGTCGGGCGTAACCGCAAGAGGAGCGAGGCGCTGGGCTGTCTGAAGAGGGCGCTGGTCAACGACAGGAGCCTGGGCGGTCGCGGATTGGGATGCAGAGGAATTTGAGGTGGTGCTGACCCAGGAGCTGGTGTAAATCAGGCCCGCGACCGCGGCGAGCAGAAGGAGCAGCAAGACGTAGAAAAAAATGTGTTGGCGCAGCTTCATAGGATTCGAGGGCAGGAGAACATTTTAATATGAGTTGAGCGAGGAATGCAGAGGAAAAGGTGGAGGGCAGCCGGTACGAGTCTGATTGACCGCTGCTAGCGCTTGCGTTTCGACTTACGAGCGGGCGCGGGCTTGCGCGCTGGTTTGATCTTCGAGCGTGCCACCTTCGAAGCTGCCTGCGAACTGCGGAGGCCGAGGCAGAGAGCGGCGGCGCCGGCGATGCCGGAATCTTCTCCGTAACGCGCGCGAACAAGAGGAATCTCGCGGCATCGAGAATTGATTGTCCACGCAGGAAGCTGCTCGCGAATGCGGCCGAACCATTCGGACATCAGTTCGCCCATGCCACCGCCGAAGATGATCACGTCAGGCTCGAAGAGGTCCACGATATTGCCGAGCCAGATGGCGAGGAGGTCGGCGGTTTCCCGAAGAACGTCTGCGGAGAGCTTGTCTCCTGCGTGCCAGGCGGCGCCGACCATTTCGGCGGTGACGCCTTCGGGCTTCCCTCCCGCGAGCGAGAGAAGATTTTCGCGGCCGGGAACGCCGGACCGAAGCCACTCCTGCGCCCGGCGAGCTACGGCGGGACCGGCGCCTAGTGCTTCGATGCAGCCGAGTTTGCCGCAAGCGCATTTCGGGCCGCGATAATCAATGCTGACGTGTCCGCCCTCGGCCGCGGCGCCGGTGCGGCCATGATAGATGCGGCCGTCGAGGATTACCCCGGTGCCGATGCCCGTGCCGAGCGTGGCGTAGAAGACGGAGGCGTAACCGGCGCCGGCGCCCCAAAGCGCTTCCGCGAGAGCGGCGGCGTTTGCGTCATTATCGAGGCGAGCGGGAAGATGGCGCGAGGCCGTAATTTTTTCCGCAAGAGGAAAGTTCCGCCAGCATTTGAGATTCGGCGGATTGATGACGACGCCGCGCCGGGGATCGAGTGGGCCCGGGCAGCTGATGCCGATGGCGGCAACGGAACTTCGGCGCTTCGGCTGCGATTCGAGTGCCGCGGAGATAGCGCTTTCGACCGCCGCAAGACCAGCCGCGGAATCGCGGTCGCTGACCATGGGGACGCGCACCTTGGAGATAATCTCGCCGAGAGGCGTGACGATTCCCGCGGCGACCTTGGTGCCTCCGATGTCAACGCCTAGAAACAATCCGTGTTTCGCTGGCACGATTGCAACGCTCCTTCTTTGAGGCGGTAATCATAGCGCGAACCTGGAAAATGTGATTTACTTTCGCGGTTTCTGCTTTCGAGCAGTCCGCGAACCGGGCACGAAGTAACAGGAGAAGCAATCCATGGGCAGCATGATTGGCGGAGTCGTCCTCTCGATTGTTGCCGGAGTCCTCAACGGAAGCTTTGCGACGCCCACGAAGTATACGAAGAAATGGCGGTGGGAAAATATCTGGTCGGTGTGGGCGATTTTCGCGATGCTCATATTTCCGTGGCTCCTCGTCGTCGCCACGATTCCTCAGGCGGGCGCCGTCTATGGCGGAATCAGCTCGAAGGAAATTCTCCTGCTTGGGCTATTCGGAATGATATTTGGACTCGCGCAGATATTTTTTGGCCTCGGCATCGCGGCAGTCGGAATCGCGCTGAACTTCGCGATAGCCATCGGCATCTCGACGGCCTTCGGATCGCTCGTGCCCCTCATCTTTCAACACTCGGACCGGATTTTCACGCCTGAGGGTGAATTCATCCTTCTTGGCGTGGTGCTCACGCTGGCTGGAATTGTCTTTTCCGCGATTGCGGGCCGGGAAAAGGAAAGGCGGCTGCGAGCCAGCACGCCACCAAGCGGCGACACGTCCACGAAGACAATTAGCTTCGCCACAGGACTGACATTTTGCATTCTGGCGGGCCTTGGTTCTCCCATGGGAAATTTCGGGCTTGCTTTCTGCACGGCGACGGCGCAAAGGGCGGTGGAATTCGGCGCGAGCGTGACGAACAAATACAATGTGATCTGGGCGCCGCTATACATGGCATCGCTGGTACCGTATTTGATTTATTGCATCTACCTGTGGCGCAAAAACCGCAGCTTGCGTTTCTTCGGCGAAGCGGGAACGGGAATCTACTGGATTTTCGGAATTGTGATGGCCGCGCTGTGGATGGGCAGCTCGGCGATCTACGGCGTCGCCGCTGCGCGGATTGGAGACATGGGGCCGGTGCTGGGATGGCCGCTCTTCATGTCCATCATCATCATCACGTCGAGCATCTGGGGATACCTGACGGGCGAATGGAAAGGCGCGGGAAGAAAATCGACGAATTTCATGATTACCGCGATCGCCTTCCTGATACTCGGATTCGTCACGCTGGCGTACAGCGGAACCTTGAGCTAGTGCCGGAAATTTTTCCGCAAGACTACGAAAGCCAAGATGCAGAGATGGCGATGGGTTTGGAGCCCATCGCCATCAGATTTGACTGAACCACTCTTCCGATTGAATTCTATTTCGCCGCTTTCACCTCGATGGGAGCGCCGCCAAATACAGTGGGCGCACCTGCCGCTGAGGCGGCATTGTTGTAGAACGGGACGTCGGATTTCAGCACTTCGTTGAATGCCTTCAACTGCTGGGCGACTTCCCCGAAGAGCTGGTCCATCTTCTCTTTGGCGATCGGGCTGACCGGTTCGCCATACCCTCCGCCCGCCTCGAATCCGATTCCCTGCATTTCATCGTAGAGACGCGTGAGATCGTGGATGTCGTCTTCTGCGACGTCGTGCTGGATGTTCGAATTGTAGACGGCGTCCTTGATAGCCATCAGCTTCTTCGAGAGATCCCGCCCTTTTGAGAGGATCGACTCGTACTTGGATTTCTCGGCTTTGTCGTCGCTCGACTGAATCGCGGACTGGAAATCCGAGAGCTGCTTGTTGATGTCGTCGATGCGGTTCATCATGTCGCTGAGCGCGCTTTCCTCACTGCGGGCGCGAAGCCCGAGCTCCAGATTCGCGCGGAGAATCGCGGGATCAGCTTTGAGATTCGGATCCGGCAGAATCGAGAAGCTCTGCGACTGCGTGTCGCCGTTCACGGTGACGGAGACTTTGTAGCTCCCGGGAATGGCTTGCGGCCCGGCGTTGCGATTGAATCCGAAGCCACCACCGCCTCCGGCAGGCGGACGCTCTCCGCGGTACCTGGTCGCGCCGGCGTAGCGCATGTTCCAGACGTAACGGTTGATGCCTGCGTTCGCCGGGCCGCTTTCGGTCGCAATCGTGTCGCCGTGCTCATCGGTGATCGTCATTTTCACGGGGCCTTCGTTGCCGACTCCGGGCCCGCCAGCAGCGCCCTGCCCGCCGCCGCGCTGCATTCTGCCTTCACGCGGAGACTTGATCTCCGATTTCAGGAAGTAATCGATCACGACGCCATTGGGCGCGTTGGGTGCCGAATACCCGCCGCGCTCGCCGCCACCGCCGCGTTGCGGGTGGTAAATGACTCCGGGCGCAGGCGTGAAGAGGTGGAATGCGCTGGCCTCAATTTCCGGCGTGAGTTCTTCGAGCGGACGGATGTCGTCGAAGACGAACAGTCCGCAGCCGTGCGTGGCGACGAGCAGATCGTGCGAATTCTTCACGAACTGGACGTCGTATACGGGAGCCGTCGGGAAATCAGCCGTAAGCGGCTGCCAATGGTCGCCATTGTCGTGCGAAAAAAAGAGGCCTGTGTCGGTGCCGGCGACGAGCAAGCCGTTGTGATTGGGATCCTCGCGCACGACGTGCACCGGCGAGTCATTCGGCAGGCCGGCGGAGATGCTTTGCCAAGTCGCTCCGAAATCGCTGGTGCGATAAGCATAGGGATGGCGATTATCGAGCTCATGCGCGTCATAGACGACGTAAGCCGAGCCGGCGTTGAACGGCGAAACGCCGACTTGGTAAACACGCGCCCATTCCGGCGCGCCGGAGATGTGCGACGTGACGTTCGCCCACGACTTGCCGCCGTCGCGCGTGACCTGAACCAGACCGTCGTCCGTGCCCACCCAGATGACCTTTGCATCAGACGGCGCGAGCGTGATGGACATGATCGTGCCGTAGGTCTCCGCGCCGCTGATGTCGTGCTGCACCGGGCCGCCCGAGATTTCCTGCTTGGTTTTGTCGTTGCGTGTCAGGTCGCCGCTGATCGGCGCCCAGGTTTTTCCGCCGTCTGTGGTTTTGAACAAAACGTTCGCGCCCAGATAGACTTCATTTGCGTCCGTCGGCGAAACGGCAATCGGCGAAGTCCAGTTGAACCGGTACTTCAAGTCCGCCGGCTTCACTTCTTCCACGCCGTCGAGATACGGGCGAATGAATCGCTGTGTGTGGTTTTTCAAGTCGAGGCGAACAATCGAGCCGTTCTGCGAATCAGAGTAGACGATGTCCGGATCGCTCGGCGCGGGAACGGAATATTCGCCGTCGCCGCCGACCACGGTATACCAGCCAGCGCCCGCGACGCGGCCTCGGCTGAGATCGGATGAAGGGCCGCACCACGCGCTGTTGTCCTGCAATCCGCCGCAGAGGAAATAGGGCTGGCGGCTGTCCGCTGCGACCATATAGAACTGCTCGATCGGGAGGCGGTCGAGGAACTGCCAGGATTTTGCCCCGTCCGTGGAAAGATACACGCCGCCGTCGTTGCCCTGTATCATGCGATCCGGATTCGTGGGATCGATCCAGATGGCATGATGGTCGGAATGGACGCCTCGATCCGCCGAATGCGCGGTCTTGCCGCCATCGTCGGACTCCATCAAGTTGAACGAGAGGAAGTAGAGCTTGTTTTCATCATTGGGCGAGACCACGAAGCGCGAAAAATAAAATGCGCGAACGTCGAGGCCGTGATTGTCGCTGACCGCGGTCCAGGAATCGCCCATGTCGAGCGACTGCCAGAGCATTCCGCGCTTCGCTCCAATCAGAGCGTAAATGTGTTCGGGATTGGTTGGCGCGACAGCGACCGCGACGCGGCCCAGTGGCCCTTCCGGCAGCCCTTTCGCCAGCTTCTGCCATGTGTCGCCGCCGTCGGTGGAACGATAAATTCCGCTGCCCGGCCCGCCGTCCATCAGCGTCCACGGGTAACGCCGAAACTCCCACATGCCTGCGAAGAGCACCTTTGAATTTCCCGGAGCCATCGCCAGATCGGAAACGCCCGTGGAGTCGTTCACGAACAAGACCTTTGCCCAGGTCTTTCCGCCGTCGGTCGTGCGATAGACTCCGCGATCAGGGTTTGGCCCCCACGCGTGGCCCATCGCGCCGACGAAGACGAGGTTCGGATTGTGCGGGTCAATCACGATCGTCGATATCTGCTGCGTCTCGGCCAGGCCCATGAACTTCCAGGAGTGCCCGGCGTCGGAGGAAAAGTAGACGCCATTGCCGTCAACCACATCGTTACGGACGTTTCCTTCTCCGGTCCCGACCCAGATGAGATTCGGATTCGAGGGCGCGATGGCGATCGCGCCGATCGATGAAGTGGATGCGTGCTCGAAAATCGCCTTCCAGGAGAGTCCGCCGTCCACCGTCTTCCAAACGCCGCCACCGCCCGCGCCGGCGTAATAAATATTCGGCTGGCCCGGTATGCCCGCCACGGCGGCCACGCGTCCGCCGGCAACCGCCGGGCCAAGATTGCGGAATTTCAAGTTGGCGAAAATGTCGGCCGGTTTTTGGTCCGTGACGGTCTGATCCGCCGCCAACGCGGGAACTGCGATCAAGAATGAAAACGCCAGAGCCGCGAGGCTGGCGCCAAACACGCTGGACTTTTTCATCATTCAGCTCCTTTGAAATTTGGGGAAATTCCGGATGTGTGCAGAGAAATCATCGGTTGAGGAAATGAATTCAAGAAAATATGCCTGCCTGAATATGGAGTGCTCTCTTGCGCCGCGCATTATACCGTGATGCGCGCGAAGGAAAACCTTGAAGACCGGAGAGCCTAATACGGACGTACGCGAACCTGATTTGGTTCCGCGCAATTGTCGCGAAACCGAGCCTAGTCGGTCGCGCCTTCCGGAACCCAGATGATTTCCACGCGCCTGTTTTCCTTGCCGGGTATCGCGGAGCTTCCGCCGATGCTCGTTTCGATTCGCGAAGCGTCAACGCCTTTCATCGAGGAAAGATATGCCTTGGAATTCTGCGCACGCTGCATCGCCAATCGGTAGGCGAGGCGCTGCGAGCCTGCCTTTCGCGGCGAAGCATAGCCGATCAGGACGACTCTTGCCTTCGGAGCGTTGGCCAGCCGGACGGCGACGTCGTCGAAAATGCGCTTGCAGACGTTGTCGAGCCGCGCGCTGTGAAGCGCGAAATAGCACTCGTTGATTTTCCCGGCCTGCGGAGGCGGCGGAGGCGGCTGAATCGTCACGCTCGCATTGCAATCCGCGGCGCCGCCTTGCGCGTTCTCCACGCGGCCGGTGACCGTGAATTTTGCGGGCCACAATCCCGTCGTGTCCAGTTGAATGGAGGCGCCGCTGCCGGAAATTTTTCCACCATTGGCCACCCACTGATAGGTGAGCGCGGTGCCTGTTTGGTCAATCACCTGCGCCGTGATGGTCACCTTCTCGCCCGCGATCACGTCCGGCCGATCGACGGAACAACTCATTGTCGGCGGTGGCGGCGCCTTTGGCGTGACGATCACCTGCACGGAATTCATCCCACTGCCGCCGTGGGGATCTTCGGCAAACGCGCTGATCGAATATGTGCCGGGTCGAGTGCCCGCGGAATCCCAGAGCACGTCTTGCCCTGTCCCGACGATGGCTCCGCCGGTAGCTCTCCAGGAAAAAGTGAGCGGCCAATTCTGCGAGTCCGAGGCCCGCACCGAAAGACTTACTTTTTCGCCGGAGCCTTCCGTGACGGCGGCGCGATTTGCCGCCACCTGAACATCGACACGCGGCGGTGGAACGTTCTGATCAGGCCAATAGCCAAATCCCAGCTTCACAATGAAACCGCTGCGGTCATGCACATTGTGAAGGTTGAGCATCCACCGGTAGCCCGTATCGACAGCCACGAGGCGCGTCACATAGGCGCGCACTCCCCATACGCCATCAATGGGATCGCGCGGGCCAAAAGTCATATCGGGCGTGTGCGTCCCAACGAATATAGTTGCGGTGTACTCATTCAGGAACTGATAGCGCTTCTCGGGAAAAAGATCGAATCCGGCGCCAACGTGCACCTGATCGGCTCTGGTGAACGCCGGTGAATTATTGAAGAACGTGCCGGGGTCGCGCGTTAGGCGATATGCCGCGTCCGACGTGGCAATCAGACGATGGTTCAGCAACGTCTTGCTCAGATTCAATCCCAGCTGAAAATCGGTCGCGCCGTTCTGCGCTTCGCTCGCCGCCAGATCGAGTATGTCGTACCGCGTCGCGATGAAAACGTCGCCGCGAATCGCGAGGCTTGCGCGGTCGCCGCGCCGCTCGGAAAAAATCCCGTACTTCAAGCCTACATCGGCGTCGCCAAGCCCGTTCGCGTCGTGAGCGGCAAAAGGAAAATCCTCAACATACATCGGCCGTGCCCCTGGATTCGGCGGAACTCTATAGATCGTATTGGCATAGAGCGGATCGGTCGTCGGCAGGTCGAGGCTCAATTGTCCCGGCGCGCCGATGTGCGTATGGCGGTGAGGAATGAATGCGCCGATGAGCGAGAGCCGGTCCGTGATTCCGTAATTTGCGCTCCAGCCAAGCTCCGCAACGCTCACGCTTCCTGGCGCTCGCGAAAATTTGTTGAGTCCGCTTTCAATAGTGAAGGCACTGCGGGGCAGCGTATCGCCGGTATCTATCGTGAACAGTCCGAGCCCGCCCGAAGCGGAGGTCATCGGGGCCCACGGCGGGTTCACTTCTGGAGATTCTTGAGTTAGCGGATTCGCGGGCGCCGCAGTTTTCTTCGGTGTCGCTGGAGCTTGTGCTGCCTGTCCCGCTGCAGTTTTCGTCTTCGGCGCGATGGCGTGGCTTAGTCTTGAATGGCCGGCATGTTTTTTGGGGATTGACGTCCTACGCGCCTGCGTGGACAGAGCAAGGCACAAAATTGCAACAATCGCCGGGCTAATCCGGCCGAATTTCTTCATCAAGGCCTCAACGGGCGAAGCTGGCAGGAATACAGCCGCACTCACGCGCGTACCATACGCCGCTCAGCGCGACTCTGCGAATCCCGCTTCCCCCAAGACTCCCCGTAGAAGCACGTCAGAAAGTTAGAAGCTGGCGAATGTCCCCAATTCGCGGGGATTATAATGCACTCGGTGCGATTCGAAATGAAAATTTCGAGGCCGCACGACGAATTGCTAATGCGAACGCTCCGCCCTCAGATCTCTCTTGTGCGTCGATTGCGCGCGAGGTCCTTAGTCATGCGGATTGCTTGGCAATCCTGCGGCTGGCTGGTAGATTGAACTAAATGGCCACTGGAACACAGCACTCTCAGCGCATCCTAATCGTTGAGGACGAAGAAATCGCCCGCAAGGGATATGAGGCGCTGCTGCGCAAATGGGACTGCGACGTCATCGGCGTGGCCAACGCCGAAGACGGCCTCGCGAAATTCGGCGAATTTCAGCCCGCGGTCGTCCTGGCCGATGTCGAACTGCCCGGAATGAACGGCCTTGAACTTCTCGGGAAGCTGCAGGAGAGTTCGCCGGAGACTCCCGTAATCATCATCACCGGCCGCGGCAGCGATGAACGCGCTGTTCAGGCCATCGAAGCAGGCGCCTTTTGGTACATCGAAAAGCCGCTGAAGCCCCCGGTTCTTCGTTCGCTGCTCGACCGCGCCATGGGAAAAGTGCGCGATCGCAAACAGGTTGCCGCCCTCACGAGACAATTGCGCGATGCCGGCCGGCTCGGCGAACTCGTGGGCGCTTCGAAAACGATGCACGAAGTCATGCGCCAGGTCGAGATGGCCGCTCCATCCACGGCCTCGGTTCTGATTACAGGTGAAACTGGCTCTGGCAAAGAGATGGTCGCGCGCACGATTCACCAGCTCTCTCCGCGCGCTCATCAGGCATTTGTGGCGATCAATTGCTCGGCAATTCCAGAGTCGCTCATGGAGAGCGAAATCTTCGGCCACGAGAAAGGCGCCTTCACGGGCGCGGCCGAACGGAGACTGGGCTGCTTTGAATTGGCCGACGGCGGTACGCTGCTCCTCGACGAGATCGGCGAAATGCCCGCGCCAACGCAGGCAAAACTCCTTCGGGTCCTGGAGGATCACAAGGTTCGTCGCCTCGGCAGCAAAGTTGAGACGCCGATTGATGTTCGCGTGCTCGCCGCTACCAACAAGGATCCACAGCAGGCCGTCTCCCAGGGGAAATTGCGGCAGGATCTATATTTTCGGCTGAACGTCTTCCATATACATCTCCCGCCGCTGCGCGAACACAAGGACGACTTGCCTCTTCTGGTCGAGCAGCTGCTCTCGGACGCGAATCGAAAGCACGGTCGCCAGGTGCCCGGCGTCAATGCGGAAGTCATGGAGCTGTTCAAGAGCTATTCCTGGCCGGGGAACGTCCGCGAGCTGCGAAACATCATCGAGCGCGCCGCGATTGCCAGCGACCACGGTCCAATCGGCCGCTCGCACCTGCCACAGGATTTCGCTCGCGGCCCGGTCGTGCAGACCGGCGAGCTCTCCGGCCTGCGATTCCCGCCGGGGACAACCGTCGAAGCAGCTGAACGGGAACTGATCCTTCAAACCCTGGATGCGACCAACCAAAACAAAACGCGCGCGGCGGAGCTGCTCGGACTCAGCCTGAAGACCTTGCACAACAAGCTGAAGGAGTACGAGGCGTCACAAACACATGGCGCTCAGCTTAAAGACTAAATTCACGCTGGCCACGGCGCTGCTTGTGTTGGTCATTGTCGCGCTGATTTCCGGCCTCTACGTCGTCACGCTGACCCGGCAGGTAATTCGTCAGGCCGACGACCGGGCCGGATATGTTGCGCAGCAGGTCTTCTATTTCGCGCAGCATGCGCTCGTGGAAGCAAGCCAGAGTGGAGATGCTCCGAAATCCTCCCGCCCCGCTGATGTTCGCGCGTATATCCAGCACACGCTTCAGGACAGCCAGGGAGTCACCGAGCTTCTCGAATCCGGGATCGGCTACTACCGCGACCTTTACGAAATCACGATCAGCGATCGCGATGGCACCGCTCTCGTTTCGAGCGATCCTTCCCTTCCCGGCCGCGCCGTACCCCAAGTGCATGGGATTGCTGAACTCATCCATGCGAATTTCATCGATCAGCTCAGGATCCTCTATGGCCCACCTCGCGTCTATGAAGTCACTCTGCCATTCAGCGTCGGCCCTCGGCCTTTCGGCGACATTCGCGTCGGCCTGTCTTCCGCGCTTCTGCGCGACGAAATCTCGCCGAGCCTGTATTCCGCCGGCTGGCTGTCGCTCGGTGCGATTCTGCTCTCCACTCTGTTCACGGCATTCGTAGGGCAGATTTCTCTCGCGCCTCTGACCCGAATTTCCAAACAACTCGACCGCATTTCTGCCGGCGAATTTGACCTCGAACCGGTTACGGAGGCCGGCGAATTCGGCCAGGTGTCCAACAAGATCAGCCGAATCGGCCAGCAGTTGCGCGACGTGCGCGAAATTTTCAGCACTCTCCGCGAAAACATGAACCAGATTATGGCCGGGCTCGAGGACGGCCTGCTCCTCTTCAACGCCGAAGGCCGCGCGATGATGATCAGTCCATCCGCCTATAAATTCTTAAGCGCGAAGTCCGACGAGTTGCAAGGCCGCAAAATCGAAGAGATCTTTCCACCGGGAAATCCAATCGCTGAGGCTTTGCACATAGGCCAGGACGGTGAATTGGTTGCGGAAGTGGGCGAGCAGGTGGAAGTGGAGCTTACGGGCAACAATGGAACGCGGCGCGTCGGCGCGAGCGTTCAAACCATCCGCGAAGACGGCGCTCGAATGGGACTTCTCGTCACGCTTCGCGACCTTGAATCCATAGAGCGCCTCGGCTCGCACCTCCAGGTTTCGGAACGCTTGGCCGCTCTCGGCCGAGTGACCGCCGGCGTTGCGCACGAAGTGAAAAACCCGCTCAATTCAATGCGTGTCTGGCTCGAAGTTCTCAAAGGAAATCTGTCCCCGGAGCCCGAATCCCAGCAAGCCGCCAAGATGCTCGACACGGAAATTGATCGTCTTGATCGCGTGGTGAAGACCTTCCTCGAATTCAGCCGCCCCGTCGAATTGGAGCACGTGGAGACTGACCTGCCTCAATTGCTGGAGTCAGTGCTTGCCAGCGTCAAGCCCGCAATTGAAAAAGGCCGGATTGATCTGGTGAGGGATATTCCCGCTGAGTTCCCTCACGTTGAAATCGACCATCGCCTGATCGAACAGGCCGTATTGAATCTTGTTCTGAATGCTTGCGATTGCATGCGTCCGGGCGGCCGCCTCACAATCGGCCTGCGCCAGGCAGGCGAAATGGCCGAGATCAGTGTAGGCGACACAGGACCAGGGATTTCACCCGAAAATCGCGCTAAGATATTCCAGCTCTTCTTCACCACTCGCAAGGGCGGTACGGGGCTTGGCCTGGCCAATGCGTTTCGTTTTGCACAGTTGCACAATGGTGGGATAGAATTTGACTCACAGGTAGGGCTGGGTACGACATTCCGAATTTCCCTGCCGTTTCCGCGCGTTTCCGGAGGAATTGCATCTAAGAATTACAGAGACTACGGGCAGCCATTCGCCCGGGGAAGATAAATAGCCGAACAGCATGCCCAGCCAGACTACATACCACTCGGCGAACGCCCTTTTTGTGCGCTCGCGTAATTCCGCCGCCATGATGGGCGCACTGGCGGCGTGCCTTGCGTTTTCCGTTGCTGGCTGTACGCGGCACCGAACCGTAGCTTTACCTCCCGTGACTGAAGCGCCACAACCAGCGCAACCTCTATTGATTCCCCCGGTAGCGACTACAAAGCCGGGTGAAACAGCGCCGCCTGCGACGCAGAACCAGACTCAGCCACCAACAACGCAGACGCAATCGCAGACCGCACAGCAAACGCCCCCGGCGACCGCGACTCCTCCCGTGGACGCCCCTCCCAAAGTCGATGCTCCAAAGAAGGAAAATGCTGAGCCAGCGAAGGCCGCTGCGCCCCAGATTTCGCCGCAATTGTCGCCCAGCGATCAAGCCGAATTACAAAAGCAGACAAATCAGTTCGTCGGCGATGCGGAAAAAAATCTGCATCGTGCCGACGGACGCGACTTGAACGCGAATCAGCGCGACATGGTGGAAAAAATCCACGGATTTCTTGATCAGGTGCACGATGCGATGAATACATCGGACTGGCCACGCGCGAGAAACCTCTCGCAGAAGGCGTATCTGCTCTCCATCGAACTCGCGAATTCTCTTTCATAGTCCCCTAGCCAAGTTCTGGCCGGCAAATAACTGCTAAAATGAAATAATGAAGACCTGCGATGCGATCATCGTCGGCGGCGGCATCATTGGCGCGTCGATCGCATTTGACTTGGCGCAAAAAGGATTGAGCGTTGTTTTGCTCGACCGGCAGGAGCCGGGCCGCGAGGCGTCCTGGGCTGCCGCCGGCATGCTTTCGCCTGCTCCGGACGCGCCTGATGCGGCCCCTCTCGTGTCCCTCGCCCGGGAGAGTCACGGACTGTATCCAGGATTTGTGTCCGACGTTGCGAAAGCATCAGGAGAACCGGTCGAATTTCATACGTGCGGCGCATTAGAGCTTTTCTTCGGTTCCCATGCTGAAGCACAACGAAACGAAAGAGTCGCCCAAGTCCGACAATTTGGAATCGCTGCGGAGCCGATATCGGTATCCGAAGCCATCCGTAGAGAGGCACTGCTGAATCCGGCAGCTCAAGCCGCAGCGTGGATTCCCGACGAAGCCTATGTTGATCCGCGCGCTTTGACGCAGGCCACGCTTCGCGCAGCGAAGAGCATCGGGGTTCAGATTCGCGCAGGCTTCGAAGTCATTTCCATCTTAACGGAGCAGAATCGCTGCGAAGCCGTCGTCGCGGCGGATTCGAATGTGATGAAAGCTGGCCGCTTCGACGAGAGGGCGGGTGAGAAAATGCGCGCTAAGTATGTTGTCGTGGCGGCGGGGAGCTTCACCGGAAGCATCGGATGGATGGAGCGGTATGCCCCCACCCACCCCGTGCGGGGACAAATGGTGGCAATAAAGAGCGCTGCATGTGCGCTGCGATGCGTCGTGCGCAGTGAGCACGGATACGTCGTCCCGCGCGAGGATGGACGCATGGTCGCTGGGAGCACGCTCGAGAATGCGGGATTCGAGAAGCAGGTGACTCCAGGAGGGATTGGCAAGATCCTTGGAGCTGCGGTTGAACTGATCCCGGCGCTGGAAAACGCAGCAATCACGGAAACATGGTCCGGGCTGCGGCCGGCAACGCCCGATCGCCTGCCGATCATCGGACCCACGGACATCGAAGGGCTGTTCATCGCTACGGGGCACTATCGCAACGGGATTCTGCTGGCGCCCGCGACGGCGAAATGCATCAGCGAGTGGGTTCGCAAAGGAAAATCGTCAATCAGCGTCGAAAATTTCAGTCCAATGCGGTTTGTTGCGGCCGCGCGCGGAGCAAGAATTTAAATTTAGTACGGGACTCGTCTGCGCTCCGGCCTGCGATATTCCGGGCCAGGGAGGATTGACGACTGGCCGAGCGACGTGAAATTTATTTTGTCGGCGAGCAGATAGAGGGGCCGGTTCAGTTCGACCGTGAGAGTCGTGCCGCGGGGCAACACCGCCTCTGGCCCGCGCGTTAGCAGCACGGTGGCAAGCCCGGCCGCGGCGCCAATCCCCGCGCCGACTCCCGCCCCTTCACCGCTTCTCGCCGCGATGGCGCCGATGAGCGCGCCAGAGCCGGTATCCCGGATGACGGTTCCCGCGTCTCCTGCTTTGTCGGAATCGCCCTTGACTTGACCCTCGTTATTCACGGTCTCATTCCCGCCGGTGTCCGCGTCTCGCGGCGTGGAATTGAAATCAACGTCGTAGGCGTTGGGGAGGATGAGGTGGTCGAGTTTGATTCCCAGCTCAGCCGTACCGTGCACCCGGCCGGGGCGCTTGACTTCAGTGACCTCTCCATCAACGTAGGAGCCGGCAGGTATCAAGATGTGGCTGTCGATCACGATGGGATAGAGCGTCTCCAGGTAGACCCGGTCGCCGACATGGGCGCCGCGCGTGGAAATCGCGGTGTGGAGGACGAGGGGCAATTGGGTGCCCTTAGGCACGACGTAATATTTCGGGGAAGCGGCTGCCGATGGCGTTGCGGGCTGCGCCGGGGCAGTGCTTGTCTGAGGCGGAGTGGCGACGGGCGCAGCGGACTGCTGCGCGGGAGGAGCGGCCGACTGCGCGGCAAGCGCAGGAGCAAGTACGAACATCGCGCCGAACAGAATCAGCACAGGGCTGGAAGAGACGCGAGCGAGCCGGAGTGTCATCGGAGCAATCTCCACAAACCAGCAATCATACCGATGCTTGCCGTTGCGGTAAGGATGCTTCCGAGCCGAGCACGATGTCAATGCGACGCAGCGACTATGCCGCACAGCGGCGGTTTGACTCCGCAAGGAGGCGCGAATAGTCTGGGTTCAGGCATGTAAGGATAGCAACGCGAGGAGGAACGATGGCGAAGCTGGCGCTGGTGTACGGTCTGCGGCTGTTTCCCGAAGGAGAATTGGAATCGGTGGACGAAGCAACGGTGAAGCTGAAGAACGGGCGAAACGGTCGCGTGACGATGCATTTGATCGAAGGCAGCAAGGAAGAAATCGAAAAAACACTGCATCAGTCGCTCGAAGCGTTTTTTGAAATGTACCCGGAGATTTAATTCCCTCTCCCCGGCCGATGCGCGTTGATCAGATCAGGATGACGGTCTGGCCGGTGAGCTCGAAGCGCTTGCGGCAGCGGATATTCCGGCAGGCGACCAGCTCATCAACGCGAACCATATACGAGCGCGCCTTCGAGAATCGCGTGCGATCGTCGTCATTCGAGCCGCCTGGCAGCGAGGCTTTTTTCGTGCGCACCTTCCAGCGAACCGGGTACGTATTCTCCTGCCGGCAATGCGGGCAGACGAGTGTCAGTTGTTTGGTTTCATCTTTCTCGTCGTAGAATTTTCGATCGTCCACGATTCCCTGCTCTCCTCGTCAGGACTTTCCTCGTGCGTCGCCGGCGGAAAGATTCGCGCGGGCGGCTCCCTCGATTGCATCGAGCGTCACAAAACGCAATCCCGCATCTTTCCAGCGCGGCAGCCAGTAAGCCAGGGCGTCCACCGTATGCTTGCGGTCGCCTTCAAGCGTCCGGTGATCCCCGTCGTGCAGGAGGACAATATCCCCGCCAGTGACGGTCTGCAAGCGATGAATCACCGGCTCGGCGGGCTGCGGGTTCCAGTCCCATGCCAATTTCGACCACATCGCGACGCCGGAGTAGCCCATCCGACGGATGACTCCGCGAAGCTGCGGGCCGCGAAAACCATAGGGCGGGCGCATCCACCGCGGTTTCATGCCGACGGCGGATTCGATGGCTTCGCCGCAAAGCGTAAGTTCGCGAGTGATGGTTTTTGGAGAAAGAAAAGTCAAATTGGGATGTGTTTCCGTGTGATTGCCAATCAGGTGGCCGCGCGAGGCGACTTCGCGCGCGAGAGCCGGAAAGGCGCGCACGTGGCCGCCAATGAGAAAAAATGTGGCGCGCCCCTGATACTTGTCAAAGAGATCGAGAAGCGCCGGAGTGGCTGCTGGATTCGGGCCGTCGTCGAAGGTGATCGCGATGGAGCCCGTGTCACCCGTGAAGCGAACCGTGGGGCCGAAGAGCTGCGATTGCGGATGCATGCCCGCGCGGAAGACCAGTCCCGCGCCGCCGAGAGCCCCGGCTCCAGCGATGAGCGCCGCGTTCACGGATTTACTCTCCCACGGGACAAAAACCGTGACAGATAAATTTCCTGCATCGGAGCGAATCGGAAATGCGTCGCGAATTTGATACGATGGCGTTCCAAGGCAGCGGCGGGACGGACGTGAACTCCTCGAAATTTCCCGATTGGGTGCGATGGGCGTGCGCAGTGTGGCTTGCCGCGTGGTTCGCGATCTACTGGCGCGAATGGGGTGTCGCCAATTTTCTGCACGTCTGCAATCTCGCCATCATTCTGAGCTGCCTGGCGATTTGGCGGAACAATTCCCTGCTGCTGGCGAGTCAGGCGGTGGCGTCGGTCTTGGGCGACGCGCTGTGGGACCTGGACGTCAGCTGGAATTTTTTCAGCGGGCATCATGTGTTTAGGGGCACGGAGTATATGTGGGACGCGCATTACGCACTGTGGGTCCGGCTGATTTCGCTCTATCACTTCGTGTGGCCTGTGATCCTGATCTGGTCCGTGAAGCGAGTGGGATATGACAGGCGAGGATTGGCGCTGCAGGCGGGAATTGGCGCTGCGGCAATCCTTGCGGGAAGGCTGGCGAATCCAGCGCTGAACCTGAATTTCGCGTTCGCCGACCCTATTTTCCACCGCCAGATCGGGTCGGCCCCGGTGCATCTCTTCATTATTTGGGCGGTGCTGGTGTGCGTCGTTTACGTCCCAACACACCTGGTATTGAGCAAGCTGTTCCCCGCTCCTGTTGTTACGGGACGCCCAGAAGTTCCAGCGGAGGCGGCATCGAAGCGCGCGGCGGACTGAGCCGCGATCCCCGCCAGAATTATCGATTAGCGAAGACGGCCAACAGTTGAAAGTTGACAGTTGAGAGCGGTCTGCCCTCGATGTGGAGCGGGTGGGCGCGAAGGAACTGCTGACAAGCGGAAAACTACAAAGCGCAAATTGGGGACGATTAGTTCTAGAGGCTGGAGGCTTGAGGCTGGAAACTCGATCCAGCGGCGCGCGCACCGGCTCCGATAGTCGAAGCATGGGGCGGAATTTGGCGATTAGAAAATCTTCTGTCTTTTGTTTTCTATAACTTACGATGGGTTCTAATATTTCATATTGGCGATTAAAAAAATCATAGGTGAATTTTGCATTTCCGGACACTCGCAGAGAGACGGGATAAGAATGTGCGGCCGGGATTTGGGATGTCTCGTCTTTTGTATAAGTTGACTGGCACGGCGGTGATTCGCGGTCGGAACTGAGAATTGCAGCGGAAGGCGATGAAAGTGAGTCAGCGCTGTTGCGGCTAACTCGCCCACGCTGAACGATGCGGACTCGCGGCTGGGATTTCATAATCCATTATATCACTTGCGTCAACGGGGCCGACTCTGCGGCTTGGCGGGGAACGCAAGCTGCGCCTCAATCCTCAGCCATCGTCTTTGCGGATGGAGGCGAGGTCGATGCCGAGGTGCTGGCATTTCTTGTAGAGGTGGCTGCGTTCGAGGCCGAGGGCCTTGGCGGCGTTGGTCATGTGGTGATGATGGCGCTTGAGTTCGGCGACGATGGTTTCTCGCTCAAAGGCTTCGACGCGTTCGGCGAGCGTGCCGGAGGCGGCGGCATCGACGGAACCGGATTCCTGTTGAGGCAGCGCGCGGCGGATTGCGGAAGCGTCCACTTCTTCGGCTGCGGCAAGCAGGAGGACGCGCTCGACGACGTTGCGCAGTTCGCGGACGTTGCCGGGCCAGGAGTAACGCGAAAGCACTTCGATTGCCGCCGGTGAGAATTTCTTCGGCTTCCAGCCATTCTGCTCCGCGACCTGGCGCGCGAAATGCTCGGCCAGAATGCGGATATCCTCGGGGCGTTCGCGAAGCGGCGGGAGGACGACGGGGAAAACGTAGACGCGATGGTAGAGGTCCTCGCGGAAGGCGCCGCGCCTGACCTGGTCCTCGAGATTGCGGTGCGTGGCAACGAGGACGCGAACGTCCACGGGAATGGGGCGATCGCCGCCGACGCGCTCGATTTCGTTTTCCTCGAGGACGCGAAGAAGTTTGGCCTGCATGGGCAGCGGCATGTCGCCGATTTCATCGAGGAAGAGCGTGCCGCGATGTGCCTGCTCGAATTTGCCGACGTGGCGCGAAGCGGCGCCGGTGAACGAGCCTTTTTCGTGGCCGAAAAGCTCGGACTCCATCAGTTCGGCGGGGATGGCGGCGCAATTCAGCGTGATGAACGGGCCGGCGCGGCGGGGGCTTTTTTCGTGAAGCGTGCGCGCGACGAGTTCCTTGCCCGTGCCGGTCTCGCCGCGAATGCAGACGCGCGTCTCGCTGGCGGCGACGCGCTCGATTTCGGCGAAAAGGGATTTCATCACTGCGCTGGCATACACCAGTTCGTGGCGGCCGGTGCGTCGGCGAAGGTCGCGATTTTCTTCCTCGAGGCGCGCGAGTTTGAGGGCGTTTTCGACGGTGAGGAGAAGTTTTTCGGTGGAGATGGGCTTTTCGAGAAAATCGGAAGCGCCGAGGCGCGTCGCGCGGACGGCTGCTTCGATGGACGCCTGGCCGGACATCATGACGACGGGCGATGCGATGCCGAGAGTTTTCATTTCCTCCAGAAGCGCGATGCCGTCTTTGCCGGGCATGACGACGTCGGAGAGGATGAGGTCGAAGTGGCCGTCGCGTGCGAGTTCGAGGGCGCGAGCGGCGTTGTCGCAAACGACGGCTTCGTGGCCGGAGAGGCGAAACGCGCGGGAAAGGGAGGCGAGGGTGTTCGCGTCGTCGTCGATGATGAGGATATGGGCTTTGGCAGCGGGCACGCGCTAGGCTCCCCGCTTCGCGAACAGGGGCTTCGATTCGACGGGCGACGCCGGTTTCGCCGCGGCGACGGCGGGGCGCGCGGGGAGATCGATGCGGAACGTCGCGCCGTGGCCCGGCTCGCTGGAGACGGAGATGCGGCCGCCGTGGTCCGCGACGACGGATTGCACGATGGCGAGGCCAAGGCCGGTGCCGTGCTGCTTCGTCGTGTAATAGGGCGTGAAGAGGCGTTCGCATTCCTCGCGCGTGAGGCCCGCGCCGGTGTCCGCGATTTCCAGGCACACGCCATGTTCCCGGCGCGAAGTGCGGATGGTGAGCGCGCCGCCGGCCGGCATGGCGTCGAGCGCATTGAGAATTAGATTTTCGACGGCGCGATGAAGCAGCGTGGCGTCGGCCTGAATGACGGGCAGTTTATCGTCGAGATGCAATTCGGGCGTGACGGCGGGCTGGCCGACGACGGCGAAGCGCGGTTCGAAGAGGCGGACAATGCCGCGGATGATTTCATTGAGATTGACGGGATGCAGTTCGGGATGCGGCATTTTGGCGAAATCGCTGAAGCGGCCGACGATCGTCTTGAGATTTTCGATTTCGGCGAGAAGCGTGGAGGTGGATTCGCGAAACGTCTCGTCAAATTCGGCGGCGTTCTGCTCGCGCGCGCGGCGGATATTTTCAACCGTGATTTGCAGAGGGAAGAGGGGATTCTTCAGCTCGTGGGCGAGGCGGCGGGCGAGTTCGCGCCAGGCAGCGACGCGTTCGGCCTGGACGAGGCGCTCGCGCTGCTCGGCGAGCTGGCCGGTCATGTGGTTGAACGTGCGGGCGAGCGAGCCGATTTCGTCGCGCGAGCGGATATCAACGCGGGCGTTCCAGTCACCGGAGGCGACGGCGGCGGCGCCGGCGGCGAGTTTGCCGATGGGGCGCGTCATGCGCGCGGCGGCCCAGGAGCTGAGAAGAATGCCGAGAAGAAGCGCGATGGCGCCGACGTAGAGCGCGAGGACGCGGATGCGTCCCTCGAGAAGCGTGAGGTCGCGGCGCGAGCTGCCGACGAGAAAGACGCCGAGAAGTTCCTTGTCGGCGCCGAAGATGGGCAGGGCGTGAAAAACTTCGGCGCTCGCGGGATCGGGGGTCCACTCGATCGTCGTGACGACGTTGCCGGGCTGCTGAAGTTCGCGGCCGATGAGCGAGGCGAGGCGATCGGCTTGCGGAACGGGACCGTTGACGTCGGTCAAATCAAGCGACGCGAAATTCGGATCGAGATTGCTATAGAGAAGCGCGCGCGTGCCCTCGGGCAGCGCGAGCGAGGCGAGAAACGATTTGCCGAGATGCTCGCCGCCGGCGATGTAGATATTCGTGCTGCCGACGGGAACGACGGAGACGGCCATGAGGGCGAGCGCGGAACCGTCAGGCGTATCAATTTTTTTTAGGAAAGCGCCGCGGGCGGACCAGTCCACTTTTTGCAGCAGCCAGCTTTCCTTGTAGCCGAAGCGCGCGGGCCACTGCGCGGAAGAGATGATGTCGCCATTCGTGTCGACGAGCTCGAGGAAATCGAGCTGATGGGACTTCGCGAGGCCGGTGGCGTCGTTGACGTAAACGGACTCGTCGGCGTTGGGGCGATTGAGCGTGAGCGCCATGCGAATCGTCGCTTCGGAGTCGGCGATGCCTTTCACGCGGTGGGCGACGTCCTCGCCCTGGCTGGAAAATTCGCTCTGGAACTGGGCGACGATGGCGTCGGTGTGCTCGTTGTCGAGCTGCTCGAACGAGCGGCGCGTGGAAATCGTGACGCCGACGGCAACAACGGCGACTGCGGCGACGACCACGAGCGGAAACAGCACGAACATTTTGAAGCGAAAGCTCACGGGGCCGCTCCGTCGAGCCAGACATCGGCGAGGCGCCATTCGCCGGAGCGCAAAGGCATCCAGTCACGGACGCGCGAAGAGAGGCCGACGACTTGCGGCAGGTGAACCAGCGGAATCAAGTCGTACGCGCCGAGAGTTTCGCGTTCGCGAGAATTCAGGTACTGGAGATCGTCGGGACTGGCGACGGGAGCGAAAACGGGATTCGGGCCTTCCGCGACGGCAAGCGTTTCGAGGAGATTCTCCAAAGCGACGCCGGGGGCGGGAGAGGCGAGCGGAATGCGAATGAGCCGGGCGTCGAACGCGGACGCGGAGGAGTCGTTTACCGCAGGCAGCGCCGAGACGGAAATTCCGGCGGCCTGAGCGTTGACGGCGATGCGTTCGGCGATCATGCGTTCGAGCGGGTCGCCGGAATCATAGCCCAGCTTGAGCGCCAGCACAGGAGAGATTTGCGCGACGAGTTGCTGAGACGCAGTGGGATCGAACGGCGCGGAAAAAAGAAAGGCATATCCGGCGGACCATTGCGGCAGGAGCGCGGTGGCGGGCTCGCCTTCTTTTTGGAGGACGACGTTGACGAGAGAGGCGCGATCGATGGCGAGAGAAAGCGCCTGACGGACGCGAATGTCTTTCGCGGCGGCGCTCGCGTTCATGAATGCAACGGCGAGCAGTTCGGATGGATCCGAAGCGGAGATGCGCGAGCCGCGGGCCGTGGCGAGGCGAGCGCTTTCGGGCGAGACTTCGATGACGTCGGATTTCGAGAGGTCGAGGTCCATCATGCGGTCGCGCGCGTCGCGGCCCATCTGAATGTCGATGGAATCGACGAATGGCCGGCCGGCCCAATAGGAATCGTTCGCGGTGAGGACGGCGTGCTGGCCGGGCTCCCAGGTGGTGATGCGGAACGGGCCTGTCCCGACGACGGCGCCGAAAGATTTGTGGAGGAGGATGGAATTGCGCGGCTCGGCAAGGATGTAGGGGAGATCTGGGACCGAAATTCCAGTATTAATTGAGATTATCTGCGTATTCATCTGTCCTGAATGAACATCCAACTCGCGGAAACTCCATGTTGGATTAGCACGCTGCAAGCTAGGAACAATATTTTCGTAATTAGCGGGTGTTCCATCCTGAAAGGTTCTGCCCGGTACGAGGGTAATTAGCCAACCGCTGGGATCGCCATTTGATTTTTTCTCAAAGTCCCACGCGAGAGAGGGGCGAGGCTGGCCGTGGTCGTCGAGAGTGACAAGGCGGTCGGCGATGAGTGTGAGCAGGCGCTCCTGCGCGAGATGGTCTTCCCCGCTGGCCTGAGGCTGCACGGGATCGAGAGACATGACGCGGCCGGCGAATTCGATGGTGAGCGTGCCGCCGTAGCGCGGGCGACGCGCCGCCGTTGCTGCTAGCGCGGCGAGAATCACGAGCAGCGCGAGCAAGAATCTATTGCGCATACGTCGCGCGAAGAACATAGGCTTCATAGAGTCCTGTCTTGAGATTGCGCGAGACGGCGAGCGCTTCGTTTTCGCCTTCGGACCACAGCGCGGTGACCGGGCCGTCGAATTCCAATGGAGCGCTGACGGGCACGGCCTCGCGATCCACAACGTCGAACGCTTGAATCGCGTCAGGCTCGGTCCAATCGCCGTCGCGCGTCACGAGAATGGGCCAGCGCTGGCGCGTGCTGGACCAAAGCGCGGCGATGTCGCTGCCCCAGCCGGAAAATGTGGCCACGGGAGTCGCGGAGCCTTCGAAGAGGAGCGCGCGGCCGTCCAGGAACGTTGCGAGCACTTTCAGCGGAACGAAGTCGTTTGAAGGCGACGCGGTCTGTGTCGGCTCGAACTCGGCGAGCGATTCGAATTGAAGTCCCGGAAGCGCCGCGGAAGTAAACAGGTTCGTTTGCTGCGATGGTTGCGCGAGCAGCGTCGGAGACAGGTTCATTTCGCCAGAGACCGCCCACGGAGCATCGGCTGGCTTGCAGGAAGCCGTTACGGAAGGGTTCAACTGCGAGCTGAGATTCAAGCTGATGTCGCAGGCGATTCCGGGAAGCGCCGCTTGTAGACCGTTCTGCGACTGTTGCAAACGGCCGCGCAGGTCGCGGGGCCTGGGACGGCCGAGGTCGATTTCGCCATCGGACTGTTTTTGCCATGCGCCATTGGCTTGCGTGAAGAGGGCAACGCGTTCGGGCTGGAGAACCAGAAGCGTTGCCGGCCCTCCGGCTGACGACGGTGGCAGAATTTCTGCGTCGAGAATGGGGTCCGGCGAACTCAAGAGGAAAATCTTCTGCAAAGTGAGCTGAGGAGCAGCCGGAAGAGCAACTGCGGCTGCAGACGGAACGACGGAAGAGAAAAATATCTGGTGCGCAGAGGCCTCGGTGACGTCGGCGACCCAAACGAATCCCTGGAAATTGGAAGAAAGCGCGAGATGCACAGTCGCGGCGGCCTGCTGCGAATTTGCCGGCGGGATGGTCATGCCTTCGCTCGCGAGTTCAGCGGAAAATGCCGAGCAGCCTTGCTGAAAGTCAAAAGAGGAAGCCGCGGAGAGATTCGCGGGCGCGGAATCGACGAAGACTTTGCCTTTGAGATCCGCGCCGAGCGAAGCCCCGACTTTGCGGGCGAGTTCACGGGCGGCGGAGGCCAACGGCCCCTCGGCAACGGGCGGCGCTGAAGTTTGCGAAGAATCTTGCGCGGAGGATTGCGGCGGGGATTGAGTCTGCTGCTGAGCCGCGATGCCGGAGATTGAAAACGTTAGAAGGAAAAGAAGCGCGAAAATTCGGCGGGAGGGCCGCATCAAGTCGCGCCACACCAGCGTGGCGAGCCATCATAGCATAGTCCGTCCCGCGTCTCGAAAGACCGCTGGCGGGGTGGCTTCGCTGCGGCGGTAGCGAAGCCACCCACGGGGGGTCTTGCCAGCAGTACCCGACTGACCGGCCGCATGGCCGACCGGGAACTCTTGCGCGCGCTCATTGATTTCCTCCGCGCGGATCGCCGGCTTTTGCCGGCGGATCCGAGGGAGCGAACGCACCATCGAGCACGCCATTGGTGAAGAAAAATTTCCCATCCATCGGTACCATCATGATGCGCACTTTGTCGGAGAGGCGCTCGGCGACGATTTTTTGAATCAGCAGCGGATTGCCACGCAGCGAGGCGGCCTCGAGCTGCAACTGTTTTGCTTCGGCCTGGCCGGTGACGAGGATGCGATCCGCTTCGGCCTTCGCGAGCAGTTCCTGGCGCTGCTGCTCGGCCTGCGAGTCGATGACTTTCGCCTGCGCGTCGGCGCGCGCGTTTTCAAGCGTAGCTTCCTTGCGCGCGGCCGCTTCGAGGCGCGCCTGCTCGATTTCCTTCTGCTTCAGAGGCAAAGTGAACTGCATGGCGTCGGATTCGGCCTTGGCGGCAATGACGCGGCTCTGCGCGTTGGCTTCAGCCTGCTTCACAAAGCGGACTTTGTTAGCTTCCGCCTGATACTCGGCCACCTTCACCTGCTTCTGCTGGATCTCCTGCTCGAAGTTCATGCGCTCGCTCTCCTGTTCCTTGAGCAGCAGGCTTTCGAGGCCCTGCGCGTATTCGGGCGGGAGAACGATACGCTGGACGAGGACTTCCTTGACGTCGATGGCGTCTTGCGCGAGGCGCGCGGCGACGGCTTGCGCGACGCGCTGGCGGAACTCGATGCGCTTCGAAGCGAAAATGTCGCGGACTTCGTAGTCGGGCGCGGCTTCGCGGAAGGCGCTCTCGACGATGGGGCCGACGATGAACTGCGAGACGCCCTGCTCGCGAGACAGATTCGCATCGGAGCCGCTCGGGCGCGGAAGATTGGCGTCAATGTAAGCGAGGCGGCCGGGGTCGAGGCGATAACGCACGGAAACGGCGAGGCCGATAGGCAGACCCTCCTGCGCCTCGACTTTGAGGACGGAATTGTTCTTGCGCGATTCTTCATCGGCGGCGGTGCAATACATCTGGTCGCGAATGTCGTAGGTGGAGATGTGCTGGATGAACGGCACGACGAAGTGCATGCCGGAATAGAGCGTCGTCGGGAGGACGCCGGAGATCTGGCTGATGCGCACGCCTGCGTAGCCGTCAGGAATCACGACGATGCTCAACGCAATGAGTATCGGAAGCACGCCCTGCGCCGCGAGCTTCGCCGCCGGTTGCCAGTGGATCGCGCGGCGGGGGCGCAGCGGGCGCGGGGGCTCTTCGGCTTCGGGCGCCGCTTTTGGGAAGAACCGGCGTAAGAGGCGGTCGAGCTCCAGGGCGACGAAGAAATCGTAAGCGAGAAGTCCCGCGGCGATGGCGATGGCGACGAACCCGGCTGCAAGCAGAATCACCCTGATGAACAGCATGTGCGTGTCTCCTTTTCAGTGCTTTTGCCCCAGGGCCAGTTTCCGGAAAATCGCGAATCGCGCGACGCTGCGCGCAGGCGCCGCGGCCGGAGCTTCCTTCCGCGCGGGCATCAAAGCCATCAGCGTGCGCAGGGCGAGCCAAGCGAGGCAGTAGGCGACGCCAAACGTTGCGGCCAGCGCCGCGGCCATAATCACTGCTATGATGAATTCGTTCATGAATGTTTCTCCTTCCTCATGGCGCCTCGCGTTTCCGACATCAGCGCTCCTCCGAATCCGAAGACGCGTCGGGCTTGGGCGCGTCGGCTGAAGCGACAAGGACCGGGGCTGGGCCGTTGCCGAAGAGCTGCGCTGTCTCCGCGTCGCGCTGCGCGTGGAGTTCGACAGCGTCGCCGATGCGGAGATAGGCGAACAAGATTTTCACGTCGCGATTGTTGAGGCGGATGCAGCCGTGAGAGGCGCGGCGGCCTATCAGGCGAGGTTCGTTCGTGCCGTGGATGCCGAAGCCTTTGATGCTCAGGCCGATCCAGCGCGGGCCGACGGGATTATCGGCGCCCGGCGGAATCGCTTCGCCGGGATGGTAGTAAACGGGATCGGCGACCATGTCCGCGACGCGGAACGTGCCATTGGGGCTTGGCGAAGCGGGAGCGCCGACGGCGATGCGGAAGCTCAATAGGACGCGGCCGTCTTCGAGAAGCACGAGCTTGCGATCCGGAATGCTCACGACGATGCGGCGGACGGCGCGCTTCGCGGCCCTCGACGCGCCGAGGCAGGTACTGACCTGGCGTTCCTGAGCGCGGGCTTTTGCTGCAAATGCGATTACGAGAATTGCCATTGTTGCCGCCTGTACCGTCGCGCGATTTCTCGCCGATGTTGTCAAGCAGTTGCTGGGCCCCGCTCTCCACATGGCCGCCTCCGATGTGAAATTGCCGACGCCTGTGTATATGGCAGGCCGTGTGCCAGGAAGGATGCATTGAAAATAAAGGAGATAGCTATTATAAGGAGTGATTTCGGCGTGTGCAGGCGTACACAGCGTGAAACGGGGAACGCGACGTTCGAGTCTTAGCTATAATCGAAAAGAGAGGGACAAGAGGGATGCAGCCGAGATCGGGGCTCCGGGTCGGAAGCATTTTGGGGATTCCGCTGTACCTGCATTCGAGCTGGTTCATCATCTTCGCACTCATCACGTTTTCACTTGCCGAGCGATTCCAATCGCAGCACGCGGGCTGGACGCAGCCGCAATACTGGATCCTGGGGATTGCGGTCAGCGTGCTGTTTTTTGCGTCCGTGGTGTTCCATGAACTGGGCCACAGCGTGATTGCGCTGAAATACAAAATCCCTGTGGTCTCCATAACGCTATTTATTATCGGCGGGCTGGCGCAGATCGGACGTGAGCCCGAGAGCGCCAAACAGGAATTCAATATCGCCATCGCGGGGCCGATTGCCAGTTTCGTTCTCGGATTCGGTTTTCTGGGAGCGATGGAAACGCTGCCTGAGGGAGGGCTCTTCTATGCGGCAGCGGCGTGGCTGAGTTGGATTAACTTCGCGCTTGGCGCTTTCAATTTGATCCCTGGATTTCCGATGGACGGCGGGCGAATCTTGCGCGCGATCGTCTGGTGGGCGAAGCGCGACTACACGATGGCGACACGAATCGCGTCGCGGAGCGGCCAGGCGCTGGCGTACGCGATGATCATTTTCGGACTGTGGGCCGCGTTTGGCGGCGGACAGGTCGCGCAAGTCCTTGGCGGATGGGTCGGCGGATTGTGGCTGGCGTTCATCGGATGGTTCCTGCTCTCGGCGGCCCAGGAGAGCTATCTGCACGTCGCGATTCGGACGACGCTGGCGGGACTTCGCGCGGGCGACATCATGTCGCCGGACGTGCCGACCGTGCCGCGCGACATCTCGATTGACGATTACATCCACGAAGTGCTGCGGACGGGCCGGCGCTGCCACGTCGTCACGGGAAATGGAATGGCCGTGGGCCTGGTGACGCTGCATCGCGTGCAGATGTTTCCGCGCGACGAGTGGAATAACACCTCGATTCAAGCGGCGATGGTGCCGCAGAACAGCATCCACTGGGTGGCGCCGAACGAACCGGTGATGGGCGTGCTCGAACGCATGCAGAGCGAGGACGTCAATCAGATGCCCGTCCTGGAAGAGGGCCGCATTATCGGAATGATCGCGCGCGACGCGATTCTGCGCGTGATTCAGACGCGCATGCAGGCCGGGCGCCTTGCCGAGCAATGATCGCGGCGCCGCTTGGACGATTCGCCGATGCTCTCCGCGCACAACTCTCACGCTGACGGCGCCACCCGCCGTATAATCCAAAGACAGACTCCCATGCGCATCCTGCTTGTCGAAGATGAACGCAAGGTGGCGAGCTTCGTCGCGCGCGCGCTGCGCGAAAACGCCTACGCGGTGGACGTCGCGGCGACGGGCGAGGAAGGTTTTCCTCTCGCCACCGAGAATCCTTACGACGCGATTCTGCTGGACGTCCGCCTGCCGGGGATGAGCGGCGTCGAGATGTGCCGCAAAGTGCGCCAGGCCGGCGTGCAATCGCCAATTCTGATGCTGACGGCGCGAAGCCTCGTGGAGCAGCGCGTCGAAGGACTCGACGCCGGCGCGGATGATTATCTGACCAAACCTTTCGCTCTGGCCGAATTGCAGGCACGCGTCCGCGCGCTGGTGCGGCGAGGATTCCGCCGCGGAGAAGCCATCCTGCGCTGCAACGATTTGGAACTGGACCGCCACCGCCGGAGCTTCACGCGCGGCGGCGCAAAAGTGCCGCTGACTTCGAAGGAATTCGCGCTGCTCGAATTGCTCCTGATGCGCTCGCCAGACGCCGTGACGCGTAGCGAAATCATCGAGCACGTGTGGGACAGCCACTTCGACAGCGAGACGAACCTCGTCGAGGTCTATATCAACCGTTTGCGGCAGAAAATTGATCAGGTGCACGGCGTGAAGTTGCTGCACACGTTGCGCGGCGTCGGCTACCGCCTCGGAGCGCCGGAATGAAATCGGCGATGTCGCTGCGCGTGCGGATGATGCTGCTCTTCTGCGTCGCCGTGGGCATTTTGCTCGCCGGCTCGTACACGGCGTTCTATCTCGCGCTGCGCAGCGTGGTGCATTCGCAATTCAATCAGCGATTGATGGAAGCGGAGGCGCCCGTCTCCGCGGATTTGCAGACCGACGCGGACAATGAAGACATCGTCGCGATGGACATCCCCGGAGAGTATTTCGAAGTGCTGGATGCCGGCGGCCGCGCGGTTGCGCTGTCGAAAAATCTCGCTGGGCACACTATTGCGGTCCCGGCGAAGAGCCGGAATCTTCAAACCATCGCGGATCCGAACTTCGGCCAGCTGCGCATCGGCCTGGCGGCGATTCATCGCGCGAGCGGCGACCAGACACTGATCCTCGCGATGCCGACCGGCGACGTCGAGCAGATTCTGACGCGCTTCCGCGCGCTGCTCTTCATTCTGTTCCCGTTCAGCCTGCTGATTATGGGCGCAGTCTCCGCGTGGTATGTGGGCCGCAGCCTGAAGCCAATCGCCGATCTGACGCAAGAGACGTCGCAGATGGCGGAGCGCGTAAAAGTTGCCGCGCCGGGAGCGATGATTTCGCGCGAGCCGCTGCAGCCGCTGCCGCTGGCCGCCGCGAATCGCGACGACGAACTCGGCCGGCTTGCCGAGGCATTCAACAAACTCTTCGAAGGCATGGAAGGCGCGCTGACGCAGCTCCGGCAATTCGTCTCCGACGCTTCGCATGAGCTCCGCACGCCGCTTTCCGTGCTGCAAGGCGAAACGGAGCTGTTACTGAAAGAGCCGCGCGCGCCGCAGGAATATCAGCGCGCGCTCGAAGTGATCGACAGCGAGCTGAAAAAATTGAGCCGCATCGTCGAAGGCCTATTCACGCTGGCGATGGCCGATGCCGGCGAATTGCGGCTGCTTCGCGAACCGCTGTATTTGAACGAAGTGCTCGAAGAGGCGTGCGCGCTGGCCACTCCGCGCGCGCGAAGCAAGGAAATCGCAATCGAGCGGCAACTGATGGGCGACGTGCCCTACGTCGGCGACGAAACTTTCCTGCGCCAGCTTTTCTTGATCTTCCTCGACAACGCCGTGAAATACTCCGGGCCGCGAAGCCGGATTCGCGTCGCGCTCGCTCCCATGAACGGCAATTTCGAAGTTGAATTCGACGACCAGGGCGCGGGAATTTCGCCGGAGCATCTGCCGCACATTTTCGAGCGGTTCTACCGCGTCACGCAGCCCGATGCACCCGAAGCGCAGAGCGGCGGCCTGGGCCTGGCCATCGCGCAGGCGATCGTCGGCGCGCAGGGCGGCGCCATCCGTTGCGACAGCAAACCCGGCGCAGGCTCGAAGTTCGTCATTTCCCTTCCCCGCAATTCCGAAGACGGCCAGCCGCGAAGCTAAATAAAAATTAATCATTCGTTCAGGCTCTGGCGCGATTGCTCCGCATACAATCTTTCGGGAAACATTCGCTGTGACCTGTGCGTCTGCATCTGTGGTATATGGTGAGTCCCGCGGGCGGCGGAGCATCCACCTATTAGGTCATCCCGGCGACAAGGAGCCTCTGTTCCGTGAAGGCGTGGCAATTCATGCTGATGGCCGCGGCGGTGAGCGTCGCCGCGCCGAAGTGTGCGCGCGCGCAAGAGGCGCAGCAGCCGCAAAAGCTGACGCTGGCGCAGGCGCTCGACATGGCCGCGAAGCAGAATCTGGACTTGATCGCCGCGCGAGCGCAGCGAGCCGTGGCGGCCGCAAACGTGCGCGCGGCCGGCGAGAGGCCGAATCCGACGGCAAACGCAAACGTGCTGCGCGATGATCCGCATGAAGGCTGGTGGCTCGACGTGCCCATCGAGCTGGGCTCGAAACGCAAGCAGCGCATCACTCTGGCCCGCGCGCAGGGCGTGCTTACCGACGACGATATCTCCGCGCTGGAGCGGCTGACGCGCCAGAATGTACGCGGCGCTTTTTTCAATCTGGCTCTCGCGCGAAGCACGACGCAGGAAAAATCCGACGCGCTGAAACTGGCGCAGCGCCTTGAGAACATCGCCCAGTCGCGTTTCGACGCAGGCGACGTGCCGGAACTCGAAGTCGAGCAGGCGAAGCTGGACGCGGCGCAAGCGCAGGCGGATTATCAGGTGGCGCAGCAGGAAGAAAAAGTGGCGCTGAGCGCGTTCGATGCGCTCCTCAACGAGCCGCCGGGAACGGATTGGGCACTGGTGACGCCGCTCGAAACGATGCCATCAGAGGGCCAGTTGAGCGATCTGCTGACGCGCGCCGGAAACGCGAATCCTGACCTGCAAAAAATCGCGCAGCAGGAAAAAATCCAGCAGAGCCAGCGCGCGCTCTTGCGGGCGCAGCGGATCCCGAATCTCACGCTTTCCGCGGGCCTTGATTCCAACGCGCCTCACAATTTCCGGTACGGCCCGCGCAGCCAGGCGAGCATGGAGATACCGATTTTTATGCGCAATCAGGGGGAGATCGCGGAATCCTCCGCGACTTTGATTGCGCTGGAGGATCAAGCGGCGGCGACCCGGCGCGCCGTGGACGGCCGCGTCGAGCAGGCGTATTACGAACTCGACGCGCGCGAAGCGCAGGCGAAGCTGTACAACGAGACGCTCGTCCCCGCGGCCGCTCACCTGGAAAGCATGGCGGAAGAAAGCTATCAGGCCGGCAAAGCGAATATATTGTCCGTGCTCGACGCGCAAAGGAACGTGCAGCAGGTGCGGCTGGCGTATCTGCAGAGTGTGTTTGCCGTGCAGCAGGCATTCGCGCAACTGGAAGAGACTGTCGGGGCACCCCTCGACTGAGCAGGTATGAAGATGACACGAAGAAAATGGATCAGGCTGAGTCTGGCGCTTGCCGCCGCGGCGTCGCTGGTCGTGGCGGGATGTAGTAAAGGCGGCGGAGACAGCGACGAAGGCGGAGGTGACAACGCCAGCGCGAATATGGTCGCGGAAGTCACGGTCGTCAAAGTGACGCGCGCGAACATCCAGCAGGTCATCACGCTGAGCGGCAACGTCATCGCGCTGCCCAACGAAGACGTAAAAGTGAGCGCGCTCGTGGCCGGCCGAATCACCACGCTTACCGTCGCGGAGGGCGATCGCGTCACCAAAGGCGAAGTGATGGCCACGCTCGACGACAGCACGTATCAGCAGCAATACGAGCAGGCGCAGGCGACGCTGCTCCAGGCGCAGGCGACGCTGAAAAACGCGCAGCAGACGACGGCGCGCAATCAGACGCTTTTCTCGCGCGGCATCGTGTCGCGCGCGGACCTGGAAACCGCGCAGACGAACCTGGACATAGCACATGCCACCGAGCAGCAGGACCGCGCCGCCGAGCAGCTCGCGCATCTGCAACTGGAGCGCACGAAAATCATATCGCCGCTCACGGGAGTCGTCGCGAAACGTTTCGCGAGCATCGGCGAGCAGGTGGACGGCACGGCCGCGCAGCCGATCGTTGAAGTCGCCGACATCGCTCAACTCGACCTCGCCGGCAATCTGCCCGCGGATTATCTCGGCAAAATTCACGTCGGCGAGACTCTGCCCGTCTCCAGCGATTCATTGCCGGGAAAGACGTTCACCGGCCGAGTTGTCGCCATCGCTCCCGCCGTGGATCCCTCGACGAACGTTGGCGGCGTGCGCATTCGCATCGCGAATCCGGGCGGCGTGCTCAAGCTGGGAATGTTTCTGACGGCGCAGGTGCAGGTGGAGACGCATAAGAACGCGCTGGTCGTCCCCGCGCAGGCGGTGTATCGCGACGAGGACGGCAAGCCGCAGGTTTACATCGTCAGCGGCGACACCGCTAAAGCTTCCGACGTCACGCTGGGAATCCAAGACGCCGGCAAGACGGAAATTCTCGACGGTGTGAAAGACGGCGACACGATCGTCGACACGGGCGGCTACGGCCTCGGCGACACGACGAAAATCAAAGTAAAATCATGAACATCGTCCGCTCGTGCCAGAAAAACAGATACGCCGTCTATCTGCTGACGGCGTTCCTGACGATTGCCGGAGCGTATTCATTTTTCGTGCTGCCCAGCAATATTTATCCCAGCCTGGATTTTCCGCGCGTGATGATTCTGGTGCATTCGGGCGATTTATCGCCGCGGGCCATGCTGTTGATGGTCACGCGGCCGGTCGAAGTCGCCGTCAGCACGGTGCAGGGCGTCTATCGCGTGCGCTCGAATACGATCCGCGGCGCGGCGCAAATTGGCGTGCAGTTCAATCCCGGGATGGACATGAAGTACGCGCTGCAGCTCGTCCAGACCCAGGTGAGCAGCATGGAAAGCACGCTTCCGCAAGGGACGGAGACCGACGTCGAATGGGAATCGCCGACGGTTTATCCCGTGTTTGGCCTCGTGCTGAACGGCAGCGTGCCCGACGCGGACCTGTATGATTACGCATACTACGACCTGCGTCCGCTCATCACGCGCGTGCAGGGCGTGGGCAACGTGGAAGTGCAGACCACGGATCAGCGCGAAGTCTCCGTCATCGTCGATCCGCAAAAAATGCTCGCGCACCGACTCTCGCTCAATGATGTCGCCGGCGCGCTTGCGGAAACAAATCAAGTGACGGCCGTCGGGCGGTTGCCGAAGGATTATTTGCAATATCAGATCCTCACCAACAATCAGTTCCGCACGTTCGACGACATCCGCAACGCCGTCGTGGCGATTCAGGATCTGGTCCCTGTGCGCGTCAGCGACATCGCCACGGTGAAGGACGGCGTCGAAGACCCGCACCTGCTGGTCACCGGCAATGGCAAGCCCGCGGCGACCATCGAAGTGACGCGGCAAATCGGCGGCGACATCCTGCAAATCGTCAAGCAGATTCGCCAGCTGACGCAGAACCTCGGCACGGCGCTGCCGAAGACGCTGCACATTTCCGTGAACTACGACCTGGCGCAGTTCGTTTCGGAGTCCATCAAGAGCGTCCGCGACGCGGTGCTGATCGGCGCCGCGCTGGCCGTGCTCATTCTCTTCGGATTTTTGCGCGACACGCGCACCACGCTCGTCGCCGCCACCTCGCTGCCTCTCTCCGTCATCGGCACATTTTTCTTTTTGAAGTTATTCCACGGCTCGCTGAACTTGATGTCGTTAGGCGGCCTGGCCATCGCCATAGGACTCATCATCGACGACGCTGTCGTCATCATCGAAAACATTTACCGGCACATCGGCCTCGGCGAACCCGTGCTGGAGGCCGCCGATTCCGCCGTGCGCGAATTGCTCGGCGCCGTCGTCGGCTCGACGGCGACAACTCTCGTGGTTTTTCTGCCGTTGAGCCTGCTCCAGGGAGTCGTCGGCGAATTCTTCAAGGCGCTTTGCCTCACGCTGGGGATTTCCGTGCTGCTCTCGCTGATTTTCGCGCTCACGATCATTCCCCTCTTCTCCCTGAAGTTCCTGACGGCGAAAACGCACCGCGCGCATTCCTCGAAAATCATGACGCCGGTGCTGGTGGGGTACGAAAAATCGGTCCGCTGGGCTTTGCGTCACCGGCTGATTGTCGCGGGAACCGCGCTCGGCTCGGTCGCGCTGGCTGTTTTCTTCTACACGCAATTGGACACCGGCTTCTTGCCCGTGATGGACGAGGGCGGGTTCATCCTCGACTACACGACACCGGCGGGAACGTCGCTCGAGCAAACCAACAAAATGTTGCAGAAAATCGAGACGCGCATCGAAGCGCTGCCCGACCTCGCCGCGTACTCGCGGCGCACCGGCGCTGAAAACGGCCTGTACGTCACCCCGCAAAACTCCGGCGACATGACGATCATGCTGAAGCCGCGTTCCCAGCGCCGTCCCATCGAAGAAGTCATGAACGATTTGCGCCGCCAGATCGCGCAGAACATTCCCGGTGTGCACACGGATTTCTCCCAAATCCTCCAGGACATGCTCAGCGACCTGGAAGGCACGCGCCAGCCCGTGGAAGTGAAACTTTTCGGCGACAACCTCGACGAGCTGGAAAAATTGTCGGACGATATCGGGCCCAAGCTCCAGGCCATCAAAGGCCTGACGGATTACAAGACCATTCAGAAGGGCAATCCGCAGCTTGTCTTCAACATCGATCCCTCCGCGGCCGGCCGCCTCGGCATGACGCCTCAGGACGTCACGCAGCAGATTAGCGCGGGCCTTTTCGGCGTGACGCAGACCGACTTGCGCGAATCCGACCGCACCGTGCCGATTCGCGTCCGCTTCCCCGATTCGTTCCGCGACAATTACAACGACGTCCTGCAATTCCCGATTCTGACTCCCGCGAAGCAGATCGTCCCGCTCTCGGCCATCGCGCATCCGCAGGAAGTGCAGGGTGAAAGCGCGATCGAGCGCGAGAATCAGCGCCTGATGGTCTCGATGACCGCCGAGCTCGAAGACCCGAATCAGCTCGGCAGCGTAATCAACGAAGTCAAAAAAGTGATGAGCGCAATCCAGCTTCCTGTCGGCTACACCTACGAACTCGGCGGCCAGTACGAAACCCAGCAGGCCGCGTTCCACGACTTGCTTTTCGTGCTGTTTCTCGCCCTCGGCGCGATTTTCATCGTACTCGTTGTGCAATTCCGCTCCTTCGCGCCCGCGCTGATCATTTTGTCCGCCGCGCCGCTGTCGCTCGTCGGCGTTTTCGGCATGCTGCTGGCGACGGGCACGGCGCTTAACGTCTCTTCGTTCATGGGCATCATTCTGATGGTTGGCCTCGTGGTGAAAAACGGCATCATCCTTTTCGAATACGTCCACAAGCTCTGGGAAGAGGAGCACATGCCGCTTTTCGACGCGCTCGTCGAAGCCGGCAAAATCCGCATCCGCCCGATTCTGATGACCACGCTCGCCACGCTCTTCGGCCTGCTGCCATTGGCGCTCGGCCTCGGCTCCGGCGCGGAATTGCAGAAGCCGCTCGCTCTTGCCGTCATCGGCGGCCTCTTCCTCTCGACGTTCATCACGCTCCTGCTGATGCCCGTCCTTTATTCCCTGCTCCAGCGCCGCACCGAAGCGTAGAATAAGCGCCTCATTCTGGCCGCCATGAGTTCGCATTCAGAGGAGCTTGCGATGCGCCGCTTCCGAATTTTGTTCCTGCTCGTCTGCGCCGGGATCTTGTGCTCGCCGGCTCGCCCGCAGGAAAAGCGCAAAGTGATAATCGACCAGGACGCGCGCGGCCCCGCCACCACGGACGAGCAGGCCATCCTCGCGCTGATTCAATCGCCGGACACGGACGTCCTCGGCATCACCGTCGTCACCGGCGATCAGTGGCGCGACGAGGAAGTCGCGCACACACTCCGCATGCTCGAACTCATCGGTCGCTCCGACATCGGCGTTGTCCCCGGCGCAGTTTTTCCTCTCGTCAACAGCAAGGAATTCATCGCCGCGTGGGAAAAGCTCTACGGCAAGGTCGTCTATCAAGGCGCGTGGAACTGGCCCGCCGGGAAAACGCACGGCCCGTGGGAAATTCCTCCGTTTCTCGAAGGCGCCCCGACAATCAAGCCCGCCGATGAGGATGCCGCGCACTTCCTGATTCGCATGGTGCGTCGCTATCCGCATCAGGTGACGATTTGCGCAGCCGGCCCCCTCACCGACATCGCGCTCGCCATCGCCATTGACCCGCATTTCGCCGAACTCGCGCAGGAACTCGTCGTCATGGGCGGCAGTATCAATCCTCAGGCCACCGACGCCGAATTTCGCTTGAATCCCCGCCGCGAATTCAATTTCTGGATGGACCCTGAGGCCGCGCACATCGTCCTGACGGCGCCCTGGGCCAAAATCACGGATACGCCTGTGGACATCTCCATCAAGACTCGCATGACGAAGGCGATGATCGGCGAAATCGCCGAAGCCAACACGCCAGTCGCGCTATATCTCGCGAGATACGCCAACGAGGAATACATGTGGGACGAGCTCTCCGTCGCCGCCTGGATCGACCCCAGCATCATCACGAAGAGCGAAAAACTCTATCTCGACGTTTCCACGGACAAGGGCGCGACCTACGGCGATACGCAGGCGTGGCCCGTGGGCCAGAATCCCGGCCTTGGCGAGCAGCTCATCACCGTGAACGAGGACCTGGACACGACGAAGTTTTACACCGAATTCATCGAGCTCATGAAGCGCCAAACGCCTCCGGCGCCGAGCAATGTCCTCAAGCGCCGCCCGTAACGTTCACCTAGCCTCGGTAAGCTAGTGTGCCAAACTGGGCTGAAGTAAGTCCCGGCTTGTGGTATAAGTTCAATGTATGAACGATGCTGGTCGCTCCGCAGTTTTGATGGCTCCAGTGGACATCCGGTGGAGTTTCAGAGTTTACCCCGAGTGGAACCGAGGGGCCTGACCTCCCGCCCCCGTCCGCCGCGGCGGGCATTCCCGCCAGCAGAATCGGGTCAAGTCTCAAAACTCCTGATCGAAAATGACATGCACAGTCGCGAAAAGTCATGTCATTGTAAACAAAGCACTTATGAAATTCTGATCGAAAATGAGTTTCATTCATTTGCGATCAGCTTTTCGCGCGAAAAGAGTCCGCGCAATCGCCGGGCTCATCAATATTGCAGCGGCGCTTTTTGTGATGCCGACCATTGCAAAATTATCCGTCGAGGCGTCCAATATGATTATGAGCGGCAGAATTTGCCGCGTCGATTGCGAGGTGGCGCATGAGGGACGCAGTCATCGTCAGTTCCGTCCGCACGGCGGTCGGCAAAGCTTATAAAGGAACTCTGCGCTCCACGCGTCCCGACGATCTCGCCGCCGCGGCGATCCGCGAAGCTATCGCCCGCGTGAAGGGCCTCGACGCAAAGGAAATCGAAGATGTGATTCTCGGCTGCGCGATGCCGGAAGCCGAGCAGGGCATGAACGTGGCGCGCATCGCTTCTCTTCGCGCGGGCCTGCCCGTCGAAGCCTCGGCCATGACCATCAACCGCTTTTGCTCATCGGGGTTGCAGGCCATCGCGCTCGCCGCGGAACGCATCCGATCTGGCGCCGCGGAAGTCATCGTCGCGGGCGGCACGGAATCCATGAGCCTTGTCCCCATGGGGGGCAACAAAATCTCGCCGAATCCCTGGCTGATGGACCATTACCCGGACGCGTATCTCGGCATGGGCCTGACCGCCGAAAATCTCGCGAAAAAATACGGCATCACACGCGAACAGGCCGACGATTTTTCGTATCAAAGCCACCAGAAGGCCCTCGCCGCCATCGCCATGGGCAATTTCAAGGACGAAGTCGTGCCCGTCGAAGTCAGCATCACCGCGGTGGACAATACAAACGGCAACAAGCCGAAAACGACAAAAGTCACGTTCGACACGGACGAAGGCCCGCGCGCGGATACGTCGATGGAAGCGCTGGCGAAGCTCAAGCCTGCGTTTCACGCGCACGGCACTGTGACCGCCGGCAATAGTTCGCAGATGAGCGACGGCGCCGCCGCGGCCGTGGTGATGTCCGCGGAACGCGCCCGCGCGCTGGGCGCGAAACCGATGGCGCGCTTCGTCTCTTTCGCGACGGCGGGCTGCCCGCCGGAGGAAATGGGCGTCGGGCCGGTGTTCGCCATTCCCAAGGCGCTGAAGCTCGCGAGCCTCAAGCTCGATCAGATTGACGTCATCGAACTGAACGAAGCATTTGCCACGCAGTCGCTCTCGGTGATCAAGCTCGCGGGGCTCGATCCCAGGCGAGTGAACCCTAATGGCGGCGCCGTCGCGCTGGGCCATCCTCTCGGATGCACGGGCGCGAAATTGACGGCCACGATTCTGCGCGAGCTCGCGCGGCGCAAGGCGCGCTACGGCATGGTGACGATGTGCATCGGCGGGGGCATGGGCGCGGCAGGCATCTTCGAGCGTGCGGCATGAACCTCATGAGAATTCGGATGATAATCATGAATCTACTTCAATCTGCAGCAGAGGACATTCACTCTGCGTTTCGCATGATGCGACGCAGCTTAGGACTCACCGCTGTGGCTGTTTTGTCCCTCGGCTTGGGAATTGGTGCGACGATCGCAATTTTTTCGGTCATGTATGCGCTGGCACTTAGGCCCTTGCCCGTGGATCACCCTGACCGGCTGGTCGAGGTGGACGGTTACCTTGGCGGCAATCTCCACACATACGCAGAGTGGAAGCTTTTTCGAGACCGGCAAGATGTTTTTTCAGATGTTTTCGCTTACAACTACTTCGACACCAATTTCAACATTACGAACGAGAAGCAACAGCAAGAAATATCCGGCTTGTACGTTTCTGGAGACTACTTCCCAGTCCTTGGAGTTCCGGCAGTCATTGGCAGAGTCTTGGAGTCTTCGGATGACCAGCCGGGCGGGCCACCGGTGTGCGTGATTGGTTATGGATTGTGGCGGCAGTGGTACGGCCAGTCGCGAGCTGTACTCGGTCGGACGATCCGCGTGGATGGACACGAATTCCAAATCGTTGGAGTGGCTCCTCGATCTTTCTTCGGCGTGAATATCGGTGAGATATCCGAAATCTTCATGCCCCTTGAGGCAGAACGAACGTACAGGGATTTTCCGCTGCTCTACGGGCGCCAAACCCCTTCGCTGGACGATCCGGCTACCATTATAAGCATTGTCGGCCTGTTAAAGCCGGGCGAAAGCCTGAGCCAAGCCAACGCCGGGCTACAAGTTCTGAGTTCAGACATACGCAAAGTCCTTGCCCCGAGTTCTAACGAAGACAGTAGGCGGGGGGCTGTGAGTGCCTCTCTCGTGGCGCGTCCGATCACGGGTGAACTCTCCGACGCTTGGCTGGAGAATATGGATGTTGTTCTAATTTTGATGAGCATGACCGCAGTCGCTCTAATCATCGCCTGCGCGAACTTGGGCAATCTGTTACTCGCAAGAGCGACGAAAAGGCAGAGCGAAATCGCCACGCGGCTGGCGCTGGGTGCAACTCGCTGGCGCTTGATTCGGCAGCTCCTGACAGAGAGCGTTGCGTTATCGTTGCTCGGTGCTGCGGCGGGTCTTCCCATCGAACGCTGGGGGACACAAGCTCTGATCTGGGCGCTTTCCTATCCAGACGCCCGACTTTCCCTCGACCTTTCCTGGGACACGAGACTTGCTGTCTTCGCTGTGGGCATCACGTTGTTGTGCGCTCTCCTGTTTGGGCTCGCTCCCGCCATTCGGGTAACCGGAATTTCAATTTATTCCGCCATGAACAACGGCGTGACGGCCGGATTTCGGAATAGCCGTTTTTCGAATTCCCTCCTCGTTGTTCTGCAAGTTGCTTTATCCATAGCGCTGCTGGTGAGCGCGGGCTTGCTGGGGCGAACTTTGTACGCGCTTCTGGCCGCGAATCCCGGGTATGACCCGAACGGAGTTCTGACGGCTTTTGCCTCATGGCAAGGGCCAGCAGAAAGCCCGCAACGCGAAGCCATGGTCGGCCACGAACTGCTGACGCAATTTCGATCGTTGCCTGGTGTTGTGTCCGCTTCGTGGAGCCGCACAAATTCGCAGATGTACCTCACGCGACTAACCGCTCGTGGAGTGGCAGGCGCGGAGCGAAGAGTACGTTCTTACAACATCTATGTTTCTTCTGATTTCTTCAAAACCAGGCGGACTCCGATGTTGACGGGCCGCGATTTTAATGACGGCGACACCGACACCTCGCTCCCGGTAGCGATTCTTAGCGGCGCAGCGGCGCAAGCGCTTTTTGGCCGCGCGAATCCGATCGGGCTCAGGTTTCGCGAAAACGATAGCAATGGAAAAGGCGCGGACTACACGGTCGAGGTGGTCGGAGTTGCTAGCGACATGCAATATCGCCGCCCCGGTTCAGGGCCACTTCCCATCATGTACAGGCCAGTCTCGCAATGCCCGTCGTGCCTGGAAATGGGCAGCTACGAAGTTCGTGTTGCAGGCAGCTTTCCCCAGATGGCGAAAGGGCTGGAAGGTACAGCGGCGACTGTTGATTCACACGTCGTTTTGAAAGAAGGATCGTTAATGGACGGGATCAACAGCGTAGTTCGTCGTAATCGAGTCATGGCTTTGATTGCGATGACCTTCAGTTTGTTCGTAGCCCTGCTTGCGATGATTGGGGTGTACGCGGTAACGTCGTATGCGGCTGCGCAAAGGACGCGCGAAATCGGCATTCGCGTGGCGCTGGGCGCGCAGCCGGGGAACGTGTTTCGGCTAATCGTTGGCGAGACGATGCGGGTAGTATGCGTTGGCCTTGTCCTCGGCGTTGGCGCCAGTTTTGCGGCCGCGCGAATGATTCAAGGGATGATCTGGGGAGTGAAGCCGACCGACCCCCTGAGCTTTGGCCTCGCAATATTCCTGATGCTTTTCGTTGGCGGTCTCGCGGCGTTTCTCCCCGCCCACCGCGCCATGAAGGTAGACCCCATGGTCGCCCTTCGATGCGAATGAGCGCGGGTGTCGTATGATGGACTGTGCGGGAAGTGGAGAACTGGGAATCTCGGCTAAGATGAAGCCTAAGATGGACATGATGTCGCTTGGGAGCTAAGGAGCCGGCATGGCGACAACGACGGTTTCGCAAAATTTGGCCCGCGGCGGAAGTTTTCTCACCTCTCCCTGCTGCCCAGAAGACATATTCACGCCCGCGGACATCTCCGGCGACCAGAAACTGATCGGCCAGACGGCGGAAGAGTTCGTCGAAAAAGAAGTCGTGCCCCTGGTTCCGGAGCTGGAACAGCACAAGCCGGGCTTGATGGCTTCGCTGCTCAAAAAAGCCGGCGAAGTCGGCCTGCTCGGCGGCGGGATTCCGGAGGAATACGGCGGCGCGGGGCTGGACAAAGTCTCAGCGACGCTGCTCGCTGAGAAGCTCGCATCGTATGCCTCCTTCGCCGTCTCGCATGGCGGTCATGCGGGCATCGGCACCGTGCCCATCGTTTATTTCGGCACGGAAGAGCAAAAGAAAAAATATCTGCCGCGCATCGCCACCGGCGAACTCATCTCGTGTTACTGCCTTTCCGAGCCGCAGGCTGGCTCCGATGCGCTTGCTTCGCGGACGCGCGCCGTCCTTTCCCCGGACGGCCAGAACTGGATCCTGAATGGCCAGAAGATGTGGATCACGAACGGCGGCTTCGCCGACGTGTTCGTCGTCTTCGCGAAAGTGGATGGAGAGAAGTTCTCCTGCTTCATTGTGGAAAAGGGCGCGAAGGGGTTTTCCGCCGGCGCGGAAGAGAAAAAGATGGGCATCAAGGGCAGTTCGACCGTCGCGCTGTTCTTCGAGAATTGCCCCGTGCCAAAGGAGAATCTGCTCCACGAAATCGGCCGCGGTCACATCGTCGCGTTCAACACGCTCAATGCGGGCCGCTTCAGCCTGGGCGCCTACTGCCTCGGCGGCGCGAAAAAAGTCCTGGAAGTCTCCTCAAAATACGCTAAGGAGCGCACGGCGTTCGGCAAACAGCTCGCGCAATTCGGATTGATCCAGGCAAAACTGGCCGAAATGGCCATTCGCATCTATGCAGTTGAATCCATGATTTACCGCTCGGCGGGACAGATCGACGCGGCTATCGCCACGCCGCCCGAAGGCACGTCCAAGACGCAACATGGCATGCACATGCTCGAGGAATACGCCATCGAAAGCTCGATCAGCAAGGTCTACGGCAGCGAAGTGGTGGATGAATGCGTGGACGAGGGCGTGCAGATTTTCGGCGGCTACGGCTTCCACGAGGATTATCCGGTCGCCCGCGCCTACCGGGACAGCCGCGTCAACCGGATTTTCGAGGGCACGAATGAAATCAATCGGATGCTCATCATCCAGATGCTGATGAAACGCGCCATGGGCGGCGTCCTGCCGCTGATTCCCGCGGCGATGAAGCTCGGCGAGGAGGTTCTTTCGGGTCCTTCCATGGAAGAAGCGCCCACAGGGCCATTCGCGCAGGAAGAGCGGCTGGTGGCCAATTCCAAGAAGATTTTCCTGCTAGCCGCGGGCGCGGCAGTGCAGAAATTCCGCGAACAACTCGCCGAGCAGCAGGAAATCATGGCCGCGCTCGCGAACGTGGTGATGGAAGTTTACGCCATGGAATCGTGCCTGCGTCGCGCGCAGAAGGCCGCGAAGAAATCGTCCGGCGGCTCGGCTGCGCTCATGGGAGATGCCGCACGAGCATTCATTTCCGATGCCGCCGACACCGTGGAGCGTGAAGCGCGGACGGCGCTCGCGGCAACCGTGGAAGGCGACAATCTGCGGACGCAAATTGCCGTTCTTCGCCGCTTCGCCAAGCGCGACCCGATTGACACCATCGCATTGCGGCGTCGCGTCGCTGCCGCCGTCCTCGCGGGGGATCGCTACCCGTTCGAGGGCCGTTGAGTCTGGTGAGAAAAAAGGCGGCGACTTCCCGCCCGCAGCAGGCAGCGCGACGTAAAGACGGCGCGAAAGTAAATCGCGATGCCATGGCGTGGATCGGCCCGCTGGCTGCGCCGTATCTTCAGGGTTATAAAGCAGTTAGAGTCAACGATGGAATTTTGAACGGCTTCTGGTTTTGCGCTCCCGGGGTCTCGGCTTCTACCCGCGCTTCCGTTCGTAAATCCTCTGTGCCTCCGATCCGCGGCCAATCCGCCGGATTTTTCGTCGGCTTCATCGAATCTGCGGATGAATTCTCCTTCCTCGGTGTTCAATCACCAGAGTGTGTCGTCTTCGCGTGGATTTATCCGACCACTGGATTGCTACACCGTCGTCTCGTGCATGCCAAGGGGAGCCTCGTCCGCACCACCTTCGAATACATCCGCTGGCTGACGCACCGCCCTCCACGATTTGTGTTTCACGACAAGGAATTGCCTGCGATGACGCGCCATCATTCCATGCGAGACTGGCCCGCGGCGAAGCGCGGGCACTTGTCCCACAATTTTTTCATCGAGACGATGGCGTGGCTCGTACGCAGCGGACTGGTGCGCAAACTTCGCGAAGAAATCAGTTAAACGAGAAGAGGTGTTTGGCGATTGCCGAAATGAAATTTGTCTCACCAAATTGTATTTCGGAACTATCGCAAACTCTCGCACAATCGTGGAACGCAACTTCCCAAATCTGATTCCGCTGCAAATTGTTTCGTCGTAAGTGACTCAGAATACTGCGTTTGGCACCGCGTCTTCCGGAACGCCGTTTGCATCTAAGAAGGTGTAAGGGGGAGATTTGATGGAATCGTACTTTAAGCGGGTACCAAAGTGGGTTTGGTGGGGCCTTGCTGTACTAGTTGCATTCCAGATTTACTTGTTCCGCGAGCTGGTGGCGGCCGAGCTTCTGTTTGCCATTGGCTTCGCAATACTTTTGCTCGTAATTGCGGCAATCTACGGAATCGTGGTCGCGGCAGACCGCGGAGTCGAGTGGATTGAAGCCAACTCGCAGGGCGTGACGCTGCGCGCGAAGCACCAGTGGAACCGGCTGGAAACGATCAGTAGAAAGCTATCCCGCCGTCAACATTCAGAGTCTGCCCCGTGATGGCGCTCGCCTGAGGCGAGACGAGGAAGAGCGCGGCATTGGCGATTTCATCGACGGTCTGCGGCGTTCCCTGCAGTATTCCCTGAAGATAATTCTGAAAGAGTTTCTCCGGGTCTGCGTTGAGCCGCTTTGCTAATTCTTGGCCCAATTTCTGGGACATTTCTGTCTCCGGGACAGGGCCAGGACAAATGGCGTTGACGCGAACGCCTTTTCGAGCCGCTTCTGCGGCCAGCGTGCGCGTCAATCCAACCAAACCCGCCTTCGACGCGGCATAAGGGCCATTCCAGGGATAAGGGACTTTTGCGGCGACGCTTGAAATGTTGAGGATTGTGCCGGAGCCGCGCGCATACATCTCCGGGAGCACCAAATGCGCGAGCAAGAACGGGCCGCGTAGATTTATGGCAATGACTTCGTCCCATTCGGCGGATTCGACCTCGTCCACTGGCTTGACGGGACCCAGAATGCCCGCATTGTTAACGAGGATATCGACGTGGCCAAAATGTTTCCGCGCTTCTTCGATGATTTTCCGGCAATCGGATTCCTTCGAGACGTCGGCGGGGATTCCGGCGGCTCTGCGGCCAGCGGCTTGAATTTCATCTACGGTGGCCTTCAATTCGAACGCAGTCCGCGAAGCAAGGAAAACAGAGGCGCCCTCCGCAGCGAATTTTTGTGCTATGGCGCGGCCGATCCCGCGCGCAGCGCCGGTGATTACCGCAGCCTGACCGTCGAGAAACACTTGTGACCCCGATTCGAGGTAACGAAAACCCAGAGAATATCATCAAAAAGCGGGTCCAATTCGTCTTTGCGGAATTGAACCCCGGCGAGCGAAACCGGATGACGCAGAGAGCAGGGATAAGGTAACATGGGTGCACTATGACGAAGGATTTAACGCAAATTCAGGGCAACGGAGACGGACGGAAGGTACTGGTGCGAGTCCGCCCGCGCGGTTTCTGCGCGGGTGTGGTGCGCGCGGTGGATATCGTTGAATTGGCGCTAGAGGCCTACGGCGCGCCGGTCTACGTGCATCACGAAATCGTCCATAACCGCTACGTAGTGGAGCAGTTACGACAGCGCGGAGCGATCTTCGTGGAATCCATTGGCGAAGTGCCGCGCGGCGCAGTTCTGGTTTTCAGCGCGCATGGCGTGCCGCCACGAGTACGCGAAGAGGCGACGGAGCGCGAGCTGCGTGTGATTGACGCGACGTGCCCGCTGGTGACGAAAGTTCACCTGGAGGCGCGGAAATTTGCGCGAGAGGGACGCACGTTGATCCTGATTGGCCATCGCGACCACCAGGAAATCGTGGGGACTTCGGGAGAGGCTCCGCTCCAAACCGTGGTCGTAGGGAGCATCGAAGAGGTGGATCAGTTGCACGTGGAGAATCCGGAGCGGCTGGCTTATCTGACGCAGACGACTTTGAGCCTTTACGACACGCAAGAAATCGTGACGCGATTGCGGCAAAGATTCCCGATGATTGCCGGGCCGGCATCGGACGATATTTGTTACGCCACGCAGAACCGGCAAGAGGCGGTCGAGGCGCTGACGCGCGAAGTCGAACTGATTCTCGTCGTCGGCTCCGCGAATAGCTCGAATTCGAACCGACTGGTGGAAGTCTCGCAACGGGCCGGAGTAGCTGCGAAACTGATCGAGGATGCGAATAACATCCAGGCAGCATGGCTGGAGGGCGTATCGCGGCTCGGACTCACGGCCGGTGCATCGGCGCCGGAGATTTTGGTCGAGCAGGTAAGCCAGCGGCTGGCGAATTTCGGTTTCACGGACCAGCGGGATCTCGACCTGATACGCGAAGATGTGCGGTTCACGCTGCCGCCGGAACTCGCTGCGCAGCGAAAACCCGTAGCAAGGTAAACCGGGCGGCATTTCGCAAAGAGCTTCCTTCTGAGGGGTGCTTTTATGGCGTTGCGGATCGTGCGCCAACCGAAGCAGATTGTGTTGCTGGGTGCACCGACGAGCGCGGCTGCGCTCGCCGTAGGCCATGAAAAGGCTCCTCAGGCGCTGCGCGCCGCAGGACTAATCGAGAAACTGCAATCGCTGGGCTACGCCGTCTCCGACATGGGCGACGATCCTGTGGAAACCTACAAGCCGGATGAGGAGAGCCCGCGCGCGCGAAACGTGAACCGCGTGGTAGCTGCGCTCGAGGCGCTGAGGCCACGCGTGGAAGCAGCGGTCAAGACAGGCGGCCTAGCGCTAATTCTCACCGGGGATTGTTCTTCCGCGCTTGCGACAGTCGCGGGCGTGCGGCGCTACTATCGAGGCGCAAGCATCATCTACATCGACCGCGACGCAGACCTGAATATTCCTGCTACTTCTCCTTCCGGGTGCGTTGATGGCATGGTCGTTTCGCACCTGACAGGCCGTGGCGCGGCAGAGATGATCCGCTTCTGGAGCGAGCCGCCACTGGTGCGCGATCCCGAAGTGGCGCTTTTCGGAGTCGATCGTCTGGACCAGCCTGAAGAAGAATTGCTCACGCGGGTTCCGATCCGGCTCTTCCGCGCGAGCGACATCGCGCGCTCTGGGGCGGCCATTGCAGCGGAGAAGGCAGTCGAGCGCGTTCACGGCAACCGGAATGAGCTGGTTGTGCACCTCGATGTGGACGTTGTCGCCAGCGAGGATTTTGAGGCGACGGACTTGCCCGCGTCGGGCGGACTGCGATTGGAACAGGTGCGACAGGCGCTGGAAGTGTTCGCGCGGCATCCGCGACTCGTGGCACTGGAAGTCGCCGGTTTTAACTCCGAGCGCGACGCTGGGGGGCGCGGCGCAAAAACCGTCATTGATTTGCTTGCCTCGGCGCTCGCGGCGCGGCTTGAAGCGCAAGCGGAGTTGGCCAGTGCGGCGAGCGCGGCGGCTGCTCCCGCTTCGACCGCTCAAGCGGAGACTCCCGCAAATGCCGCAGCTGAGGAAGTCGCGCCTGCTTCCGACGAAACATCATCGTAGCCCTGAATGTACACCTAGCTCAGATCGTGACCCACCTATCACGCCAAGTTCCGCTTGACATAAGCATAGGCATTGAATGATGAACGAGTTCCCGGGAGGAATCCGTTGAAAAGCGGAGTTGAGCCTAGGCGATCGCTGGCGCGTAAGCCGATATCGCTGCAGGAAAATCGCAAAGGGAAATTGCGGCTGGATATGAACGAGAGCATGCTCGGCTGCTCTCCGCGAGCACTTGCAGCATTGCGAACGCTCGACGCGGATGACGTGGCGATGTATCCCGAAAAGGGCGGTGCGATTGGGAAATTGGCGCCGCGCTTCGGCGTGCGGCCTGCGGAAATGCTCCTGACGAATGGGATTGATGACGCGCTGAGGCTGATCGCGGATGCTTTCCTGGAGCGAGGGCGGTCTGTTCTCCTGGTCGAGCCGACGTTTCCAATGTACCGCTTCTTCTCAGAACAGCGCGACGTGCAAGTGCGATCATTGCGTTACGACGGTGAGTTGAGATTTCCGCTCAAGCAAACACTCGATGCACTGCGAGAGGAACCATCGATTTTCTTGCTGGCGAACCCCAATAATCCCACGGGAACACTGCTGGCTGGACTTGAATTGAAGAAAATAATGAATGCTGCCAAGCGAACTCTGGTGGTTATTGACGAGGCTTACTACGAGTTTTCGGGCGTAACTGCCCTGCCATGGATCCGCAGATACGAGAACCTTATCGTGACGCGGACCTTTTCAAAGGTAACAGGCCTGGCTGGATTGCGGCTTGGCTGCATCTTCGCAAACCGGGAATTGGCGGAGATTCTGCGGCGTGCCGAATCGCCTTTTCCGGTGAGCGTCGCCGCAATTGCCGCTTCGGAGGCCGCATTGCGCGATCGCGCCTTCATTCGTCGATGCGCGACGCAAATCAAAAGAAACCGAAGGGACTTGGAAGGCGAGCTGCGGAAGCTGGGCGCAAGGGTTGCTCCGAGTGCGACAAATTTCGTATTAGCAAATTTTGGGGTGAAGACGCCGGAGATTGTACGCAAGTTGGAGCGAGCCGGAATTTTAGTGCGCGACTGCGAGCGTTGGTTCGGACGGCCGGGCTACGTGCGAATTACAGTCGGAACAAGGACGCAGATGGGCAGGCTGCTGCGAGCGCTGGAGCGGCTTTTGTGAAGGCGCGCAAGGCATCGGGCAATGCAAAACGTTCGTATGAGCTGATCATTTTCGACGTGGATGGCGTGCTCGTGGATGTTCGCGAGTCGTATCAGCGAACCGTGCTGGAAACAATTCTGGAAATTACGGGGCGGCGAGTGACGCGGCGGGAACTCCACGAATGGAAGAACCGGCCGGGATTCAATGATGACTGGAAGCTGACACACGCATGGACCGCGAAACTGGGGAGTTCACTCGATTACGCCGAAGTGAAAAGAAGATTTGAGGCCATCTACTGGGGAAATCGGAATGGCGATGGAAACGTTTCGCGCGAGAGATGGCTGCTCGGGAAAGCATATCTGCGCAGACTGGCTGACCGCGCCGAATTGGCGATCTTCACGGGGCGGACGAGGGAAGAGCTTGCGCACACGCTCGAGCGATATGATGTGCGAAAATATTTCGAGCGGATTGTGACGGTGGAAGACGTGGCGCAGCCAAAGCCTGCGCCGGACGGACTGTTGCAAATCCTCGATGGCCGGCCAGCGTCACTGGCGCTCTATGTGGGCGACAATGTGGACGATGCGGCAGCTGCGCGGGCGGCAGGCGTGGATTTCGTGGGAGTGCTCCCGGCGCGAAGCGAGGAGAGAAGGATTCGGGCCGCCACACTGCGTGAACTCGGAGCAAAAACCATCTTGACCTCGGCCAGAGTGATCGAAGAGTGGATGGAATTGTGACCGCGTTATTGCGGGAAATAAACTGATGCTGTACGTTTGAAGCGACGAGCCCGGGTGGCGGAATGGCATACGCGGGGGACTTAAAATCCCCTGTCCCTTACGGGACGTGTGGGTTCGACCCCCACCCCGGGTACCATAATTCCCGACTTGCGCGTTCGACGGATAATTTTTCGCGCTTGACGAAAATCGGTGCGTGGATATCTTCGTCGCAGCGCTATCTTGAAAATATCCTGCGCGGAGCGTAACGTTCGCTGCGCAACTCATACTTCGTACGAAGACCTAGCGCATTGTCCTTAGCTGACCGGCACAAGATGCACCCGGCAAAAGGCGGCTTAATGAAAAAGCTGGCACTCATAGCGGCACTGGCGTGCATTTCAACTCCTGTGTTCGGGGCACCGAATCCAGAAGTCGCGCGGTGGGAGCACGAAGCACACGACGTCACCATCATTCGCGACAATTGGGGCATCGCGCATGTATATGGCAAGACGGACGCGGACGCGGTCTTCGGGATGGAATACGCGCAAGCCGAAGACGACTTCAACCGCGTGGAGACGAATTACATCAATGTCATGGGGCGGCTTTCGGAAGCGGAAGGCGAATCCGAGATCTATCGCGATCTGCGCATGAAGCTCTTTATCGACCCTGTCGCGCTGAAAAAACAATATGCGGAATGCCCGCCGTGGCTCAAATCACTGATGAATGCCTTTGCGGACGGGCTGAACTATTACCTGTACAAACACCCCGAAGTGAGGCCGCGTGTCATCAAACATTTCGAGCCGTGGATGGCGCTGAGCTTCAGCGAAGGCAGCATCGGCGGCGACATCGAAACCGCCAGGATCCCGCAGATTGCTGCATTCTATGGCAAGGCGCCGCTGCCGGCATCCGCTTCACTTGATGAAGTCGAGCTTGCTGACCCCGGTGGGTCGAACGGAATCGCTATCGCTCCATCCGATTCCGCCGATCATCACGCCATGCTGCTCATCAATCCTCACACTTCGTTCTATTTCCGCTCCGAGTTGCAAATGGTCAGCGATCAAGGCCTCGATGCCTACGGCGCCGTCACCTGGGGACAATTTTTCATCTACCAGGGATTTAATCCGCATATCGGCTGGATGCACACCTCGAGCGGCGTAAATGCCATCAGCGAGTACCTGGAAACGGTCGAACAGAAGGACGGCCGCTACTTCTACAAATACGGCGACAAAGAGCTCCCGGTGATCACTCGGGAAATCACGATTCCGTACAAGACCGATCAGGGCATGGCGGAGAAAACATTCACCGCGTATTACACGATGCACGGCCCGGTGATCGGCGAAGAGAGCGGAAGGTGGCTGACCATTCGCCTGATGCAGGAACTGTTCAAAGCGCTCATTCAAGATTTCACGCGCACCAAAGCCACGGACTACAAATCGTTTCGCCAGACGATGGAGCTGCACACGAATTCTTCGAACAACACCATCTTCGCCGACTCTGACGGGGACATCGCTTACTTTCACGGCGATTTCATTCCGCGCCGCGAAACGCATTTCGATTGGACGAAGCCAGTCGACGGCAGCAATCCCGCCACCGATTGGCATGGCCTGCTGACGCTCGACGAAACTCCGCACCTGCTGAATCCGCCGAGCGGATGGCTCTACAACTCGAACGATGCGCCGTGGAACGCAGCCGGCCCCGGCAGCATCAAGAAATCGGATTACCCGGATTACGTCGAGAAGGGTGGTGAGTCCGCGCGCGGCGTCCATGCGGTATTGGTCCTATCGCACAACCAGGATCTGACGCTCGACTCGCTGATATCGAAGATTGCCTTCGATAGTTATCTGCCGTGGTTCGCGAAGGCAATTCCCGCGCTCGCGAGCGCGTGGGATCAGTTGGCGGATTCCGACCCGTTGAAATCAAAACTCGCGGAGCAGGTCAAGACGCTGCGCAACTGGGACGATCGCTGGGGAGCCGGGTCGATTGCTACGTCTCTGGCCGTTTTCTGGGGCACGAATCTCCTGCGGCAATACGGCCGTGAAGCGCGCGAGGTGGACACGCCGATTTATGATTACGTCGCCACGAAAGTGCCGCCAGCGCAGCTCTTGCAGGCGCTCGTGGCGGCTTCCGATCACTTGACCTCGGATTTCGGCACGTGGAAGACACAATGGGGCGAAATCAACCGCTTCCAGCGCCTCGATGACGACATCGAATCGCATCTCGACGATTCGAAACCCAGCATCCCCATCGGATTCACGTACTCCGCCTGGGGTTCACTGGCGTCCTTTAGCGCGCGGCCATATCCGAATACGAAAAAATGGTACGGCACGAGCGGAAATAGCTTCGTCGCCGCGATTGACTTCGGCAAGACGATTCGCGCGCGTGCCGTCACGTGCGGTGGAGAGAGTGGCAATCCGGCTTCCCCGCACTTCGACGATGAGGCCGAGCGCTACGCGACTGGAAATCTGCGCGACGTGTACTTCTATCGCTCACAGCTCCAAGGACACGCCGAAAAAACGTACCATCCCGGCGAATGAATCGGAACGTCGCGCCCTTCAAACGCTGGCCGCAGGAATGCCGAATGTCCCATCGACAACTTCCAGGAACGTCCGTTCTTCGCGAAGGATGGCGCATTTGCTTTGCGCCATCGCAAAATTCGCGCGAGCCACCGGGTCCGCTCTCACACGCGCGCGGTATGCCTCATACGCGGCAAGGCTATCGAAAACGATCAAGCCCCACGCGACATAGTTTGTGCCCTCGTCGGGTAGAAAATATCCGACAACGTACCCGCCAAGCCTAGGGATGATTTTGCCCCAATTCTCGGCGTATTTCTTGAACTCATCTCGCTGAAACGGGTCGATTTGATATCGAATGAAACATGCGATGGTCATTAACTCCTCCCTCGAGCTAAATCTCGTCAACTCGGGCGCGTCTTCGACCGCGGGAAACTGTCCATGATTGGAGTGTGCCCGTTGAACGACAACTACAATTCGTTTATCATCACAGTATGAATGTAGACGGACATGATGCTTCGGTTTCGCTGATTGCCTCGGCGATTGGGGAGCCGGCGCGGGCGCGGATGCTTTTTTGCCTGTCGGACGGCCGCGCGCGCACCAGCACGGAACTTGCGGTCGTGGCGGAAGTCAGCCCATCGACTGCCAGCTCGCACTTGCAACGGCTGAGGATGCAGAAACTTGTGAAAGTGTTCGCGCAGGGGAAACACCATTACTACAGTTTGGAAGGGCCGAACGTCGCCGCGGCGCTCGAGGCGCTGAGCGTGCTAGCTGGCCGGCAGTGGGATGAATTCGTTCCGAGCACGCCAAACATCTTGCGGGCGGCGCGGACCTGCTACGACCACATCGCGGGGGCACTCGGCGTTTCGCTTCATGATAGCTTCACCACGCAGGGATGGCTGACGGCAGTTTTCCGCGCGGATCATGCGTACGACGCCACGCCGAAGGGCGAGAAGGGATTCGGAGCGCTCGGAATAGATATCGAAGCAGCGCGGGCGCTGCGCCGGCGGCTTGCATTCGCGTGCGTGGACTGGAGCGAGCGGCGGCCCCATCTGGGCGGAGCGCTCGGCTCAGCAGTGCTGAAAGTCGCGCTGCAGCGAAAGTGGGTGCTGCGCGATACTGATGGCAGGGCGCTCGAAATTACGCCTTACGGACGCCGCGAAATGCAGGCCCGTTTCAAAATTCGAATTTAAGAAATGGCAGGAAGCCGGAAATTTCGACGTTGCCATTAGCCCGTGACCTTTGCTGATGCGGCGCCCAAGATCTTGAGGCTTTTCTTATCCTGTACAAAAACTACCACGCGAAGATTTTCGCGTTTCCAGCTGGAATTCAATTTCACCTTTTCGTTCCCAGCGAACGAATTGGAATCGCCTGCCGCGGACGCCACGCCGATCTTGTGAAGCGAGCGCAGCACGGCGGCGTGAGACAGGGTGTGACCGGCGTTTTCACCAGCAGTCACGGCGGAGTGCAAGCCATCCTCGGTGACCGCCAGCCAGACCTGCGCGGCATCGCCGGCATCGCTGCCGATAAGTTTACCCACAGTGACGGCGAAGGACTCTTCGTTTTTCGATTCGGTCTGTCCGGCGCCAATTGTGATTTGCGTCTGCGGCTCGCTGACGGCCTTCTCGATTGCCTGCTGGGCGGCGCGGCCGTTGCTGCCAACGAACTGAGCGTCCCCTTCCACCACCATCTCCGGCGTGTAAGGAGTATTGCCCTTCGCTTTCGCCACATATTCTTGTTGTCTGGCTGTCCACTCGCCAGAAGAGTAGGGATCAATCCATCCATACTGGTTCCAATAGTCCACGTGCTCCTCAAGCGGAATGATCTCGACGCCGCGCAAAGGCTGTTGCTCCATTCTTTGAAGCAAGGCCTCGGCAGGCGGGCAATCGGAGCAACCCTCCGCGGTGAAGAGCTCGACGACGACAGGCTTATTGGCGGCGCTAGTGTCCGGAGCCGGACTCTGAGCGCGGGAATTCAGGGCAGGAACAGCCAGAATAAGAACCCCTGCGACTGCGCCAAGGAGATTCGAAGCGAGAGTTCCTTTCTTCATTCGAGCACCTCTGCACTCAAGTCAAATCGGCGATTGAAGATATTCTATTCGATGTTTGCTCCAGCATCATACATTGGGATGCCCCGAAGTGTAATTTAGTTTGCAGCGCCATTTCGCCGTCTTGGCGCACTGAAGAATCGACGATGGTTCAGACATGTACTATATTCGTGCATACTCGAAATGAAAAATACTTCGCAGCATGTGCGTTACGGTAATTCTAAGCAATCGGAGGGCGCAGTGGACACACTCATTCAGGATATACGTTACGGATTGAGATCGCTGTCCAGAGCGCCCGGATTCACGGCGATTGCTATCATAACGCTTGCCCTCGGCATCGGAGCGGACACCGCCCTATTTTCCGTCGTCAATGGAGTGTTGCTGAACCCGCTGGCCTATCCGCAACCAAGCCAAATCGTTGCTGTTTATTCGAAGGCTCCCAGTTCCGACACGGCGCCGATATCGTATCTGAATTTTCTCGATTGGCAGAGGGATACGCGCACGCTTTCCTCGATGGCCATGTATCGCAACCAGGACTACAACTACGTCGGGAACGGCGAGGGCGAACGACTCAGCGGATACATGATTTCGGCGGGGTTTTTTGAAACGCTGGGGATAAACCCGATTCTCGGCCGCACGTTCAGCGCGGAAGACGATCGTCCCGGCGCGGGACCAGTCGTAATGCTTGGCAGCGGCCTCTGGGAACGGAAGTTTGGCGCTTCGCTGGAAGTGCTGGGCAAATCCATCATTTTGAACGGAACTTCTTACACGATTATCGGTGTTGCGCCGCCGAACTTTTCTTTCTACGGGCAAGTCCGCGACGTGTACACGCCGATCGGGCAGTGGACCGATCCATCTTTTCGCGACCGACGCATCGACGTGAGCGCGCACGCGATTGGACGGCTGAAGCAGGGGGTCACACTCTCCGAGGCGAGAGCCGACATGGACGCGATCGCGCGAAACCTCGCCGCGGAATACCCCGAAGCCGACAAGAATGTGGGCATCACACTGATTTCGATGAAGGAAGACATAGTCGGGAACGTCAAGCCATTCCTCGTCGTGCTTGTCGCGGCCGTGAGCTTTCTGCTGCTCATTGCTTGCGCGAACGTCGCGAATTTGCTGCTGGCGCGTTCGATGAGCAGGTCGCGCGAGTTTGCGATTCGCGCGGCACTTGGCGCCGGCCAGAGGCGGGTGGTGCAGCAGCTTTTGACCGAGAGTATGCTGCTCTCCAGCCTAGGCGGAACGCTGGGGCTGCTTCTGGCATACTGCGGCACCAGCGTCGTGCTGCGCACGCTGCCGGGCGCGTTGCCGCGCGCGAACGACGTTTCGATGGACGCACGGGTGCTGCTCTTCACCTTGGTCGTCTCGCTGGTTGCCGGAGTCATATTTGGCCTCGTTCCTGCGCTGAAAACGGCGCGCGTAGATTTGCAGGAAGTGCTGAAGGAGAGCGGGCGAGGCTCGAGCGGAATGCGGCACCGACTGCAGGGGATCTTCGTTGTCGTCGAAGTGGCGATGGCGCTGGTGCTGCTGATCGGAGCGGGGCTGATGATTCGCACTCTGGCGTCGCTGTGGCGAGTGAATCCCGGATTCAATCCTGACCACGCCATCACGTTCAGCGTGTCGCTGCCGGCATCTTCAACGACCAGTTCGGCAGAGACGCGCGCGAGACTGCGCCGCTTCGACGATGAAATGCGCTCGATTCCCGGAGTACAGGCCGTCTCCGTGACGCTTGGATCACGGCCGATGATTCACGATTCTTCGCTGCCCTTCTGGATTCAAGGCGAGCCGAAGCCCGCCGACATGAACGATATGCATCAAGCGATGTTTTATCTTGTCGAGGCCGGTTTCGAGAAGGCGATGGGAATCCGGCTGGAGCGAGGCCGGTTCGTCACGGCGGATGACAACGAGAATGCGCGCGAGGTGATCGACATCGATGACGTGTTTGCGCGCACTTATTTGCCCGGCCAGGACCCTGTGGGCAAACACGTGAACCTCGCGGCATTCAATGTGCAGGCCGAAATCATAGGAGTGGTTGGCCACGTGAAGCAGTGGGGCCTCGACGCCGATCCGAAGTCCGCTGTCGAAGCTGAATTTTTCTATCCTTTCATGCAACTGCCGGAACGATTGATGCCGCTTGCTGCGGACGCCGTCGCCGTCGTTCTGCGGACGGAAGGAGATCCCACGGCAGCGATGGGGCCAGTTCGCCGCGCTGTGGAAGAGATGGACCCGCGCGAAGTGATTTACAACGTCGAGACGATGAATGAAGTCGTATCTAGATCATTTGCGGCCCGGCGGCTATCGATGATTCTTCTGGGAATATTTGCCGCGCTCGCGCTGGCGCTCGCCTGCGTAGGAATTTACGGCGTGATTTCCTATTTGGTAGGACAGCGCACGCATGAGATCGGCGTGCGCATCGCGCTGGGCGCACAGAGGCAAGACGTGCTGCGACTTATGCTGGGACACGGAGCCAAGATGGCGCTGACGGGAGTCGTGATCGGCGTAATCACCGCCTTGGGCCTGACGCGGCTGATGGCCAATCAACTGTTCGGAGTGACGGCGCACGACCCGCTTACGTTTGCTGGAGTTGCGTCGTTGCTTTTCATTGTGGCTCTTGCGGCATGTTACTTTCCGACGCGACGAGCCATGCGCGTGGACCCCATGGTCGCTCTGCGCTGCGAATGATTCCGCCGGCGCACGGGCGAGTGGTTAACGCGCTTGTAGGACCCAGTTTTTCGACTTTTCGAGGAGCTGAAAACCGCATTGCTGCCCGGGAGTGCCTGGCCATTGCACGTGGGCGACGCGAGCTTTGCAGACCGGCTCCACGCGCTTGTTTTGAACGAGGAAAACTTCAACAATGGAATTGACAGACAGCGCCGCAGTGCATCCGCACAAGAATCCATGGCCACTCACATTTTCCGTGTTTGCGGTTATGTTGAATCGCTTTCCGGAAGAATCCGTCCCGCGCAGTTCAACACTAACTTTCAACTTTATGCGCAGTTCCGAGCGGCGGTCGGGAACTCTCGCGCCGAGCACGTCGTTCAATTTCGCCTGGAGTGCGTCAAAGTCGATCGGCTTTTGGAAATAGCCCTTGGCCCCCAGCGTCTTGCAAAATTCTTCATATCGAGAGGCGCCTTCGCCCGAGATGATGATGATAGGAATCGAATGAGTGAAACTGAGGCGACCCATGGACTGGCAGACTTCGACGCCGGAATATTTCGGCATGTTCAAGTCGAGCAGAACCGCGTCCGGCTTGTCCTGCATGGCCAGCGCAACGGCATCTTCGGGAGAATCCGTCTCGGTGATTTCGTAAGACGACTTCAAGCGAAAGCGGATCAGCTTCCGAGTGGATTCGTCGTCGTCAACAACAAGGAGCCTTCGCATGCCTGTGAACCTCCATTTTCCGAGCTAGAACCGAATCGATTTGTTCAAGAATTGACGAAACGTACGAAGTCATTTGCCTTCCGACGTGAGAACTTGCTTCACAGTCTTTGTGAGTTCCTCCCATTTGAATGGCTTGCGAAGAATCGTCATCTTCGGATCCAAGACGCCTTGCGGCGCGATTTCGCCGTCGGTGTAGCCAGACATGAACAAGACTTTCATCTTAGGGCGAATTGGCGAGAGCTTCTCGGCGAGGGCGCGCCCGCTCAAGCCGGGCATGATCATGTCCGTGAGGAGCAGGTCAATTTCGGCGTTCGTTCCGCTGGCGACTTCCATGGCCTGAGACGCGTCCTTGGCTTCAAAGACGGTGTAACCGACGTCCGCGAGGATTTTCTGGGTGAGCTTGCGGAGGGACTGTTCATCTTCCACCAACAAAATTGTCTGGGCCGCTAGAATGTGCGCGGGGGCGGTTTCGGCTTTTTGTGGAGCTTCCGGTGTTTCTTCGACCTGGGGGAGATAGATTCGAAAAGCTGCGCCCTTATTAGGGACGCTGTCCACCCAAATGAAACCGCCGCTCTGCTTGATGATTCCGTAGACAGTCGCCAGGCCGAGGCCAGTGCCTTTTCCGCTTTCCTTTGTGGTGAAGAAAGGCTCGAAGATATGGGATTGCGTTTCCTCATCCATCCCGCAGCCTGTGTCGCGAACTTCCAAAAGAATATATTTTCCGGGAATGACATAACGGTAGTGCTCGCAGTCTTTATCCGAGAGCACGGCATTGGATGTCTTGATGGTCAGCGTGCCACCATTCGGCATGGCATCGCGAGAATTGACAACGAGATTCATGATGACCTGCTCGACCTGCGAACGATCTGCTTTCACATGCCCCAAGCTGCGTTCGATTTCTATTTCGAGTTCGATATTCTCGCCAATGAGGCGGCGCAGCATTTTATCGACCTCAGAGACCACCGTATTTAGATTCAAGACTTTTGGCTCAAGCACCTGTTTGCGGCTGAATGCGAGGAGTTGGCGCGTGAGAGACGCCGCCCGTTCTCCCGCCTTGAGGATTTCGTCGATGGGTTCTCGAAGCTCATCATTCGCGCCAACAATTTGCTGCAGGACTTGGCTATACCCGATAATCACGCCGAGGAGATTATTGAAATCGTGGGCGATTCCACCGGAAAGCCTCCCGACTGCTTCCAATTTCTGAGAGAGGAAAAGTTGCTGCTCGAGCTGCTTCCGCTCTGTGATCTCGCGGTTGACGATGACGAGCTTCTCGACTTCGCCGCGCGAATTCCGTACCGCACTGGCTGTGGATTCGAGGATCCGCCACTGACCGTTTTTGTGCCGGGTGCGGTACTCAACGCGCCGGCCAGATCCTGTCTCCTTGGCTTCCTGCGCTGCCGCCAGTACTTTCGCTTTATCTTCATCATGAATCTGTTCATACGGAGAAGTTTGGCGCAGTTCCTCAGCCGTATAGCCGAGGAACTTCTCGTAGGCCGGACTGTTGTAGAGACGGTTCCCATTGACATCCACAACGGCGATCATATCGGCGGCATTCTCGCTAATCAGGCGGAAGAGTTCCTCACGTTCACTTAACCGGCGGCGCATGCGAACAATTTCGAATTGCTGGTAGACCACGTAAACATCGAACAGCAGAATCATCGCAACCAAAGCGCGAGTGGACACTTCGAGGTTGGTACGGCTAAAGGGATCGAGCTCAGGCAAGAAAAGGGGCAGAGCAAATGATGCGATGACTAAACTGAGAAGGAGCGTGATGATGGCTCCCGACGACGATAGCCACCATTGTTTTCGCTCAATGCGACTGAATTCAGTACGAGCCGAGCCGGTCTTAGAGGCATTTACCCTGCGTAGCCGTCGTGAATGTTTTTGTCTTAAATGCGATCCGATCGGGTCCACAATTCAACTCCTGCGAGCGCGATGCAAGCTTCGAACAGCAAAATCCAATTGGTTCTGCACGCGCTTAGCCACTAGGAGGTCGAATTGCATGAAAACTCGGACATAACTCTTTGAGAATGTGAAGCGGCTCGATGAAGCCCAGGAAATAAGATGGCGTAACTGTTAGTCGCTGTTTCAAATTCGAACAAAAGCCCAATTTGAAACATTCTGCAAACTTGGCTCGTGCTTCGAATCTTGACTGCAAATAGCCGAATCGCTTGCGGAGAATTTCTTGGCAAGAGCCCTCTTACTCGCGATTTTGAGAGGGTGGCTTGACGTAAGTGTCGAACCAGCGAAACATTTCCCAGATTACATGCTCGATCGATTCGCGCGCAGCGTAACCGTGAGCTTCGTCGGGCAGTTGTACGTAACGCACGGAGCCGCCATTGCCCTTGAGTGCGGCAAACATGCGCTCGGATTGAATCGGAAATGTGCCGGAGTTGTTGTCCGCCATTCCGTGGATGAGAAGGATGGGCGACTTCAACTTGTCCGCGAACATGAATGGCGACATCTTCAAATACAAATCTTCGGCTTCCCAAAATGTGCGTCGTTCGTTCTGGAATCCGAATGGCGTGAGCGTTCGGTTGTACGCCCCGCTGCGCGCGACTCCGGCCTTGAATAAATCCGAGTGAGCGAGCAGGTTCGCAGTCATAAACGCTCCATAACTGTGACCACCGATACCGACTCGGTTTGGATCAATGACACCCAACTCCGCCGCCTTGTCGATTGCGGCCTTCGCGCTCGCTACAATTTGCTCGACGTAAGCGTCATTTGCTGTCCGCGGCGGGCCGATGACGGGCATCGTCGGGCCGTCGAGAAGCACGTAGCCATCGAGGAGGAACCAATACGGTGAGAGGCCGGTAAATTCCGTGAATCGGTTCGGTGAACCCGTGATTTGCCCGGCAACACGTGCATCGGTGAATTCGCGCGGGTAGGCCCAGACGACCGCAGGGCGGCGTTCACCTTGCTTGTAATCTGGCGGAAGATACACGGTCATCGAAAGCTCTACTCCGTCGGCGCGCTTGTACGTGACAAGTTCCTTGTGGATTGCGCGCAATTGCGGCGTTGGATCCGCGAAATGCGTGAGCGCTCGCGGAGAATCAGCGCCAATGGATCGCTCGAAATAATTTGGAGGATCCATCGGAGTTTCACGTCTGGTGACGAATTTCGAACCATCGGGCGCGACAAGCGCAACGACCTCCTCATAACTCTTATCGTCACAATGAAAGAGTCGATCCGAGTGCAAACTCGCAGCGTCAAAACGGTCGAGGAACGGCCGGTCCCCCTCCGGAGATGCCCCCGGACCGCGAAGGAAGATGTCGTTTCCGTTTTCGACGATTGCCTCGTGAGCGCTCGGAAGCAAGGTCATGATGGGCTGACCCGGGGCGTGATACCGGTCCTGCTGGCTTAGGTCCCAGACCAAGCGCGGCTCCTCGGACAGTTGCTGCGGATTGATGAACCACGAACGCTCCCACAAGCGAGTGCGATCGAGTTCGCGAAGAATCGCGAGATCGCCTCGTTCGCCCCAAGTAATGCCCACGAAGCGGTATTCCGTCCGAGCCAATTCGCCAGGTTGACCTGAGAATGGCGCCGAGAGTTGCAGAACGTGATCGCGACTCGCAACTTTCGCGCGCGGATCTCCGCCGTCCAGCGCCTCGACCCAAACCAGCGTCGCCGGAGCTGCCGGCTCCCACTGATAATCGCGCGGACCAGTTGGAACTCCTCCGATGGGAACAGTTTCGGCGAGCGGAAGGTCGGCAAGTTTATAGACCGAGCGACCCGCGCGATCCCAAACTTCAACTTCATGTGGAAATCTCTCGAACGGCACAATGTACGAATAGGGATGATGGATACGGGCGACTAGAATGAATTTGCCGTTCGGCGAGGGATCCTCCAAATCGTAAATGCCGGGCTTGCCAAAAACTGTAGTCTTGCCGGTGCTGATGTTGACCAACGACAGCTGTGAAGTCGCGTAGTAATCAAACAGATCCTCGTCGTGCTTGCTCGTGAGCAGATCCTCCCAAGTCGGAACCGGCGCGGCTTTGCCGAAACTTTCCTGAATGATCGGCCCCGTGGGCACGCGAGACTCCGCTGGCGGACGGACACGGCCTGCGACCACAGTACGACAAAGCAACGCTGCGCTGCCCGCCATCCAGCGGCATGGATCGCCGAGCGTACCATTCAGTGCCACGCCAGCAATCCTCTGAATCGTTGCCGAAGCCGCGGCGCCGATCCAAAGCTCCACAGTTCGGTCGCGTCCGACCGACACGTAGAAATGCTTTCCGTCAGGCGCCCACTCCGGGCGGCCGAATCCTTCGCCCGACGCGAAAGCAATGGGCTTGCTGCGGCCGTCCGAGACAGAAAGCAAGACCAGATGCTGGAATCGCGGCGGATTGTGCTCACCGTTGTTCGCGGGGTCAATTCGCACGCCAGCCAGCCGGTAGATAGGACGGGCAAGTTCGGCAATCGACGGATAGCGCACCGGCTCAGCAAGCAACAAATTTGCACCGTCAGGACTGGGAAACGCAACGGGAGGAGCGGGCGCGTTCATCACATCCAAGATTGCTTTCGGCGGCTTCTGGTAAGTATTCTGCGCGGCCAATGGGAATGCAAAGGCGAATACGCTGAGGAAGATTAGCCCCATGCCTCTTGTTATCCGGCGATATCCACTTCGATTGCATGTGCAATTCATCGGCCACTCCCCCTTAACGATTCATCCGCACGTCGTATGAAGTATTGAACTAGTCTTGGAATGCTGCCACTACAGACGCGGAGCGGTGGAGAGACGTTTCGCTGGCAAGCGCGCTCCGTTGAAGCGTGATTCAGGGCGTCCAGGACGCGCCAGATGGGTGAAACGCTCTCGCTGCACGCGTCGTCTCTATACCGCGTCGTCGTGACCAACTTGATTCTTCACGCGCGCAGGGCCGCCGCGCCGGAGTGCGGCGTGTGGACTTGAATCATCTCGATATTCATTTTCGGGCGCGAATGAGGTATACATACGCGTTTCCAAGAATCCGAACTCATTGGTCCTATCGCAATGGACCTCAAAGAATCGGTCCTGAGGTCATTCGGATATGGGGCTGCAATCTTGTGGGTAGCCGGGAAGTTGTTCATCTACGGGTAAGGAGGAATCAGATGAGGGGGAAGAATTTGCGCATTCTCGTGGTCTTGCTAGATTTTTTCGTGATTGGCGCGCTGGCGGCGCTGCCTTCCATGGCGCAAACGCTGGAGAAGGATTCACTGGCAGGGATGCAATGGCGCCTGATCGGCCCATTTCGCGGCGGCCGCACGGAAGCCGTAGCCGGTGTCTCCGGCACGAATACTTTTTACTTTGGATCCGTGGCCGGCGGCGTGTGGAAGTCCACGGACGTAGGCCTTTCCTGGCAGCCGCTTTTCGAGCATGAGCCGGTCGCATCCATCGGCGCAATCGCCGTGGATCCGGCGGATCCAAACATCATTTACGCCGGCACTGGCGAGCCATGCTTGCGCGGAGACATCGCTGATGGCAACGGGATGTACAAGTCCGTGGACGCGGGCAAAACGTGGACGCATATCGGGCTAGACGATACGAAGCATATCGCAAAGATTTTGGTCGATCCGCACGACCACAATATCGTTTTCGTCGCCGCAATCGGACATGCGTACGGGCCGAATGCCGAGCGTGGCGTTTTCCGCTCTGCGGACGGCGGCAAGACATGGCAGAAAGTTCTCTTCAAGGACGACAAGACCGGCGCAGTGGACCTGACCTTCGCGGCGACGAATTCGCATGTTCTTTACGCTGCAATGTACCAGGAGGTTCGCACGCCGTGGGGCTTTACGAGCGGCGGACCGGGCAGCGGGATATACAAATCGGTTGACGGCGGGATGACCTGGAAACAGATCGAAGGACATGGCCTGCCCAGCGGCATCCTCGGACGCATCGGGATCGCCGTTGGCGCAGATGGGAACCGCGTTTACGCTCTGATTGAAGCCGAAAAAGGCGGGCTTTATCGCTCCGATGACGCCGGTGAATCCTGGCAATTCGTCACGGGCGATCATCGCTTCACGCAACGCGCCTGGTACTTCACGCATATTTTCGCGGATCCAAAGCAGACTGACACGGTCTATATCCTGAATACCGGAATGTACCGCTCGACGGACGCGGGCCAGACCTGGAAGAGCGTCAACGCGCCGCACGGCGACCGTCACGACTTGTGGATCGATCCGACGGACACGAATCGAATGATCGAATGCGATGACGGAGGAGCAACGATTTCGATTGACGGCGGGAAGACTTGGTCAACCGAAGACAATCAGCCGACGGCGGAGTTCTATCATGTCGCAACCGACGCGCGCTTCAATTACTACGTCTATGGCGCGCAACAGGACAATTCGACGGTGGCAATTGCAAGTCGCTCCGATGGCGGTGCGATTACTGATTCAGATTGGTACGACGTGGGCGGCGGTGAGAGCGGATTCGTCGTTCCCGACCCGAAGGACCCGAACATCGTTTATGCCGGCTCCTACGACGGCCTCATCACGCGCTATGACAAGGCGAATGGACAGGAGCAGGACATCTCCGCCTGGCCGCTGAATCCGATGGGATCCGGTGCCGCAGGCCTGAAGTATCGCTTCCAATGGACTGCTCCGATCGCCATGTCGCCGTTCGATTCGAATACGATTTATCACGGCGCGCAGGTTCTCTTCAAAAGCACGGACGGAGGACAAAACTGGACCATCATCAGCCCCGATCTCACCCGAAATGATAAGAGCAAACAAGGCTCCTCCGGCGGCCCGATTACGCAAGACAACACCAGCGTTGAATATTACGACACGATTTTTGCCGTCGCCGAGTCGCCGTCGCAGCAAGGTTTGATTTGGGTTGGAAGCGACGACGGGCTCGTGCACGTTACCCGGGATGATGGTAAGACGTGGTCGAATGCGACACCGAAGGATTTGCCCGATTGGAGCCGGATTGATTTGATCGATCCTTCGCCTCACGCTGCCGGCACGGCGTATCTCGCGGCCGATCGCGTGCGCTGGGATGATTATCGCCCGTATCTGTACAAGACCACCGATTACGGCAAGACGTGGACGAAGATTACGAATGGACTGCCTGACGACAGCTACGCGCACGTCGTGCGCGAAGATACCGTCCGCAACGGAATGCTTTTCGCCGGCACCGAAGCGGGGGTCTATGTCTCATTCGACGATGGCGTGAAATGGCAATCGCTTCAGCTGAATCTTCCGACCGTACCCGTGCACGATATGACCATTCACGGCAACGATCTGGTCACAGCCACGCATGGACGAGCGTTCTGGATTCTTGACGACATCACGCCTCTGCGCCAGATGACGAGCGAGTCGGGAAGTGCCGACGTCACGTTGTACAAGCCGCAGACCGCATATCTCTACAGGGGAGGGTCCTTCCGTATTCCGGGCGGATTTGCCGCGGGCCAGAATCCGCCGTCTGGAGCGGTAATTGATTTCTACATGAAGACTGCGCCGAAAGATCCAATCACGCTCGAATTCCTCGATTCGAAGGGCAAGGTAATTCGCAAATACTCCAGCAAGGCCGTAGGTCCCTCCGGCGAAGAAGATGAGTTCGCGGCGTTCTTCGGCCGCGGCGCGACACTCTCGGCGAAAGCCGGATTGAATCGTTTCGAATGGGACGAGCGCTACGAGCCGCCCAGCAGCGTTCCGGGCGCAGTGTCGTGGGGAGGACGTCCGATTGGGCCGCGAGCAGTTCCTGGAAGCTACGAGGTGAAGCTGTCTGTCTCGGGGAAGAGTTATACGGCCCCTCTGACAATCGAGGAAGATCCTCGCGTTCATGTTTCCACCGCCGATCTCCAGAAGCAGCTCGATTTCGGACTTCAAATCCGCGAAGCCGTGACGCAAGCGCACGACACCGTGAATCAGATTCGCCAGTTGCATACGCAGCTTACGGCGCTGGACAAGCAGCTCGCGGGAAATGCGAAGGCGAAGCCAGTTGCAGACGCGGCGAAGGACCTAGATAAGAAATTAACGGCCGTCGAAGAAGCTCTGATTCAGGTGAAGTCGAAGAGCGGTGAAGACCCGCTCAATTTCCCGATCATGATCGCGGATCAGATCATGGCTCTAGCCGGCACCGTGGAAAGCGCAGACACGCCACCAACGCAATCTTCGCGCGACGTCTTCGACGTGCTGAAGAAACAGCTCGATGAACAGTTGGCGACGTACAATAATCTCAAAACCAAAGACCTCGCGGACTTGAACAAGAGAATCCGCAGCGAGGATATCCCGGCGATAGCGGTGATTTCATCGGCTGCAAAGGCAGGTTCCAGCGCTTCCGAGTTATAAACAGTGTCGTCTGAGGTGCGGGCCGCGCAGTTTTTCTCCTTTCTGCGCGGCCCATTTTCTTGCAATCGCCACACTTGAGTGATTTGTTTTGCTTGACGTATCATCGTTGCTTGGAAAAATGAAAAGCGCGAAGGAAGTTGTCTGGAAACCAGTTACACATTGGATCGGTGCCGGCGCGGGCTGGTTGCTGAGGCACGTCGTCAGCGCGCTTGCCGCCACCGGCATCACGCCAAACATCCTCACAATCATTGGGATGGCTGTGAACGTTTGGGCCGCGGGCCTATTCGCATTCGGCCAATTCCGCGCGGCAGCCGCAGTGCTCTTCCTCGCCGGATTCCTCGACATGGCCGACGGTCAAGTTGCGCGAAGAGCTGGACGCGTCACTGCTTTTGGAGCTTTTCTTGATTCCACGCTCGATCGCTATTCCGATCTCGGCCTCTACATGGGCCTCGTTGTTCACTACACGCTGATGGGCAGGCCGTTTTACATGGCCTTGGCGGCAGTCGCGATGGCGAGCTCTTTCATGATCAGCTACTCTCGCGCGCGGGCCGAGTCGCTGATCCCGTCGTGCAAGGTCGGTTTTATGGAGCGGCCTGAGCGACTGGTGCTATTGATCCTAGGTGGCGCATTCTTGCGAATGGCGCCGGCGCTGTGGGTGATTGCAACTGTGGCAACTCTTACCGTCATCCACCGCGTCGTTTACACGTGGCAGGAAATCCGCGTGGGGCACGTCCTTCCCGGCAATGGTGGGTCCTTCTAGACGGTAACTTTAGATTCTTCTTCCATTTTGATCTGAGCGAGATCCGCGATGTGCTCTTCAATTGGCGCGGAAACGATCGAATGAACGCGGTCTCTTAGTTCCTCGACTTGTTCTTTCGACATCCCCTTCGTTTCGATCGTATCGTGCAGAAAAACGGTAATCTTCCCCGGATAGAGCATCCAGTCTCCAGTGCGATGAAATTCGTAAGAGCCGACGATGCTCATCGGCACGATGGGAACGCCAAAGCTCACGGCCAGACGAAAGACTCCTTTTTGAAACGGTCCCACATGCCCGTCCCGAGTCCGCGAACCCTCCGCGAAGGCGATCAAACTGATTCCTGAATCGAATGAATGCTTGGCCTTGCGCGCCATTTCCTGAATTCCCGCTCGGCTGCGGTCATTTTCATCGGGCACGGGAACATTGCCGAATCGTCCCATCATCCAGCCATAAGCGGGAATCTTGAAATGTGAAGCAAGCTCAAATCCGCGGACAAATTGCGGAATCGCGGAATAAATCACGAACGGGTCGAAAATATTGACATGATTGCAGACGAACAGACTCGTTCTACGTTCATCGAATCCAGGCGCGCGATTCACTGAGAATCGAACGCCCGCAAGGCGCAACACATTGCGAAAAAACACGCGCTGCGGCCAGTCGTTTTTTCTTGGATCGATCGCCATGCCGAGCAACACCAACAGCGTGCATAAAATGAAGAAGTGCAGGCAGCTCACAACCCAAAGAAATATCGCTCGCATTTTCAACCCCAGCAATTTCATACGAGAATGTCCAGCGCCGCGGGAAGTACGTCGAGTGTTTGGCACTGCAGATGAAGGCTCTCTCCATCAATCATTACGTTAACCGGCGCATCGAGCGCAAATTCGACGCGCCGAACGCCAGCTCGTGAGGCGAGCGGATGCGTAACGTGCGTTCCATCGAATAGTGTGTGCAGATTTCGCAGTAATCCGATTCGGCCAATCGGTCCCCATCGCACGTATTCGATCAGCCCGTCACTTGGGTTGGCGTCCGGAGCGATCATCATTTTACCCCCAGTGAATTTACTGTTGCTGAATGCGAGGAAAAGGCATCGCCGCGTGTCGAACTCGCGTGCATTATCAGTGCGCGTCGGGAAGCCCCTGCGGTCGAGCCGTGCGAGGCACGTCAACACACCCACGATGTATCCCAGTTCCCCCCAGCGCTTGAAGCGGCGATTCGTAACGTCGGCCACGTCTGCCGCGAACCCCAGCGTGAGTAAATTAATGTAGTGCAGTTCCCCTCCCGCGTGTCTCAATCGAATGACGTCACACTGCCTGCGCGCACCGCTCATCATCATCTTCGCGACAGCATCTACGTCTTCAGCGCCCTTATGATCCACAAAATCTCGCAAGAATGAATTTCCTGTTCCCAATGGAAGGAATGCCAGTGTGCATCGATTACCTTCGCGCGCAGCACCGCCGCCAAAAATTCCGTTTACTACCTCGTAGGATGTGCCATCCCCTCCCACGATGAGGAAATGCCGACGGCCCTGTTGGAATGCTTCTCGCGCTAATTGCGTGGCATGTCCCGTCGCGTGCGTCTCAGCAACGTCAATCGGAATTCCCACGGCGCGCAAACGTGCGAGCGCAGCGGGCGCGAGCCTTCCGCAACGTCCGCCTCCGGCCGCTGGATTCACAACTGCCAGGAAATGTCCACCCAATTGACCTTCCTCAAACTGCGCTCATCGCGGAACGGTCGACCGCCAAGCGAATTTCCTCCGCGAGTGCTTCGCGTTTAATTTTCATGGATGCGGTTCGCGGAAAATCGCGCGTCCAGGCCAGGCATCCGCTCACACGTTTGAAATCCGGAAGCCGCCTGTTCCGTTCCGTGATTTGTCGCCGCAATTCTTGCGTGAATTGCTTCGCGTCATCAAGGTGAATCACAATGACCAGCTGTTCGCCCGTCATTCTTCGCTGCGGCCAGACGTAATTTGCAGCAAATATGCAGAACTCCTTTACAGGCAACCCCTCAAAATTGTTTTCTATGTCTTCGGGATAAATATTTTTCCCGCCCTCAGTGACAATCATATTTTTCTTCCGGCCGAAAAGATGCAGGTGACCCATACGATCGAGCCGCCCGAGGTCACCGGTATACAGCCATCCATCTACAATCGTCGCCGATGTCAGTTCGGGATCATCAAGGTATTCCGACATGACCGTCTTGCTCCTGACGACCACTTCGCCGATTCCATCCGCGTCTGGATCGGCGACTCGGACTTCCATACCCGGCAGCGGTTTCCCGACTGTGTCCGCTCGAAATGGTTTGAAATCGTTCAACGTAATTGCCGTACCGGCTTCCGTGAGCCCGTATCCATTGGCAACCGGGATCCCGAGGTCGTAAAAGAATTGTAACGTCGCGGGCTCCGTAAACGCACCGCCGACGAATAGCGCTCTTAATTCCCCGCCGAATGCCTGATGAACGTCGCGCAAGAGCAGCCGGCTGAGCCAAAGGCGTGGCCGGTTTCTCGTCAGCGCACGATTCACGGCAAGCAGTGTCTTCAGCAGTTTTCTCTTAGCCGGTGGCAATGCGTCGAATCGCTGGCGCAGTCCGCGTTCCAGACTCTTTAACACCATGGGCACGAGCACCATGTATGTGATTCGATAGCGCTGGAATGCATCGCGTATGAATTCAGGCCGGAGGGTCCGCAAGTGCACGACGGTCGCTCCGCATGTGAACGAACCGACAAAGCCGATCATGAAATCAATCGCATGATTTGTCGGCAAAATGCTGAGGTAACGTACCCCGGGCCAGAAAGGATAGAGCGCCGTCAGCGCCATGCACTGCTCGAGATAATTCTCGTGCGTCATGACGCAGCCCTTCGGCCTGCCTCCTGTCCCCGAAGAATAGACAATGGAGGCCCAATCCTTGCGCTCGCGCTCCACGAATGGTGGTTCGCCGCTTCCACGAAATTCTTCCCATCGCTTCGCGCCGTGTAGCGCTGCGCCAGCAGGAGCTTCGGTCACGAGCACGGTTTTCGTCCTCACATTCTCAAATCCCTCTGCCTGTGTGATGGCGCGCCAGAGGTGGTACTCGACAATTAGCACTTCCGCCTTCGAATGCGCGAGAAGCTGTAAATGCTCGGCGACAGTTAGTTTGTAATCGAGGGGTACGAGGACGCCACCACAATAGAAAATCGCATACGCCGAGATCAGCCACTTCGACTGATTGGTCATGATGATCGCCGCGCGAGCATTAGGCTGGAATCCTGAATTCTGTAACGCACGAGCAAGAGGGAGAGCCGCGTTTTTGAATTGGCTGTACGTAAGGCGGCGGTTCTCGCGTTCCCGATCTGCTTCAATCAGGCAGGTTTCATTCGGCCAGCGTTCCAGCGCGGCTTCCAGCGCAGAACCAAGGGAGGAGTATTCGTGCAGGTCGAGCATTAGAGGCGCGCTTGAATGCGCGCGGCGAGCGTCCGGAAATCGCTCACGCCTTGCAATTCGTAATCGGGCAGTTCGATATGGAAATGATTTTCAAGGCGCGTCAGCAAGTCCAGCGCTTGCAAACTGTCGATCCCCAGCTTCTTGAAGAAATCATCCTCCGCCGAAAGAGTCTCACGCGGCACTTTGAAATGCGTCGCAGCCAGTCGCAAGACTTCTTCCGTTGTTGCCTGAAGAGATGGCACGCGCTCGTTCAACCTCCAAATCCGTTTTCTGTCTCGTCAATCATTCGTCCAAAATCTATAAGCGCCGACCAAAACTTTTCATCACATTCATTCATTCGCGGCAGGGCTCCTTTCTTTTCTCAGCTCGAATGCTCTAACGATGACATATGCCACGAGCGCAAACATAAAGAAAAGCAGCAGCATCCACGCAAGCCCATCCAACGCGCCAATAATTGCTCTGTACACTTCCAGAATCCACCGGTTGGCTGTAAGACTATAGGAGGACCCGTGCTCCTGCGGCGTGATGTACTGCTCCAGAAGATTAATATTCACGCCGCTCGATATCCCGACGACGTACTCAGCGAATGTGATGTATTTTGTCCAGGCCTGGCTCAACTCGTCAGCGACGATCCGTGCGAGTATCCGGTCGATCGGCTTCGCGAAAATCCATACAACGACCGCAGACGCGGCCACTGAAGCGATCAACGTCACCAACAATAGGGCGAGAAACATTGCTCAACTCCGATAACGGCCATCCGATATTGCGGCCCTACGGCCTATTCTTATTATTCAAACATTATTGCGATTCCGAACCCCACTGGCTCGGATTTGCTTCAAGCCTCGTTCTCAAGGCAAATAGGGCATCGCGTCCGTGCTCTCCGCAAATTTCCGCAAGCCGTCTTCTACGGCCGGACGACTGAATAACTCACAAAACATTTCGATCTCCTGACGCAGCTCCTCGTATGGAATAGGCTTGATAAAGCGCTTCGCGGAAATGACGGTCTCCCGATCGAACTTTAGAAGCTGCTCAGCAGTCGCATGTGCAACTCGGAGACTTTCGCCCTCCCCTGCGACCTGACTCACCAGCCCCATGGCCTGAGCCTTGGTCGCGTTGAAGCTGCGCCCCGTAAACAGCAGGTCGCGCACCACGGCATTGCCGACATCGCGCTTCAATCGAGGGATTCCTCCAAATCCAGGAATAAGTCCCAGCCGCAATTCCGGAAAGCAAAATCGCGCCGTCTTGTCTGCGATGATCAAATCGCATGCGAGCGCCACCTCGAACCCTCCGCCAAACGTCACGCCGTGCACGGCGGCGATCGTCGTCAGCGGTGCAGCGTCAATTACATTGAGCGCGTGGTGAATCCGATGCAGAAAATCGCGCACCTTCGCTACTCTTTCTTCTGCGGGAAGCTGCTGAGCGCGTTCGAATAGTTCCCGCAAATCAGCTCCCGCGCTGAAGCCCGACGCTAACGCGCTGTAAATAATCAGCACGGCGCCCTGTGTCCCGCCTGATTCCAGCGCTTCCACGAATTTCTCCAACTCCTCCAGTGTCGCCGAGCCAATCTCGTTGCAGGGCTCGCGATGCAGCTTCAGTTCGATGACGCTGCCAGCTGATTCCCACGACAGTGTCTTTCCGCGATAACCTTTCATGACGCGCGTTTCCTGTACATTTCTTCAATCTGTGAGCTGAGTCTCTCCGCAATTACGTCGCGTCTCAGTTTACCATTCGCCGTTACCATTCGGCTTTCCATCGTGAGCGGCTCCGGCTCGACGTGAAATGCTCGAATCTGTTTGTAGTGTGGCAAGTGCGCATTCACCTTTTCAATTGCGGCTGCCACTTCGTCTCGCGTCAATTTCGCCTCGGCCGCGACCGTCACGATAGCCGAGAGCGAACTTCGCTGATTGCCAATCATCACCACGTGTTGCGCCGCTGGAAGCAGACCCTTCAGTTCATCCTCGATCGGTTCCGGAGCAACATTGTGCCCTGAATTCAAGACGATCAGATTCTTAATTCTCCCCGTGATCCGCCAATTCCCACTAGAATTCTGCTCACCTTGATCTCCGGTGTGGAACCATCCGTCGCGCAGCACTTTCGCCGTTTCCTGCGGACGGTTCCAATACCCCAGAAAGACATTTGGCCCTCGCACAAGAATTTCCTGATTCTCCGCCAGCTTCATCTCAATCCCGGGAATTGCCGGGCCCACGAACCCGGGTTCGACGCGCGATGGCTCGTCCATGGTGCAGATCGCGGTCGTTTCAGTCAGCCCGTACACTTGAAGCACCGGAACGCCCAGCATCATGAAGAATTTTTGCGTTTCGACCGCAAGCGGCGCAGAGCCGCAGATCAGCGCCCTCAGCTTGGTCCCTAGGCTCTTGCGAATCGCCGGAAAAATCAAAATGCGGGCAATGGTGAGCCAGATACTGTCCGGGAAGTTCGCCTCAGACGTGTCGCGCCGCAGATACGCGCGCTTTGCGCGCAAAAACATCCCCGCGACCCAGCCGCCGTGCCCATTGACTTGCTCTTCGACCTTTCGCCGCACGCGTTCCAGGAGGAGCGGTACGTTCAAAAAATAATTCGGATTCGCAAGTTTCATTTCTTCGCCGAGCTTCGTAAGATCAGTCGAAACTGACAGCACGCTGTTGCGCGACAGACAGCTCAGCAACAAAATCCACGAAGCCGCCAGGCTGAACGGGCCGTAGTGGAACACCTGCTCAGGTTCGCTCCTCTGCCCCATCAGCTGATCGAGCCTCGCGTTCGTACACGACAGCATATGGTTGAGATTGCCAGCGTTCAGCACTACGCCCTTCGGCTCTCCGGACGTCCCCGACGTATAAATAATCGTCACGGGATCGGCCGGCGACAACGAAACAGGCGGCAACGCCCCTATCGGCGCAGAGGCGAAGATCTCCTCGAACATCGAAATCGCAGGCGCATCCGGCATCACCTGCGACAATCCGTTTCGCAATTCAGTGCTTCCACAGCACACGCGCGAAGCTCCGCTGTCGCGAATCATGACGGCCAGTTCCGCGGGCGATTGCCTTGTGTAGAGCGGCACGACGATAACGTCCTCGGCAATCATCGCCAAATCCAGCGCGGCCCATCGAATGCTGTTCGGAGCAAGCAGCGCGCAGCGTTCGCCCTTCTGAAGTCGAGACTGGCGCACAAAACTCCGCGCCTGTCCGACAAGCGATAACAACTCATTGCCGCTCGCCTTGACGATTTCCTGCCCGTGGATTTCCTGCAGCACGGTGGCGCTGCCGGCTTCGTCGAGGTGCCGAAAAATCCTTTCGAGGAAGTTCATGCGTCGTAAGTGTTCAGCAATTTGCAGAGGTTTCCGCTGAGCGGCGGCAAATACTCATCCCAGTTACGGGGCCCACGCCGCAAAGGAAATTCAGGGTATTGCTTTGCCACGAGCTCTTCGAAATACATGCCCATCCGCGCCATCAGCCGCAGATTCTGCGCTACCGTACGTCCAATTCCCTCCCTCGTGGCCTCGGCTTGCTCCCACAATTTCTCCAGCGCGACGAAAAGGTTTTCTTCCAGCTCCGCGTCGTCAACATTCAGCAAAAGGTGGCCATGTCCGCGCTGGCGCATCAAATTCCGAATCCGTTCATCCATCGTAACTCCCAAGGAAGGAACGCCGGCCGGCATCGAGGTCACGATTGCATGGTAACGCGATGATGCAATGAAATGGCAAGCGCGCAGCAGGCTCACGATTTGGTACATATCGTACTGATCTGACGCGAAAACGGGGACGCCGCCAAGTTGCATGGAAGCCTTTTCGCACGCCCCGCGATCCAGCATTTCCATTCCCGCGCATATCACAAACACGCGATGTCTTTCGCGGAAACGTTTCACCGCTCCCGCGAATCCGGCGATGTATCTTTCGTAGGCAGCGTCAACCGCGCGCCCCGAGCGCAGGAAATAAATCGAACGGTACTGGCTTGCTTTGAAGGCTCCAAACAAAACCCGCGCCGCTGCCTTTAGCAGCGATGGCTTGACTGGCCACCAGAAAGGATTGATCGGGCAAAGCGCCAGCACCGGCGTCGCGCCGTCCCATCCCGCTTCGCGCAATAGTGTCTGCGCGTATTCGGGTCCGAGTGGCTCGAACGTCCAAGCCGTGTCAGTTCCCAATTCCGTCGGGATTCCCAGTTTTCTTAACAAGTCCTGCGACTCCTCGCTGCGCGTGATGATCACGGAGTCGTGACAATAACGGCGAACCATCTTTTCCACCAGTGGGTCCATGTGTCCCGCCTCGCCGCCGTACCCTACCGAAAGCTTGTTTTGCGCCGAAGCAAGTCCCAGCGAGCCCGTCATCATCACAGTCAGCGCATTTGCGAATTTGCTCTTGAACATCGAGCCTTCACATGCGACCACGCCGTGCTGTTGCGGGACTTCGCGATTCAAGAATGGCGGAAAGACGTCCGGCAGCTTCACCTGCCGCGTGCCCTTGAAGTACCCACGCGTCAAATTGAAGTCCTGCGACGTCACGGAAAGTTCGACATTCCCGTCTCCAAGAACGCGCCGCACCTGCCGCAGAATTTCTTCAACGCGCAAATCGGAACCGGTATTCCGCGCGCCGCTGTAACAGGTGAAGAGCAGCTTGAGCTTTTCTCCCGGCTGCCAGCTCTTCCCTCTGCCGAGCATCCACTTGAGTTTCGCGAACTCGATGGAGCTCGAAACCCAGGTTTCAAGGAACAGATCCATCATTTCCGGATTTCCTGCGGGACGGGTTGGCGCGCATTCGTGTCTGCGTCGCTCGGCAGTGCTTTGTAAGGATAGGCGAAGCGGTTTTCCTGGCTGAATCGTAGCAATGGATAGCAGTACTGCGAAAACGGCGCCGGCTTGCGTCCCATTTCGGCGACAACTCGCGAATTGTCAAAAACCGTGTTCCAAGTCAGATACGGCAGGAACACTTTTAGAAGAGTCGCCAGTTCTCCCGCTTTGCCAAAACGTCCTGAAATGAAATTTACCGTTACCGAGGTCGTGCCTTCGAGAAACGGAACAAATCTCGGTTTCCTTTTTTTTCGCGCGGAAGCAATTGCGTTCGTCAACTGACCGTATGTCTCTGAGTCCACGCCCGACGAAAGTTGATAAATCTGGTGGGCCGGAGCATCTTTCAGATGCAGCTTTGCGACCGCTCCCGCCACGTAGTCCACCGGGACGATATCAATGCGGTCGCCGGGCCGGAAAGGAAGCACCGGCCATCCGGCCAGCGCGACAAACGCCTTCACCATCCCGAATTGATTGGTCTCCGGCCGCCGGCTGTCGCCCAAGACGATGCTGGGGCGGAAAATCGTCCGCTGCACATCGGGCAGCAGCTCCCCAATCATGTGCTCGCAGAATTTCTTCGTGCGTGCATAAGGGTCATAGTCCGAGCGGTCCCATTCGATCGCCGAATCCTCGCTGATAATTTCATCCTGGCGCCGCCCAGCCACGGCCACCGTGCTGACGTGGCTGAATCGGCGCAAACCATGCTGGTCGCGCGCGCGCATGGCCAGTTCGACCACTTGCAGCGTCCCGCGCAGATTCACGTTCAGGCAAGTTTTTTCCGATTTCCGATTCAGCGATGCCGCGCAATGAATTACGGAATCGGTAGTTCTCACCAATCGTTTGTAATCATCGTCAGGAAGCCCAAACCTCGGCCCGGTCAAATCCCCGCGAAAAATCTGGATGCGTGATGCAAGTGCGTCCCGAAAGCGCGGATAATCCATGTGCAACTGGAAAGCGCGCCAGAGTTTTTCGCGCGCGTCGCGTTCTCCTTTGGCTCGCACAAGGAGGTTCAGCGGCTCGTTGCTTTCGTCGAGCAAATTCGAAGCAACATGCGCTCCAATATATCCGGTTGATCCGGTGAGAAATATGGCCACAGGTACGCGGTCTCAGGAGGTCGCCGCGGTCGCCGTTTCCCCCGCCGCTGCGCCCACGACAGGCTCGCCCGAGAGCGGCAGCAAACCCCGGCTGCGCGTCTCAATTGGGCGGCCTTCGATCAGAGGATAGCACCACTTCCGCAGTGCCGGGATGTGCACGTTGATCCAGTAATCCCACCAATCGATCGAGCGCGAATCGTATCCAAACTCCGCCACTTCCTCCTGTGGCAGCGCAGCCGAAAGCCGCTCAATGTTCATCGCCTCAAACGTGTGCTCATTGCGCAGAATAAAGGGTTCAAACAAATTGATCAGCTTGATGACGCGCTCCAGCTCTCGTTCGCGCTTCGTCAGGGGCGAGCGTGTGAACCCAACGCTGGAAACTCCCCGATTGATCGCCTGCACGATCGCTTTCTGCGCGGGAGCCGACATCGATTCGTATCGCGCCTTCGAAACCGGAATCGTATCGAAGCGCGAGCGCAGCCAGCTCGTGAAACCGCGCTGCGTCCAGTGAAATTTCCGATGCGCAAGGCTTGTCAGTTCAATCGACCGCCGCATGTTGCACGGGTTTGTGACCGAAGTCGCCAGATGATAAAGCGGCGCATGCTTTCGCTCGATAAGCGCAGCGGAAATCAGCGTCATGCCTCGTGTGACGAGGTCGACTGGCACGAGGTCCAGGCATTTTCGCTCGTTCGTCGGAAGCTGCCGAAAATACGTGCCCAGCAGGTACGACAATGATGCGGAGGTGTTGATTCCCTCATTCCATCCGCGAAACGGCTTTTCGAGCGAAGATTCGACAATCGCCGGCCTGACAATTGCAATCGGTAGCTCCGCGCCGCGCGTGGCAATCAGCGATTCGGCAATCCCCTTTGTCAGCGTGTATGTGTTCGGCCATCCTAACTCGTTCGCTCTGCGCGTACCGGCATTGGTCAGCGTTTGCCGCAACCAGCGTTTACGGTTCTTCCGGACCTGATTCTCGAGTGCCGCTCCTCCAAGGTCTCTGGCCGCGGTCGGCTTGTCGATTGCGCTCTTGCGCAATTCGTCAGTGACCTGCTCGCTCTCCGCCCTCCCTTCCACATCTTTCACCAGTGCTTCAAGGCTCTGCCACTCTTTGAATGCATCGAAGTCTTGCGGATTTGCAGGTGACGCGCTTGGCGTTAGATTCTCCGTCATGCGTCCATCGCGCTGCCCTGCGACGTAGCATGTCGAAAGATGCAGCAAGGCTGCGTGGTCGGTTTGCCTCACGAATTCAATTAAATTCGAGACGGATTGAACATTGGCAGCAAGCGCATCGCGCAAGTCTGGATTGAAGTCCGTCAGCCCCGAGCTGTTGATGATCAAATCCAGATGAGGCGCGAGCTTTTTTCGCGCTCTCTCGTCGATTCCAAGTCCCGGCTTGCTCACGTCGCCGTCGAGCACCGCAATTTTTTCTTCGAAGAATCGTGCGAAATTTGCGCCATGACCGTGCGCGACAGGCTCAAACACCGGCGATTCGTCCACAACTTTCTTGAACCGCTCAAGCGCGGTGACGGACCGCCGTCCGCGCACTAACACGTGGACTTTCCGTACGTCCGGAACATCAGTCAGTAGATTTGCCAGCCACACCTTGCCGATGAATCCCGTCGCGCCAACCAGAAGAATTGTCTTTCCCCGCAATGCTTCGCGAACGGAAAGTTCCGCCGTTCGCTTTTCCGCCTGCGAATGAACCACGGATACATAGGCTCGCGGAGAGGGCCGCACCGCTGGGCGAACAGCTGCATCCAGTATCTCTGGTCTGCGGCCAAAGCCAAGATTCCTCGCCAGACGCTCGCGCGAAACACTGCCATCTGGATTTCTGCCAATCAATTTTGCGAGCGGACCGCGCGGACGTATCACGGGAACCAATAGCCGCCCGGTCGACAGCCCATCGCGGAAATCCAAGCGATTGCACAGCAAATATTTCACGCCGAGGAATTCCGCCAGAGGGCGCATCACGTGGTCCAGCCCCTGGCTCACCAGGACTATCTGCGTCCCATTTGCAAGTACCTTCTTCAATTGCTCGACGCCCTGTTTTTTCAAGTGCGGTTTCAGGCGCGCTTCAAAAAACTCTTCACCGAGGAGATCGAGGCGGTCGCGACTGACGCCGCGAAGGATTGTGTGGAGCACCCGGGTAGCGAAGGAGCGGTGCGTGAGATACAGGATGGGGCGGGCAAGCGCCATCACGAACATTCCGCCGCGGCGCGTCCATCGCTGGAGGAAAGATTGTGCGTTCCAGGCAAAGAAGGCGACAGGGCGGACGGCGGTGAGGTCGACGAGGCTGCCTTCTATACGCCAATAGGTGTAGTTTTGCGATGCTGGTTTCATTCCCTCAGGCAAGAATTCATGCCCCCAATAGCCTGACCCCACCCGGAGAAAAATCCGGGATCAAATCAAAAATCAAAAACTGGCGTCAGGGAAGCTTGAAAATAGCATGCCGCGAATTCTGAATCAAGCATCCGCTGCTTAGTGCTTGATTCTACGCCATTTTCAGGCTGCGGCGGCGAATTCAACCTGCTGTGTTCGCGCGGGCAACGGCGATGATGGCGAGGATATAGAAGAGGAACATGAGAGCGAGGAAGATTTTCGCTTTGGCGCTTGCGCCGCGAAATTCGTGCCAGGCGAAAACTCCCCACAGCGCGGCGACCATCGGCGAAGCCTGGCCGATCGCGTAAGAGATTGCCACGCCGGTGAAACTTGCGGCGACGAGATTGAACACGGTGCCAATGCCCCACACGAAGCCGCCCAACAGACCGAGCAGATGATTTCCGGCGGACGCTCGCAAGTAGCCGCTGAAATTCACAGGCTCGCCGGAGAGCGGCTTCTTCATCAGGTAGATATTGAAAATGAAACAGGAGAGCAGAGCTCCGAGCGTGAAAAACACCGAAGTGCTGTAAGGGCCGAGGGCCGATCCTGAAGTCATGGAACGCGTGACGAACGGCGCCCAGAGGCCCATCAAGATGCCTGAGATGATGCAGACTACATACGCTTTGCGCGAAACCGCGCGTCCTCCGCTGCTGAGCGCCGCGTAAGCTTTGCCGTCGAGGATTACGGCGATCAAGGCGAGGAGAACACCCAAGGCCAGCAGCATGGCGTTGCCTTTGGGCTGCAAGGCGTAACTGAGAACAACTCCGACGACGAGCGCGATGCCGATGGACAAAGGAAATGCGACGGCCATCCCGGCCAGATCGATCCCCGCGACAAGAAGCAAATTCGCGAGATTGAATACGCCACCGCCGATGAGCGCGGAAATCATATTGGAGGCATCGGCGGAATGGATGTTTTCGCGGAGGCTCGCCGGGCCGCCGTACATGCTGCCCATGGTGTGGCCGAGGATTAGGGAAATCACGAAAATACCGATGGCGTAGTCCCAATAGAAAAGCTCGAAGCGATAATTCTTCACGAGTTTGAAGGCATTGGCCCAGGAAGCCCAACAGACGGTGCTGAGAATAATCATCAGGAGCGCGACCGGGAATGTGTGCGGTGTGTACATGGGTTTAGAATCCCGCAGCAGCAGCCGGACGCTGCGAACGAATCAGCGAGACGACGTCGCTCAATTTCGACATGGCGCGAGCGCCGACTTTCGTGCAACAGAGCGCGGCGCAGGCATTGGCGAAAGTTCCTGCACGCTCGATGTCCCAGCCTTGCAGCAGCGCATAAGAGAGGCCGCCCATGAAGGCGTCGCCCGCGCCGGTGGTATCCATGGTTTTCGCGTCGAAGGCAGGAATCTGCGCGACTTTATCTTTGGTGGCGATGGTGCAGCCTTTGGAGCCCATGGTGATAGCGACGACTTTCGGTCCCATGGCGAGGAGCTTGCGGGCCATGCGTTCGTAATCGTCTTCGCCGGTGAATTCGATGGCGGCGGCTTTGCAGGGCTTGAGGACGTCTACGAGTTTGAGCGAAGCGGCGAGATCTTCCTGCGTTCCCAGGCCCATCTGGCAGAAATAATCCGGAGATACATCGAGGTCGAAGATCACGCGCACGCCGGCTTCGCGCGCGACTTTCATGGCTTCCTTCACCGGAGTGAGAGGAAGCTGCGAGGCTTCGGTATGGAAATGTTTCGCCTGCTTGATGTGGGGAGCGAAGCGGTTCAGAACCTGATAGACGCTGATTTTGCCGGTGACGTTGGGGAACATATAGATGCAGCGCTCGCCTTCCGCGTCGACGGGAATCCAGGTGAGAGAAGAGCGTTCGCCCTTGACGACTTCGATTCCGGCCAGATCCATCCCGTCGGCCGCAAACGCCTCCCGGATGATCCGACCGTTATCGTCGTCGCCAAGGAGGCCGAGCCAGCCGGATTTCGCGCCGAGACGCGCGACCTGCGTCAGATTGTTGGCTGTGACGCCTCCAGCGTGGACTTCGAGGCGTTCCGCGTTGATCTTCTCGTCGGCACCGATGAGGCGCGGCACGATGGCAAAATAATCCACGGTGCAGCTTCCGATTCCGACGACGGCGATTGGCTCGCTCATGATGCCCCTCTTTCGGATACCCCATGGCGGAGTAAACGGGCCCCGGCGAGAAATCCGGGATGAATGGGACGGCGAAATTCCCGGCTGCTTATAAATCTGGCGGGAGGGAGAGTCAAGCGGAAAGGGGCTGGTTGCAGGGAAGAAAATAGCTCTTCAAATGTGCTGAACGTCGGTCGCAAACAATGAATTTCATTTGCGATCAGGATTTTGTAAGTGCTTTGTTTACAACAACATGACTTTTCGCGACTGTGCGTTTCATTTGCGATCAGGAATTTGAACGATCTGGGGGGTTGGTGCCGGAGTTCGGCGGGGTGAGAGGTCAGGCGGCGGAGAAACCCCACCAAGCACCTCGGGGTAAGGCAGTTGCGGTGACGGATTGGACCCACATATTCACCAAACCAGTTTACTACAAGCTAACCCGGGAGTCAATCGTTTTCTAGCGCATCCCGCGGGCGGGGACCTTCCTTCGCGAGGATAAACAAGCACTGCCCCAACGAAGACGTCAACTATCGGTGACTGCGCGCTAGGGCTGATTAGGTTTGGGGCGCGAGCTGAAGCGCTTGTAAAGATCGAGTTGCTTGTTGTCGAGGCTCGTGAGCTGTCCCTTGATGAACAGATACTTCACCTGCGTGCGGATTTCGAGCAGGTCGCCATCGGTGACGACGAGATTGGCCAGCTTACCCGGCTCGATCGTGCCAAATTCGGTGTCAAGGCCGAGCATTTGCGCGGCGTTGACGGTGACGGCCTTGAGCGCTTCGTCGTAAGGCAAGCCATAGCCTACGGCCGTGCCGGCATACTGGGTGATGCGGCGCGAAAACGACGTATCGAAGCTGCCGAAGGCAATGGGGATGCCGGCGGCGTGAAGCGCTTCGGGCATGGCGTATTCCGAGTCGTAGGGATCATCATCGGACTGCGGCATGCTGAGGACCGGGCCGATGATGACGGGCACGTTGTTCTTCTTCAGTTCGTCCGTGACTTTCCAGGCTTCGCTGCCGCCGCCCAGAATCATGCGGAGCTTCTGCTTGGCGCAAAATTCGACGGCGTTGCGAATGTCGCGCGCGGCGAAGGCGACGACGAAGACTGGCTCCTTGCCTTCGACGACGGGGACGAGAGCTTCGAGCTTGAGGTCGCGCTCGAATTTATCCGGCGAGCCCTTCTCCATCGCTTCAGCGTAGTGGCGCGCTTTGTCGAGGAGGTCGGATAGCTCGTTGACTTTTTTCTCGTAGTCCTTCTTGGCTTCAGCGAAGGGCTTCTGCGTGAAGGAGAACGTGGAGAAATCGAACGAGCCGGTCTGGATCGAAGGCCAGGAAAGCTCCATAGCGGCGGAGCGGCGAATGACCATGTCGTTGATGTTCCAGCCACCGAGATTCTCCGCCGAAGCCTGGCCGCCGATGACGCCGCCGCCACCGAAGCCGCCAAAACCGCCGAGGCTGCCCGGAATCGTGAGAGCTTCCGTGATGCCGGCGGCGCGAGTAACCGCGACGTGCGCGCTATCGGCGTCGAAGGCTGTGGCGGCGACGACGTCGGGGTTGTACAGGCCAGTTTCGTCGGTGTCCACGGTGGCGCTGACGGCGCCAACTTCCTCGAGGCCAATTTGCGTCGCGGGGTCGAAGACGCCCGGATAAACCTGAAGGCCCGTGGCGTCGATGACCTGGGCGCCGTCGGGGATCGGGATGTTTGCGCCGACGGCGGCGATTTTGCCGTCGCGGATGACGACGACGCCGTTGTCAATCGGCGCGCCGGAAACGGTGAAAATTTTCCCGCCTTTGATGGCGTAGACGCCTTTGCTGCCCGCTGATTGCGCAGAGGCAGGGAGCGCAAACGCCAAAAGGGAAAGTAGGAAACCTAGTTTAATTAGGCGCGTGAGTTTAGGACCGGAGTTCATCGCGCACCTCCGGCGAAGCTCGTGGAGAGAATTGCGATTTCAGGCGGCTTTTTTGTTTTTGAGGGCTTCTTCTTCGCGGGCTTCTTCGCCGCTTCAGGCTTCTTCTCTTTTCCCGCTTCGGGCTTTTCCGGAGGCTTCTGTGCTTTCTGCTCCTTCTCGATCAGATCCTTCTTCTCTTCTTCGAGGGCGGCGCGGCCTGCGATGTCCTGCTGGCGGTCGAACCAGACTTTGCCGTCAATGATGGTCTTCTGGACGACGGCGTAGACGCTGAGGGGATCGTGATTGTAAATGGCGAGGTCGGCGTCCTTGCCAACTTCGATGGAGCCGACGCGATTATCGATGCCGAGCTGAATCGCGGGATTGAGCGTGACGAGGCGCAGGGCCTGATTTTCCGTGAGGCCGCCGTACTTCATGCTCTTCGCGGCCTCCTGATTCAGGTGGCGCGCCTCGTTGGCGTCGTCGGAATTGATGGAGACGATGACGCCACGGTCTGTCATCAGCGCTGCGTTATAGGGGATGGCCTCATAGGCTTCCATTTTGTAAGCCCACCAGTCGGAGAACGTGGAGCCGCCAATGCCGTTCGCGGCCATCTCGTCGGCGACTTTGTAGCCTTCGAGGACGTGCTGGAACGTGCGGACTTTGAAGCCGAATTCCTTGGCGACGCGCATGAGCATGAGGATTTCGTCAGAGACGTAGGAGTGGCAGTGAATGTAGCGCTTGCCTTCGAGGACCTCGACGAGAGGATCGAGCTGCAAATCGCGGCGCGGCGGAATCAGATTCTGTTCGCCAGCGGCCTTGCGGCGGTTGTAGTCGTCCCACTGCTTCTTGTATTCCTTGGCGCGCGTGAAGGCGTCGCGAATCGTTTCTTCGACGCCCATGCGCGTGGCCGGATATCGCGTGGGAATGCCCGGAGGCGGAGTGAAGTTGGAGCGCTTCACGTTTTCGCCGAGGGCGAACTTGATGCCCGGGAGCGCGCCCGGAAATGGAAGCTCGTCGGGCGGCGCGCCGTACTTGAGTTTGATGACGATCGTCTGGCCGCCGATGGGATTGGCGCTGCCGTGAAGGACGTTGCCGATGACAACGCCGCCAGCGAGTTCGCGGTAGATATCGGGATCGAGCGGATTGAGGACGTCCTTGATATTCACCATCGAGGAGACGGAGATGCTGCCTTCGTTGACGTCACCATCGACGGCGATGTGCGTGTGGCAGTCGATGATGCCGGGCATGACGTAGAGGCCGGTGCCGTCGATGACGGTGGCGCCAGCGGGAGCTTCGACATCGGCGCCGACAGAGGCGATTTTGCCGTCGCGAATGAGGATGGAGCCGTGTTCGATGCGCGGCTGCGTGACGGGGATGATCGTGGTGTTCTTGATGAACGTGACGGCGGAGTCTTGCGCGCGAGCGGCGAGCGGGGCAAGCGCGAGAGCGAGAACCACGGCGAAGAATTTAATGCGATTCGAATTGATGAAAGTGCGCTGAGCGGAATTCATTGCTGCACCCCCTGGCTGGATTGCTGCATCGGTTTGGCGGGAGCGCCGGGAGGAGAAGCGGGAGCTTCTTCGTGAATTTGGTAGCGCATGCCGTCAACGAAAACGTCCTTGATTTTCGTTTTCTCGTTGAAGAGATCGCCGTCGGTGACGACGAGATTGGCGATTTTGCCAGGCTCGATGGAGCCGAGGCGGTCAGCGGCGCCGAGGATTTGCGCGGAATTGATGGTCAAAGCCTTGAGAGCGTCGTCGCTGGAGAGGCCGGCATCGATGGCCTTCTTCACGTTCTTGAGGATTTCTTTCGGATCCTTGAGGCCGTCGGAATAAAACGCGTAGAGCACGCCGGCTTTCGAGAGAGCTGCGGGGGAAGAAGGCGCGCGGTCCCAAAGGCGGAGATCGCGAAGCGAGAGATTGTCCGTGTCGGCGTCCTTCGGCATCGCGGGCCAGTTCACGCTGACGAACATGGGCATTTTGCTCTGCGCGACGACGCCGGCCATTTCGTAGCCGTCCTGACCGCCGTACATCGCGGCGCGAATCTGCCATTCGTTGGCGAGGCGGATCGAGCGATAGACTTCGAGTTCGCGAGTACCCGGAAGGAGGACCATCTCGTTATCTTTGAGCGCCTGGCCGATGACGACGTCGGTGCGGTCGTAGGCGGGGCGCTCGAGGCCGTCGCGATGCGCGGCGTAAACGGATTCAGCGTCCTGATACCAGCGCGCGTCGATGAACACCTGGCGAATGTACGCGACCGAGCCCATGAGCGAGCCGGGAAAGCTCCAGAATCCGCCGGTGGGGGCGAAGGAAATCGGCAGCGCGGTGCGGGATTTGACGACCATCTGGCCGGCGCGTTCGTCCCCGAGATCAACGAGCGAATCCTGGCCGGGGAACGTGCCGCCCTCCGGCGCGACGAGAACCGTGGTGAAGCCGGCTTCGCGCCAGTTGGCGATGCGGGGATCGTCGGAATTCAAATCGTTGGCGGCGATGTTCCAAGGGTTCGTCGCGGGCCGGTCTTCCGGGCCCATGGCGATTTTTTCGGGCGGCGTGAACCCACCGCGGCCGCGTCCACCTTGCGCGCCTCCCGGCGGCTCGGGCGCGGGGAGGCCGACCTGCGCGCCGGAATCAATCAGGCCGGGATAGACCGTGAGGCCCGTGCCGTCTATGACGAGCGCTTCCGGAGGGATGGCGACGTCCGTGCCCATGGCTTTGATGAGGCCATCGACGACGACGACGGTTCCCTTCTCCAGCACCGGACCGGAGACAGGCACGATGCGGGCGTCTTTGATGGCGAAGAAGTGCGGCTCGCCGCCTTGCGCGAGAGTGGCGGGAGCGAAACTCAATGCGACGATGGCACAGGTTGCGAGAATGAAGGCAGACAGAACGGCCAGACGCGAAACGGACGTAGATTTCATTTCACACCCCAGTGGAAATGAGTTTTCCGGCCCAGCGCAGGATCTGAAGGCACGGCAATAGGGACGAGGGATGCTAACGGGAGGTTCCGGGGAAGTCAACTGCCACGCGCACAGTTTCCGCATGACTACGCACTGTTCTGGCATGCTTCCAGCGAGTAGTTCATTCTAGAATTCATTCGAGTACCGGAATGACGGACTACAGAAAACTGGCAAAGGTGGAGCTGCATTGCCATCTGGACTGCTCGGTGAGGGTTGCGACGGTCGCGGAGCTGGGGCGAGAGCTTGGGCTGAAGCTGCCGGAGCCGCTTAATGCAGCGCTGACTTCGCCGGAAGTTTGCGCGGACCTCGCCGACTACATCAGCCGAGTGCATTGGATGCTGGAAGTAATGCAGCGGCGCGAACACCTGACGCGGATCGCGCGGGAGTTCGCCGAGGATCTGAGCGCGGATGGAGTCGTCTACGGCGAGGCCCGATTTGCGCCGCAGCTGCACACGCGGGCGGGGCTAACGATGCACGATGTGCTGGACGCCATCAGCGAAGGGATTGCGGAGGGATCACGCACGACGAGAGTTAAGATCGGACTGATATTGTGTTGCCTGCGGCATGAAGATCCAGAGGTCAGCCTTTTGGTTGCGCGTCTTGCGGTGAAGAACGCCGAGAGCGTATGCGGCATTGATTTGGCGGGCGACGAGGCGAGGTATCCTGGAGCGCCGCATCGCGCAGCCTTCGAACTGGCGTGTGAAGCCGGACTGCGGCGCACCGTTCATGCGGGAGAGGCGGCGGGCGCGGAAAGCATTAAAGAGGCGATCGAAGTGCTTGGAGCAGAGCGCATTGGACACGGCGTGCGGATCGAGGAATCGCCGGAAATGGTGGAAAGCGTCAGGCGGCGCGGAATTGCTCTCGAAATGTGCCCGCTGTCGAACTATCAGACGCGGGCCGTCGAAACGCTGGCAGGGCATCCGATCGATCGGCTCCTGAAACAACAGCTGCGCGTCACGGTGAGCACGGATTGCCGCACGATATCGAGGACTACGGTCAGCGCGGAGTTTGAGCGTTTGGAGAAACTATTTGGATGGGGCCACAGAGAATTTGCAGCCTGCCAGCGAAACGCCGCCGAAGCAGCATTTGTCTCGTCAGCTGGTCGAAAGGAAATCGCAGTCAAATTGGGAATCTGACCGGCCTGGATCGCACTGAGCTCAAATTGAGCGGTGGATCTGCCGAAGTATAATGAATCCCAAATTAGACCCGAAGAGGGCGTCGACAGCGAGAATAGTGTTCTGGAACCTCCTGCCCGAAGGTCTCTATTCAGACGGTTTACAATGCGCGGGTAGAGTCGATAACTTCCACATATACGGTCTTTCCCTGATTCGCAACTGGGGTGATTCCCTTATTGTGACGCTAGGCAGCTCAAGCTAAAAGACTAACGCTCAGCGGGGATTCTTAGGGTCCCATCATGCAGGGAGTGTGGCTCAAGGGCGAAAGATGGCGACTCCCACCACGCCGATGCCGGGGGAAATTCTCGCTGAGGTCGTCCAACGACTGACTCAGCTTTACATTGACTCGTTTAATCGGCAAGACCTGGATGCATTATTGGATTTTTTTGCCTCGGATGCGGTGATGCTGGGGCCCGCGCACCCCGGAGTGAAAGGCAGGACGGCAATCCGGGAGCTTCTTAAGGCGATGTTTGCCCAGGGTTACAGCAGCATGTCGCTTGGCCGGAATTCGATTGCGAATCTGGGCAATCTGGCCGTGGACATCGGATATTACACATCGAGCGTGACGAACTGGCAGGGAGGAAAGCGCGAGGAGTTGGGAAAGTATGTGACGGCCTGGCGCCGGCAGGAGAATGGCGAGTTTCAGATCACCGTGACCGTGTGGTCGACGAATTTGTGAGTGTATCCCCCCAAGCGAACGTGCTGTGCCATCTTCATACTTCCTCATTCATAGGGATGGCACAGCGCTTCGCGTATTCCCGCGAACAACAGTAACTTTCAGTTCCGCAGAGGCTTCCCGGTCTTCAAGGTGTGGGCGATGCGAGCTTGCGTCTTCTTTTCGCCGCAGAGGGAGACGAAGGCTTCGCGCTCGAGGTCGAGGACGTATTGCTCGCTGACGGTTTGAGGCGCGGAGAGCTCGCCACCAGCGAGGATGTGCGCGAGCTTGCGCGCAACGTGCGCGTCGTACTCGGAAATATATTCGCCGCGCAGCATCATGTGAATGGCGAGCTTTGCAGCGGCGAGAAACTCCGTGCCGAGAACGCGAATCTCAGGCGGCGCGGGAGGATGATAGCCCACGCGCACCATGGCAAGCGCGGTTTCCTTGGCATCGGCGACCAGGCGGTCGCGATTCAGGGAGATCGGGTCCGAGGCGCGCAAGAAGCTTAAGGAGCGGCACTCCTCGGCGCTCGTGCCGACTTTGGCCGTTGCGATGGTCTCAAAAACGGGCTTGAGCGCGTGGAAAAGGTCGAGATCTTCGGAGCCAGCCGCGTGCTCATTGGCGCGAATCAGCATTTCCTTCGAGCCTCCGCCGCCGGGAATCAAGCCGACGCCTGCTTCGACAAGGCCCATGTAGGCTTCCGCGGCAGCGTGAATGCGAGCGCCGTGAAGGCTGATTTCGCAGCCCCCGCCGAGCGCCATACCCTGCGGCGCGATGACGACGGGGCGCGGCGCATACTTGATGGCCATGTTGACGCCCTGAAACTGGCGAACGGCCAAGTGAATGTCGTCCCATTCCTCTTCCTGCGCGCTGACGAGGAGAAGCATCAGGTTTGCGCCGACGGAAAAATTCGTCGCCTGATTGGCGACGACCATGGCGTCGAAATCGGAAGCGAGGCGCTTGAGTCCGGCGTGGAGCATGGCGACGATATCGCCGCCGATTGCGTTCATCTTGGCGTGAAATTCGCAGCAGAGGACGCCGTCGCAGAGGTCCAGCAGGCTCGCGCCGGAATTTTCCTCGACGATTTTCGATTGCTCGTGGAGCGATTTCAAAATGATGATGCCGGCGGGCTCTTCGACAGGCTTGTAAGCCGAAGCCGCGAGATCGAAATAGCTCGCGCGGCCTTTCGCGGATTCGTAAAACGATTTCTTGCCCGACGCGAGGAGGTTTGTCACGAGCGGCGGCATCTCCTTGCCCTGCATCTTTAGAGCGCGCGAGATGCGTTCCACGCCAACGGCGTCCCAAATTTCGAACGGGCCAAGCTCCCAGTTGAAGCCCCAGCGCATGGCGCGATCGACTTCGACAATGCGGTCCGCGATTTCCGGCACGCGGCGCGCGGCATAAAGGCACGACTCCGAAAGCGCGCCCCAGATGAAGCGTTGCGCTTTGTCGCCGACGGCGCCGTCGAGAAGCGGGTTGATGAAGGAGCGCAGGCGCTCGCGCGTGTCGTCAATCATTTTGCCGGCTTCGATGGAGGCGAATTTGGCCTTTTGGCGCGCGCGATAGTCCATCGTCTTCCAATCGAGCGTGAGGATTTCGCTCTCGCCGCTCTTTCTCACGCGCTGATAAAAGCCTTTGCCAACTTTTTCGCCGATCCAGCCGCGTTTCATCAGGTCTTCGACCAGCGCGGGGACTTTGTAGATTTCGCGGGATTCGTCGTTGGGGACGCTGTCGTAAATGTTGTTGACGACGTGGGCGAGGACGTCGAGGCCGACGAGATCTGCCGTGCGGAACGTGGCGGACTTCGGCTGGCCGATCGCCGGGCCGGTGCAGGCGTCGACTTCCTCAACGGTCATATCGAGCTGGGGCATCAGGCGAAGCGCGTTGAGCATCGAGAACGTACCGATGCGGTTGGCGATGAAATTGGGCGAGTCTTTGGCAACGACCACGCCCTTGCCGAGGCGGCGGTCGCAAAATTCGTCGAGAGCGGCCACGACTTCCGGCTTCGTCTTCGGGCCGGCGATCAGTTCGACGAGCTTCATGTAGCGCGGTGGATTGAAGAAATGCGTGCCGGCCCAGCAGGATTGGAAATCGGCGGAGCGTCCTTCGGCGACGAGGTGAATCGGCAGGCCGGAGGTGTTGGACGTGACGATAGTTCCCGGGCGGCGATGCTCTTCAATGCGCGCCAGAAGCTTGCGCTTGATTTCGAGGTCCTCGGTGACGGCTTCGATGATCCAGTCGGCCTCGGCGCACCAGGCGAGATTGTCGTCGAAATTGCCGACGGTGATGAGACGGGCGAGATCGTTCACGAAAAACGCCGCGGGGCGTGACTTTTTCGCCGCTTCGAGACCGGCGATCGCGAAACGATTTCGTACCACCGGGGTTTCAAGAGTGAGGCCCCTGCGGCTTTCCTCCGGCTTCAGTTCGCGGGGAACGATGTCGAGCAAATAGCAAGGCAGGCCGGCATTGGCGAAATGCGCGGCAATGCGCGCTCCCATGGTTCCCGCGCCGAGGACGGCCGCTTTTTGGATGCGGAAATTCATGCGTCTAGAAGGGCAATCGGAGGTTACAGAAGTGGCATCCGCGGGTCAACTCAAAAGCCGTGCATCTCCGGGAACGCGTAGAATATCGAATAAGAAGAGGCCCTGGTAAGCGGGAAGACGCGTATGGCCAACATGCTTCGCTGGCTCGGGACCGCGGTGAAGGGGCTGCGGTCGTTTGCCTATAAGCCTCCCGACGGGCGGCTGTCCATCGGGCTGGCGCTGGGCGGAGGATTCGCGCGCGGGATCGCGCACATCGGCGTGCTGCGCGTCTTTGAAGAGAACGATATTCCCATCGATTTCCTCGCCGGAACGAGCGTGGGCGCGCTGGTGGGAGCCGCGTATGCCAGCGCGACGCCGCTCGATGAGCTCGAGCGGCAAGGAGCGCTGACGCATTTCCGCGACTTCGGCCGTTGGACGATTTCGAAATTCGGGATGGCTACAAACGAGCGGCTGGAGAATTTCCTCCACCGGATGGCGACGGCGAAGACGTTTGAAGAACTGAATATCCCGTTCGCGATTGTGGCGACGGACATTCAGCGAGGCGAGTCGGTCTATTTCACCAAGGGAGAGCTCGGGCCGCCGTTGCGAGCCTCCTGCGCGTTTCCCGGGCTGTTCATTCCTGTGGAGTACGAGGGCCGGTTGCTCGTGGACGGCTTCCTGACTGAAGTCGTGCCAACCGAGGCGCTACGACAAATGGGCGCGGACGTCGTCATCGCCGTGCACCTCGACTCGGGCCAGCTGGAAGGACGGCCGCGAAATACGATCGAAATCATCGGGCGCGCGTTCGCCATCATTCAGGAGCAAAGCCAGCCGCGATGGAAACGATTCGCGGACGTTATCATCGAACCGGAAGTGAAAAACATCCTCTGGGACGATTTCAAGCGGACGCCGCAGCTTGTCGCTGCCGGGGTGGAAGCGACGCGCGCCGCGTTGCCGGAGATCCGCGCAATTCTGCAAAGGCCCGCGCCTTCGTGGCGGCGAAGCCGGGAGACTGTGCGGAGCTCCTCGGAAGCATAGAAAATTACCCACAAAATCTGCTGCTGCGTGCGAATTCAGGTTTCGTGGATTTCCACGCGTACGGCCTGGCCATTGCCCTTCCCGCGCTTCGTGAGCCACTCGGCGAACGCGGCGGCAAGGCGCTCGGGGTTGACGCGCAGGCTGGCTTCGAGCTGGCCGTCGCCAGTGGGCAGCGTGTCGTCGAACTCGGCTGAGCCGGTGAAATTGCGCATGCAGAAGGCGTCGAGCCAGTCGAGCGGGCAGGGCTTTCGCTCGTCGCCGAGAATTACGTTCACGCGCAGTTTCCGCGCATACATGGGCGCAGTATAGCACTGGCCTTGGTTAGAAATTTTCTTGGGCTCCACAATAAGAAAATTGTTCAGAATCCAATTACAAAATCTTCGCCCAGTGGATGGCGCGATGTGATAAGCGGGAATGGAGCAATCTGGCATCCGCATGTGATTTCAAGCACATCCGAATCGGATAATGCCTCCACTTCCTTGCATTTCTGTGACGGCTGACCTAGACTTTTCTGTTATTGTCGCGCACTCTTAGCTCGTTAATCCGACGCGATGTGCAAAGGCCCGGCCCGGCGGCTGGGCGTCTTCCCCCGCGCCATATCAAATAGGAGGATTTGTGGCCACTCCGCTGGAAAGCTGGGTTGAAGAGGTTTCCCGCCTCACCACGCCCAAGAAAATCCACTGGTGCGACGGATCAGCTCAGGAATATACAACCCTGGTTGATGGAATGCTCCATAACGGCTCGTTTGTCGAGCTGAATCCGAAATCTTATCCGCAGTGTTATCTGCACCGCAGCAATCCCAACGACGTCGCGCGGACCGAAGGCGTCACCTTCATCTGTTCGCGCGAAAAGTCCGACGCCGGCCCGACGAACAATTGGATGGCTCCGGCGGAGGCGAAGCAGAAAGTCGAGCCTCTGTTCCGCGGCGTAATGAAGGACCGGACGATGTACGTCGTTCCCTACATCCTGGGGCCGGAAAAATCGCCGTATAGCAAAGTTGGAGTCGAAGTTACAGACAGCCCGTACGTCGCGGCGAGCATGAGAATCATGTCGCGGATGGGCAAGGCGGCGCTCGACCGCCTCGGCAGCTCATCCGATTTCGTCCCCGGACTTCATTCCCTCGGCGACCTCGATCCTCAGAAGCGGTTTATCCTGCACTTCCCCGAAGAAAGGTTGATCTGGAGCGTCGGCTCGGGCTATGGCGGGAACGCGTTGCTGGGTAAGAAGTGCTTCGCGCTGCGTATCGCCAGCTGGATGGCGCACGAACAGGGCTGGATGGCCGAGCACACGCTGATCCTAGGACTCGAGGATCCCACGGGCAAGGTGACGTACATGTGTGCGGCATTTCCGAGCGCCTGCGGCAAAACCAATCTGGCGATGATGGTCTCGGCGCTAGCAAACCAGGGCTATCGCGTCTGGACCGTGGGCGACGACATCGCCTGGCTGCACATCGGCAAAGACGGCATGCTGCACGCCATCAACCCGGAAGCAGGGTTTTTCGGCGTCGCGCCAGGCACCAACGACAAAACGAACCCGAACGTGATGAGCGCACTGCGCCACGACACCATCTTCACCAACGTGGCCGTGACGCCAGGCGGCGAGCCGTGGTGGGAAGGCATTGGGACAGACGCTCCCGCGGGCATGATTGACTGGAAGGGCGAGAAATGGACTCCGAGCAAGGGCACGGCCGCGCAGCCGAATTCTCGTTACATGGTTCCGGCGAAACAATCGCCCTCCATTTCAAAGCATTTCGATGATCCTGATGGCGTCGCTATTTCCGCGTTCATTTTCGGCGGGCGGCGCGCGAAGCTCGCGCCGCTCGTTTTCGAATCGTTCGACTGGGCGCACGGCGTGTTCGTCGGCGCGGCGATGGCGTCGGAAACAACCGCGGCGGCGACGGGCGCTGTCGGAGTCACGCGGCGCGACCCGATGGCCATGCTTCCCTTCTGCGGCTACAACATGGCGGAATATTTCCGGCATTGGCTGGAAATGGGAAAGAGCGTGGCAAAGCCGCCCAAGATTTTCCACGTGAATTGGTTCCGCAAGGGCGAGGACGGAAAATTTTTGTGGCCCGGCTACGGCGAAAACGTGCGGGTACTGAAATGGATGCTGGAACGCATCGAAGGCCGCGCAAAGGCTTCGGAGACTCCTATCGGCCTCGTCCCGGCGACGGGCTCGCTCACACTAGACGGCCTGCAAGTTTCGTCCGACACAATGAAGCAATTGCTTAACGTCGATTCGCAAGCGTGGGTCGAGGAGCAGGAAGGCATCGGCAAATTCTTCGACAAATTCGGCAAGCGTTTGCCCGAAGAACTGGCCGGGGAACACGACAGATTGGGCCAAAGGCTCCAGCAGGTGGCCGTGGCGAATAAGTAGCTGGGACGCTTTGAATGCCGCGGAGAAATCACAAACACCGCGGCATTTTTATCCTTCCATCGAATTTCCGCCCTCAAATCCAGAGAAATGCGCCGCCCTCGCCATAAGGGACGTTGACATAGAAGAGATTCACCTGCGGTATCGCCGCGAGCGATTCGCACAGCCGCTTGGCGCCGTGTTCCGAACAAAGCAGTTCACCCGCTGCCGCCGTGATGTGGCCCACGTCGTCGAGGCTTGCAACCTCTTTCCCTGAAATCCATTGCCAGCTCGCGGGCCGCGAACACGCGCCGCATGATCCCGATGGCCGGCCCAACCGGCCGCTGATGGCATCGGCGACTTCAGACTTCAATCCGGCTTCGTTGAAATCCGGAGCTGCCACGAAAAAATATTGAGTTACGGTCTCACCGTGCGGCTCGAACGCGACTACGCGTCCGCGATATGCGGCGAGTTCCCTTTCGAGCAGCCCGCAGAGGCATTCCCGGCAAAGCGAGACCTCTGGGCGTGCCGGATTTCGGAGCAACCGCTTCTTGCCGCGCAGATATAGATTGTCCGGCAGAAACGTCGCCATCCACTGCGGCCTCCCATCGAGGTGCACGCATTCGGCGGGCATGCGAATCAGCCGCGAGAGCCAGTTCGTGGTTCGCGGACGGAATGAGAGTTCCGGATACGCCTGTTTGTAGGGAACACGTGCCATATATCCCGCCGATCGCGCATTTACGCCGCGCGAGCCGCATCATGGTAGCGCAAGCTGCTGCGCGGCGTGAAATTTCAATCGCTTGCGCCTGGTTTGTTTCCCATGCGCGCTTCGGCTATCATTGTGCTTCGTTTTAGTGAAGCATTTTGAACGCGGCACTTCTAAGACAAACTCACAGGAGGCATCATGCCGATTGCTGTTGGCTCACCCGCGCCGGAATTTACTCTGAAAGACCAGAATCAGCAGGAAGTGAAGCTCGGCGACTTCAAGGGCAAGAAGAACGTCGTCATCGTGTTTTATCCGCTCGATTGGAGCCCCGTCTGCACGAATGAACACGCCTGCTTCGTGAACGACATGAAAACATTCGAGACGCTCAACGCGCAGGTGCTCGGTCTATCGGTGGACAGCGTGTGGTCACACAAAGCCTGGGCTGAAAAGATGGGCATTCATTATCCGCTGCTTGCGGACTTCCATCCGCGCGGTGCCGTCGCCGAAAAATTCGGCGTTTACCTGGCCGAAAAAGGCATCACGGGGCGCGCCATCGCCATCGTGGACCACAACGGCAAGGTCGCATGGTTCAAGAATTACGATATTCCGCAGGTGCCGGACCTGAAAGAAGTAGCCGACGCGCTCGGAAAAATCCACTAACAATCAGAGCGCAGGGGACCGAAATGCGTCCGAACTTCAGCGGCCTTTGGAATGCAAATCTTGCCAAGAGCAGGCTGATCGGGACTCCTCCAAAATCTGTTTTGTTTAACATCAAGCACTCGGACTCTGATATCGCCACGGTGATGACCGTTAAAACCGTGGATGGCAGTGAACATTTCATCCAATTCAGGGGACCGATAACTGGCGCAGAAGTTTCAAATGAAGTCCTCGGCCAGCGATGGCTCAGTCGCCTCCAGTGGGTCGGCGCGGAGCTTCTCATCGAATCCTGGGTAAATATGGCCGAGCGGCAATGCCACTTTTGCGATTTCTGGTCGCTCGCGGAAGACGGAAAGACGCTCGTCATGGAGCATCGCGATGACGACCTTAAAGGACAGATCACCTTTCTGGAAAGGGTGAGAGAGAAAGAATAGTCCAGCGAGTCAGTGGTTTCATTTCACAGAGTCGCGACACTTATTGTGTCGTCTTTGATTTTTCGGTTGCGGGTACGCTTGCCGGATGGGCAAAAGTGCGCAGAAAGCTCACGAGTTCCCAACGGTCGTTCTCGGAGAGCTGATTCTTGTAGCTGGGCATGGGACGATTGCCGATGGTAATCTTCCAGAAGATTTCCCCGTCCGTCATCGCGTCCATGATTTTCGTGTCCGTGAAGTCCGTCGGCTGAGTCAAATAGAGATACATCGTCCCGGGAGGACGCTTCCCGTCTCCATTGATGCCGTGGCAACGGGCGCAATGGTCATTGTAGATTCCACGAGCATGCACCAGAGTCTCAGCGTTCGGCGGAATCGGATTTTTCGCTTCTTCTGCTGCCTCAGGCACGTTCCATTGGCTGCCGCAAGCGAAGAGTGCCGCGCACGCGAAGCCTAGAAGGCAGCCGAACAAAACTGACGTACGAAAGATTTGCTGGAGACGCGGGCGCGAGATTTGTTTCCATCGAGAATGACCAATTCCGTTCATGGCCAGGCTGCCGGAAGAATATCCCGAATGTTGCGCATCAATGTGCGGCATGGAGCGCGCGAACCACGGCAACCAACACAATCACCAGCATTGCGAACACATAGATGCGCAAGCCCCATAACAACGTTCGCGCGCCCAGCGATAGATGCCGTTTTCCGAAGCGCGTTCGTTGCTTCGCGGCGACGATCTGGTCGGCCTCAAGCAGCGAGAGTACGACCTGCGGATCCCGCAGGTTCGGCTTCTTGAGAATTGTTGCGTCTTCAGATGTGTTGCCACCGGAAGACTTGCTGTCTGCGTTCATTCAACTCCTCATCGTTGCACGCTAGCCGCCAAAGCTTCTTGGAAACACGGTGGCCAAGCCGTACCAAATGCCCGCCACGACCAAGAGCACCGTCACAGTCACGCCTGCCGCGTTCGCCCAGACGCCGTTCACGTGCTCTCCCATTACTTCTTTGTCGTTCACGAGCAAGAGCAAGAACGCAAGCGCAGGCGGCATCGCGAGCACGGCGATCACGTTCACCGTCAAAATGATGAATTCGAGCGGCGCGTGAGGAATCAAGACCAGAGCCGCCGCAGCGCCCGCCGAGCCGATCAGGATCAGGTAGAACGGCCAGGCATCCCGGATGGGACGATTCAAGCTGTGCCCGGTCTGAAAAACTTCGCCGAACGCATACGCCGAAGACGTGGAAATGGCCACCGCGGCGACTATCCCCGCCTCGAAAATGCCGAGGGCAAACAGCGCCGCGCCGACGCGGCCAATCCACGGCTCCAGAGCCTGCGCGAATTGCGCGGTCTGAAATTGCGCGGCGTTGATGCCGTGCTGAAATAGCGGAACGGTTGCGAGAATCGCCGCAATTGCAAAAATTGCCGCAAGAACGGTCCCGAGCAGAGTGTCCAGTCTCCCCGCGCCGATGTCACGCGGCTGCATGCCTTTGTCCACCACGGCGCTTTGCTGAAAAAACAGCATCCACGGCGTAACGGTCGCTCCGATATCGGCGAGAACGATTAACAGAACTTCGGAACTCGTTCCCGACGGAAGCGGCGTCCAGGTCAGAAAAGCGTGGCCAACTTCATGCCAGGCCGGATGCGCGAGGAGCGCGGCAGGGATGAATAGTCCGTTGAAAATCGCGAGCGACATCGTGACGCGCTCCCAAGTCCAGTAGCGACCTGTAGTAATCGCTGCGAGCACGCCCAATAACGCGATTCCAATAGCAACTCCCGGCCGCACTCCGAAAAATCCCAGTCCCGCGCGCACGCCGATGAATTCCGTGACCAGCGTTAGGAAGTTGCCGAGCACCAGATCGCCCATGGCGAAAAAACCCCAGAATTTGCCGAAACGATCGAAAATCAGTTCTGCGTGACCACGGTGCGTTACGGCTCCGAGCCGCACGGTCATCTCCTGGACCACGAAGCCCATCACGAAGGTGAGGATGACGAAGGGCAGAAAAAATCCGACGCCAAAGCGTGCGCCTGTCGCCGAGTAGGAAAGCATGCTCGGCGCATCGTTCTCGCCGAGAAAGACAAGCACGCCTGGCCCGATGAGGAGCCACAGAAGCCGAAGTTGTTTCAGTGAGCCAATTTTTCGCGTCGTGGCGCGGGCCCGCGCCACGAGCCATCGGTCATGCGCGCGGTCCACGTCTTCGTGCGTCAGCAGGCCGACAAGCTCCTGAGCCACAGGCGAAGCGGCGGCGGATTCGGTTGTCGGTTGTGCGGGCTGAAAAGCGCGGGATCTTGTTTTGGCTTCCGGACGGTCCATGAGTTAATGCAGTTGAACTACCGAAATAAACTACACTTAACACGAAAAGTCGTCAACGCGGCATTCCCCCGCATGCGGCGAAATGAGCATCTTTCAGCTCGTGTGAATGAGCGCGCCGGCTTCTGTTATATTGGACAATCCCGTTTCAAGGGGGCAACGATGAGCGAAGCGCCGCGACAGCAACAAGTCCAAATCAAGGCCGACGAGAAGGAATTGGTCGGGCAATACGCCAATCTCGCCATGATTCATCACAACGGCGAGGAGTTTACGCTGAACTTTATCTACATTTTTCCAAGTGTTCCGCAGGGCAAGCTGGTCAGCAGTGTCATTGTCAGTCCGGCACACGCGAAGCGGCTGATGCGCGCGCTGAATGAGAATATTTCGCGCTATGAAGCGCAGTTTGGCCCGATTCCAGAAGGCCCCGGGCCGGCGCCGGAGCCTAATATCGGTTTTGTGCAGTGAGACGTGCGTTGCAATCAAGCGGCTGGTTGGAGCGCGCGATAGCCTTCAGCTTGGACTGCCTGGAGCGGCCATCACCCACTGCCCTTCCAGTTCAAGAAACTCAACGCCGATTGCGAAGCCATTCCCCGGAAGATTTTCGCAGTACGCCACTCGCGCCAGCGACTTGAATCCGTCCGCGACGGACATCACCCAAAGACTCTCTCCCGCGCGCCAGCGGCGAATGCTCCGGACGCGCGCGCCGCGCGTGCTGACATTCTCGGTGAAGGTCGTTTCCACTCCCGGCGTCGAACTGTTCCCGGAGATTCGCACACCGACTTCCATCGGCACTCGCTGCTCCGAGCGTTCTATCCGAAAAGCTTTCCCGTCTCCCCTTTTCCCAAGTGCCATTTCACCGTCCCCCGTTCACCGTGAGTTTGGCCCTGTAACACTCCGCCTTCCTTTTCCTTTTTTGCAGATGAGGATCTCGCTGCTTTCATGGAATAGAGCGCTTCATCGGCGGAGTTCAAAAGCTTCTCGATACTGAATCCATCGCGTGGATAAATCGCCACGCCGGCGCTGACAGAAACGCGCGGCACTTGTCCGTCTTCCCAGAGCCGCTTTCGGATGCGGTCCGTAACCTGCAGCGCGACAATTTCTTCCGCCTCCGGCAGCACCAGCGCGAATTCGTCGCCGCCGTAGCGCGCGGCTGTATCCATACCGCGGCAATGCAGTCTGAGAACATGCGCCAGCCGCTTCAGAGCCTGGCTCCCCACCAAATGACCGTTGTTGTCATTGATTTTTTTCAATCCGTCGAGATCCAGCAGCAACACCGCAAATCCACGGCCAGTGCGCTGCGCGCGCTGCAGCTCCAGCTCCATCACTTCGAGGAGCCGTCTGTAATTCGCGAGCCCGGTCAGAGGGTCGCTGATGGCCAGCCGGCTGACCTGATCGAAAAGCTTCGCGTTATCCACCAGCGCACCGCCGAGCACGACGGCGTAGCCGACAACTTCCAGCAATTGCGCGGTTGACGAAGTCACATCGAAGCGCGACGTCGACTGCGTCATCGCCACGTGGCACGCCAAATTGATCACGCACGACACAAACAGTGCGCGGTCCATCATGGAATCCACGTGCTTGAGCCGTTTCCAAAATCCAATGGACGCGGCCAGAAAGATTGCCGCGGGGATCAACTCCCACGGGCGCGAGATGAACGCATGCGGGTAGACCCGCGGCGCGGTAGGTACGGCGAAGAACATCACGCTTGTAAGGTAAGAAACCACGCCCACGAGGAATAATGACCAGGCGATTTCTTTGTTTGGATCGCGCGACATTGGCAGACTGCGTTCCACGAGCAACGCGGCTACGAGCAGCGCCGCGAGCAGCGTCCGGCTGACCATCCAGGAGAGCGGGACGGTAAGCAGGATGTGCGAAGTAAGAGCCGGCGTAACATAGGGCGGCAGGAGATTCGCGCCCATCTCAATCAGACCGGCGAGGCCGAATCCGAAGGCAAGAATCAACGAAATCCTGTCGTGCATGCCGCGGAAGCGGATGAGCGCGTTCGCAGCAAACGTAAACGCAAGGACGCTTCCAGCCAGCTCGAGGAAGCGCTCGAGCATCGGGTCAGGTGAGTAGGAGGCGTGCCGGAGCGGGATCAGAGCCGCAATGAAGCCGAGCCCCACCACGCTCCAGATAACAGTCCACTTGTAACGGAATCTAGGTTCCGGTTTTAGTTCGTTGACCCGTCCGCTCAAGGAGCCCCCAGGTACACGAATCCTTCCACGCCCTCAAGATAGAGAGCAATTGGGAGGCCTCGCCGAACATAGTTTTAGTACCTGTGAAGTGATTGGAAATAAATAGCTTACAACTGCCACCGCAACGTACGGGATCAGTTTACGGATTGAATTTCGTGGAGCGAGGGAGACAAAGTTACCGTATGAAACACAAAAGTACGTACGGGGCCGGAATATGAATTATTGGATACCCGCGGGAATCGTGCAGCGAAGCGATCGCTACGGCTTTGGCGGCAGAGGTTCGAGCTCGCGCGCCACAATCACGCTATCGAAGCCGCATTGCTTGTGCGCGCCATCGCAAAAAGGCTTGTTGGACGACTGCCCGCAGCGGCAAAGCGACACGGCAGTGCGGCCATTCAGCCCGAAGACGCGCCCCTGCGAATCCACGATTTCGAAATCTCCTTCGACGCGGATTGAGCCGTTGTCTTTGATCAAAATTCGTGTGCCGGCCACAGAACTCCTTCCATCAGCGGGTCGCGCGCACGAAAACTCTCGCCGCGATCGCGCGCTGTCCAATTGAATTGCGATTTAGTATTTCGGTACCGACGGATCCACTTCGTCCGACCACGCGAGTATCCCGCCCTTGAGATTCGCAATCTTGCGGAAGCCGGACTTCATCAGGAATTCCACCGCCTCGCCGGAGCGCTTGCCGCTGCGGCAGTGCGCGACGATTTCGCGCGAACTGTCCAGCTCACTGACGCGCTTTGGCAGTTCCCCGAGCGGGATCAAATACCCACGCAGGTTGCAAATCTGATACTCGTGTGGCTCGCGGACGTCAAGGATGAAAATATCGTCGCCGCGATCGAGGCGCGACTTCAATTGCTTGGGCGTGATTTCCGGAAACGCAGAAGTTGTCTTCGCCGGGCCTTCTTCGCCGCGAATGCCGCAGAACTCGGCGTAGTCAATTAGCTTGTGAATCGTACGGTGCTCGCCGCAAATCGGGCACTCCGGATTCTTCCTCAGCTTTAACTCGCGGAAGCGCAAGCCAAGCGCATCAAACAACAGCAGTCGCCCAACGAGCGGCTCGCCCTTGCCGAGGATCAGCTTCAAAGTTTCCATCGCCTGAATGCAGCCGACGATTCCGGGCAGCACGCCGAGCACGCCGCCTTCCGCGCAGGAAGGCACAAGCCCCGGCGGAGGCGGCTCAGGATATAGGCACCGATAGCAAGGCCCGCCCGGATAACCAAAAATACTAGCCTGTCCCTCAAAACGGAAAATTGAGCCGTACACATTCGGCTTGCCGAGAAGCACGCAGGCGTCGTTCACAAGATACCGCGTGGGGAAATTATCCGTGCCGTCCACGACGATGTCGTAATCGCGCATGATGTCGAGCGCGTTGTCGCTGGTCAGTTTGGTTTCAAATGTGTCGATGCGAATTTCCGGATTCAGGTTCTGCAGGCGCTCGCGCGCTGCTTCCAGCTTTTTGCGGCCCACGTCGCTTGTGCCGAAGACGACCTGCCTCTGCAAATTCGTGAAATCCACGGCATCGAAATCGACGATCCCGAGCCGGCCCACTCCCGCCGCCGCGAGATACAATCCCAGCGGCGCTCCGAGCCCGCCGGAGCCAATCATCAGGACTTTCGCTTGCTTGAGCTTCAGCTGCCCGTCCATGCCCACTTCCGGCATGATCAAATGCCGGCTGTAACGCAGGACTTCCTGCTTGCTCAGCGCCGCGCCGTCGGCGGCCGTCGCTGCCGCGACGTTCTTCGCTTGTGTCGCCATGATTCCCTTCCCGCCTTACGCGTTCCCGCCGCCCGCGATGGAAGGCACGATGCTGATCGTATCGCCCGGCTGGACCGCAGTCTTGTCCCGCTGCAGGTAGCGGATATCCTCGTCGTTTACGTACACGTTGACGAAGCTGCGCAGCCGCCCGTCATCGGAATAAAGGTGCTTGCGCAATTCGCCAAATTGCGACGTCAGCGAATGTAACGCCTCGCCCACGGTCGCCGCTTCCAGATTCACGCTGTCCCGCTTGCCCGCGAAGGGTCGCAGCGGAGTCGGTATGATTACTTTCACTGCCATGGTTCTTCTCCTCGAATCTGATGAAATTTCATGAAAATCGATTCCCCGCTTCGAGGATTCGCGCTTTACCGCGGCACACTCGAAACAAATTCGATCGCCTCTTCCGCGAACGCCGTCCGGTTGTCGTCGAGACGCCACGAGCGCATTTCGCGCGGCTCGGCCTTCTCCACTTGAAAAATGATGTAGCTGTACCACGGCCAGGCGTGCTCGCGGTCGTAGTCGCTCGGATGCGCCGGCGAATCTGGATGCGAATGGTACCAGCCGATCAAGTCCCAGCCTTTCGCCACCGCTTCCTTCTCCGCGCGAAGCACGTCCTCCGGCTTGATCGAAAATCGGTTGTTTGGCGAATCGTTCCGCCGGTTCTCGAGAGCCAAAATTCCCAAAACATTTCGGTCCGCGCCCGCTTCGTGCCCAAAAATCGCGCCGCAACATTCGTGCGGATAATCCCGCGAGCCGTGCTCGTGAATTTTTTCGATCAGCGGCTGCCCAAGCTTAAGCATGTTGCCGTGGCCCTTCGTCCCAAAATCGTTCGCTGAGGTAGCGGTTGCCCGAGTCCGGAAATACAGTCACCAAAACCGCTCTCTCATTCGCGGGAATCGCCTCTGCAACCTTGCGGCACGCGCACACTGCCGCGCCGGAACTCACTCCGGCGAGCAATCCTTCCTCTCGCGCCAGCCAGCGCACCATCGCATAAGCATCTTCCGTCCGGACCTCTACGCTTTCATCGGCGAGCGAGGCATCATAAATTGCGGGCACGATCGCGGTCGCCATGTGCTTCATGCCCTCAAGCCCGTGAAATGACGCATCGGGCTGCACGCTGACTGCGCGAACCGCCGGATTCAATTCCTTCAAGCGTCGCGTCGTCCCCACGAAAGTGCCGCTCGTCCCCATCCCGGCGACGAAGTGCGTCACTCGGCCGCGCGTCTGCTTCCAGATTTCGCACGCCGTCGTTTCATAATGCGCGCGCGGATTCGCAGGATTGCTGTACTGGTCCGCGTAGAAATAGCGTTCGGGGTCCGCGTCATAAACTTCCTGTGCGCGGCGGATTGCGCCGTCGGAGCCTTCTTCTGGCGGCGTCAAAATAATCTGCGCGCCGTAAGCATGCAGAGTCCGCACGCGCTCGATGGATGCGCTCGCCGGTACGCACAACTTGACGGGATATCCAAGCGCCGCTCCAAACATCGCCAGCGCGATTCCGGTGTTCCCGCTCGTCGCGTCGAGGATTGTCTTACCGGCGCGCAATTTCCCGGAGCCCTCGGCTTCTCGAATCATCCACAGTGCCGCGCGGTCCTTCACCGACCCGCCCGGATTCAACCACTCTGCTTTGGCGTGAAATTCGACGTGCGGGAAATCTTTCGACAGGCTGTCCAGGCACAGCAGCGGCGTCCGTCCAACCAGCGCGGCCAGCCCCGTTCCATACAGCTTGCCGGGACTGTCGAATTGCTCTTCGACGATGGGATCGACTGCCAACGCTTGCCCGGCCTCCTCCCACGCTGCCGCCGAAAATCCTCCCCCGCGGCAACTAAGGGGATTAGATGCAGAAGAAATCCCCCCGTATTCACCCGTATGCGCCTAATATGCGGGAGTTTAACAAAAATACCCCATTTTTAGTAGGGAATACGGGAAAACACGGTCCCAGTGGTCAGAAACCGGGGTCAAGTGGAGTCTGCTACGCCTCGAGCAGCCGTTACTAGCGCAGATTTGGCGTTCTAATGAGCTGCAGTGGTCCGGCCGACAATCGCCTCAATCTGCCGAATGTGATTGATGTCGTGCCCGCCCATCGTCTCGACAAGCACCTGGAAAGCCATCTCTCCGCGCTCCGGATGCGTAAGCTTTTTTGCGAATGCCTCCGCAGGAAGCGATGCAATCAGCCGGCGATTCCAAGCGCGTGCCGCGGAAAAAAGCGCGAGCGCCTCGTCCGCCGTGTAGACACCGTAGTTCTTCGCCCACCTGTCCTGATCGAATGGCTGCACGACGTGATTCTCCTCCGCCAGCGCCTGCCGGATGCGAAACGCAAACACGGTCTCGCAGTCGGCCAGATGGCAGACGATCTCTCGTGCGCTCCACTTCCCGGGCGACGGCGATTGGTTGGCGCGCTCCGGCCCCAGCGTTGCGAGCAGCGTTTTCAGTTTGTTGGGAGTTTCTGCGATGACTTCCAGTGGAATGCGATTGCCGAGGAACGATGCGTATGGATTGAGCATGTCAGACGTTAGCACAGGCGCTTCCATCCAACAAGATGCGCCTCGCCCTGCGCCCATTTCTTTCGCGCGAATTTTTGGCTTTACAACTCCCTGCTGAAATCCTTACTCTGTTGTAGCCATGTGGTACGTCAGCCAGAAATTCGCGGCCAACAAAATCGACGCCGTCCTTCCGCGCCACGGCTTCATGGTGCGCAGCTCGGGCGGTGTGGCGCGCGTCGAAAAATACGACTGCGGCGCCGAGTTCCGGAAACTTTCCGGCAATTCTTACGAGATGACCGAGCTTCCCGCCATCATGAAGCACGGCCAGTTCACGCAACTTTGGGATGCCGGATACCAGAAGTTCCTGATCACGCGCGACGGCCGCAAATTACCGGCCATCGTCACCGAACTCGCGAACTTGCGTCAATTCAACGAAGAGCTTCGCACGGCCCTCGATGTCCCGACGTATTACAACGAGGGGCTCGGCTCCATCTGTCACATCAGCGTTTACGACCGGCTGAAGGGCCGGGCCGGCGACATCCCCGACGACACCGTCGGCGCGCATTCGGTCGAAGAAGAATAACCGCTCCTGCCGGCAGTTCCTTGCAGTAGAATTGATTTCCTGGAGGCCCTGATGCCCGGTCTTTCACAAGCGGAAAAAGCTCAGAAATTCCTCTCCCTGCATCACGGCCCGCGGCTTCTTGTTTTGCCCAACGCCTGGGACGTTGCCAGCGCGCGCATCTTCGAAGACGCTGGCTTCCCCGCGATTGCAACCACTAGCTCCGGCGTCGCCAATTCTCTCGGCTATCCCGATGGCCAGCATATTTCGCGCGAACAAATGCTCGAAGTCGTGGAACGCATCGCGAACGCCGTCTCGGTCCCCGTCACGGCGGACATGGAGGGCGGTTACGGCACAACCGTCGACGCCATGGAGGAAACGGCTCGCGGAGTGATTGCCGCCGGAGCCGTGGGCCTGAATCTCGAGGATTCCTTCGAAGAAAGCTCCGGGAAGCTGATCGACATTCCCCTGCAGAAGCAAAAAATCGCCGCCATCGTCGAAGTCGGTAAGAAAATGGGCGTGCCTCTCATTGTGAACGCGCGCACCGACGTGTATCTCGAAGGCATCGGCGCTCCGGCCGAGCGCTTTGCTCACGCCGTCGAGCGCCTGAATGCCTATAGCGAAGCCGGAGCTTCCTCGCTATTTGCGCCGTGCGTGGAAGATGCGGAAACGATCGCCGCGCTCGCGCGGGTGGTTCGCGGCCCGCTGAACGTTCTCGCCAGAGCAGGCATGCCGCCCGTTCGCGAACTGGAAAAACTCGGCGTCGCCCGCCTCACCGTCGGCGGCGGCCCCATGCGCGCTACGATGGGCCTCGTCTCGCGCATTGCCAAGGAACTCCGCGATCAAGGCACATACAATCTCATGCTGGAGTACCTGATGCCGTCGAATCAAGCCAACGGCATGATGCTGAAGCGCCGCGGTAAATCAAACTGAGCCCCGAAGCTTCGAATTATTTCCCCGCGCTTTCCAGCGCCGCGCGAAATCGCTTTGCATCCACGCGATGCCTCGCTGCCTCGCGCGAGCCGATGAAAACCACGGGCACGTCGTTCGTGGAGAGCTCCCGCAGCTCCTCGTCCGCGTCAATATTCACTTCCCGCAGCTTCGCCCCGGACTCGCGCACAATCGGCAGCATCGCCGCGCGCGCTTCGTCGCACAGGTGGCATCCCGGCCGTGTATAGAGCGTCACGTCGCGCGGCCCCGCGACGGCAATTCGGCCCTGTTCGCTGCGCCGGTAAAAATCCCCTCCGCCCGCGGGATCGAGATACCCCGCGCGAACGAGCAGTTCGACGGCTTCCACGACCGCCTCGCGTTTCGACGGCTCATTTCCGCCCGCGAATTCCATCAGCGCGTGCAGGTCGAGCCGCTCCTGCGCAAGCTCGTCGTACACTTCCAGGATTCGCCGCGAAATCGCGTCCATTTGCTTGAGTCGCTGACTACGGCTTGACCGTGTAGTACTTCTGAAAAGGTCCCATGGCGGGATAAAACGCGCGCGAGCGGAAAAGCTCCGAAATCTGCCGGATGTGCCCCAAGTCGTGGAACGCCCATTCGTTCATCAGTTGCCCCACCGTAATCGGCCCAATCGCTGCGTGCACGCCCTTCCGCGCGATCACTTTCTCCGGCAGGTAACGCAGCATCGAAAGGCTGCGGTCGCGCTCGTGGCAGAAGACCTTCAAATGCTCGCGCGCCTTGCCACTTGTATATTTTCCTTCGGCATATTTCGCGTTTTGGTCGTACGCCTCGAGCGTTGGATTGTCCTGTTCGACCATCAGCCGGACGCGTTCGCGAAATCCAGACACCTCGGCATCCGCCAGATGCGCCAGCACCTCGCTAATGGACCATCGGTCCATCGCCGGCTTCCATTGCAACTGGTCCTCGCTCGCCAACGAAACGAGTTTCTCGATGATGATGGGCGTCTGCTCCAGGACGTGCAATCCCGGCAGCGTCGCGCTGCTCGCTGGGGAACTCATAGCTGGCCTCCGGCGAATTTCTCTCGCCTCCTTTATACCTCACTTCTCCGCCCCGCGAAACTCGCCCGGTGGTACTCTCGCCCGGACAGATGTGCTAGCATCCCGCGCCGATGAAGTGGTTTCGAGTCTCGCTCGTCATCCAAATCGTTCTCGCGATTTATTTTCAGGCCAACCTCTAGTTTCCCCTCGGTTCGTGGAATGCGCAACCGGGCCATCTCCTGATCGAACTCATGGGCGGCCCCGCGACGCTCGCGGCTCTCGGCTTCGCATTCGCATTGCTGCTCCCCGTTTTGCTTTTCTTGCTGGCCGTCTGGCGGCGGTGGCTCTGGCTCGTTTGTGTGGGACTCGTCGGCTACGGCTCATGGGCCGTGCTGCAGATTCAGAGCTGGTGGATCCCCTGGATTTTCGGCGCCAACGAAAATGCGCTCCGCGACGCGGCATTCCTCAAGAATACTTTCAGGCTTTTCCCCTCGACGCCGGCGCATCCCGCTCCCGACGCCATGCACTTCGTTCTCGACCTGCTTCTGTTCGCCTCCGTGGTGACCATCGTCATCGGCCTGTCGAACAGATCCGACTTCTCGCGGCAATCCTGAATTGGGCGGCGATTCTTCTTTCTCTCGAAGTTCCGCATCCAACAAAGAGCGTGGGGCGGAGCCTCCGCTTGTCCATTGCCGCGTCGCGTGATACATCGGAAGTGGCAATTTTGCGGAGAGTTACGTGGCGGACATCCTCGTATTGGTTGACGACATCTTTTTTCAGGCAAAAATGCTCGAGACAGCCAAACATCTCGGCGTCGAAATGAAATCGTTCACGACGGGCGATGCCCTCATCGCCGAAATTGAAGACCAGCCGCCGAAACTCATCGTGGTGGATCTGAATGCGCGCCAATCTCCACTCGACGCCATCTCGGCACTCCGAAATCACAAAAAGGACATCCCCGTCGTCGCTTTCCTCTCGCATGTCCAGACCGAACTCGCCTCTCGCGCCCGCGACGCCGGCTGCACCGAAGTGATGCCTCGTTCGAAATTCACGAAAGACCTCGCCGCAATCTTCACGCGGGTCAAATCATGATGAAGCCCCGCACAAATCTAAGCCGGAGCGTGCCGGTGTTTTTCCTTCACTTCTTCGGCCTCCTTTGCCTCCTCTGCTTCCCTTTTGCCTCCCCGCTCCTCGCCCAGTCCCAGCCTTCTTCGCAGCCCGATCCTTCACTCGCTCTCAACTCCGCTCTCGTCGCTGCCTGCAAGGAAAATGAAATGGATTTCGCGAAATATCTCTCCGGCGATAATCCCGAAGCCTTCCGCAATCTCCCGGGCACCGAACGCGTTTCCCTGATGCAGCGCTTCGTACTTCTCGATTCGCCCGGCCGCGCGCTCCTCGACACGGATCCGCAAGGCCGCCCGATTCTCCGCTGCGAATCCGACGACGCCACGCAAACGTTCAGATTCGGCGCGCCTCGCGTCAGCGGGAATCTCGCTTACATTCCCATCACCATCGCCGCCGGCCGCACCGTGCAATTCGGCCTCGTGCGTGAAGGCGACGACTGGAGACTTCTCTCCCTTGGCCTCCTGATGATCGATATTCCCCAACTCGAAGCGCAATGGGCCAGTCAGGCGATGGAGGATCGCGAGCGCGGCGCCGTCGACACGCTGAAAGAAATCGCCGACGCCATTCACACCTATCAAAGCGCCTTCGGCAAACTTCCTGATTCGCTCGCGCAGCTTGGCCCGTCGAAGAATGGCGTCTCGCCCGGCGCCGCGAATCTTCTCGACGCCGCTCTCGCCGCCGGCAAGGAGGGCGGCTTCGCGTTTCGATACGTTCCTGTCCCGGCTCCCGGCGGCGCTCCCAGCTATGAACTCTCCGCCACGCCGCTCGAATACGGAAAGTCGGGCAAGCGCTCTTTCCTTATGGATCGGGAAGGCAAAATTCACGCCGCCGATAAACGCGGCGCGACCGCGACGTCCGATGACCCGATTGTTCGCGAAAGGGATTCCGGCAGTCCCGGATAAGCCGGCCAGAGCTGGCCAGCAACACGATTCGCGCGCCCACTTCTTTGGAGACGCCAGTTTGCGGCGACACCTGATTTCATCCGCGTTCTCAGCGCCCGTGCGGTGAATACCGTTCCTCCAGCAGAAAAAGGTCGGGTATAATACCGCCGTTCGAAATCTGCTTATTCCCGCGCGGATTTCAGGAGAGGAAATGTCGCAGACCTCATCGCAAACGCGCTTGCGGGCCACGGTCCTCGCCGATCAGATCTTCGCCGGTGAAAGCCTGCTGCACGACGCAATCCGCGTCGTCGTCGCCAACATTCTCCTCATCCTCTGCGCGCACATCATTGTCCCGCTGCCTCGGACCCCCGTCCCCATCACGGGCCAGACGTTCGGCGTCCTCCTAATCGCCGCTCTGCTGGGTTCCCGCCGCAGCGCGCTTGTGATGCTCATGTATCTCGCGGAGGGAATTTCCGGCTTGCCCGTTTTCGCGCCCATTGGCCTTCCGGGCGTGTTTCATTTCTTCGGCCCCACAGCCGGCTATCTGCTCTCGTATCCCGTCGTCGCATTTCTCCTCGGCTGGCTCGTCGAACGCGGCGCCGGCCGGACGCTCTTCCGGCTCCTCGGCGCTCTCATTCTCGGCGGCGCAATCATTCTGGCTTCGGGTTGCGCGTGGCTCGCGGTCGCGATGCATCTCGGCTGGACTCGCGCGTTCTTTGCCGGAGTCGCTCCCTTCCTTCCCGGCGACGCGTTGAAGACGGTTCTGGTTCTCGCAGCGGTCCGCGGTATCGGCCTGGCCCGCCGCGAACCGCGCGCCTAGCCGCTGCTTTTGGATCTTGTAGGTCGTTCACTCATGCCAACCAAAGCAGTTCCCGAGACGATCGGCCCCGCTCCCGCGGTGCTCGAAGCCAACCAGCGATTCTACGCCGCGTTCCAGTCTCTCGACATCGCGAAAATGTCCGCCGTCTGGCTGCAGGAAGATTGGATCCAGTGCGTTCATCCGGGCTGGGACCTCATCATCGGCTGGGACGAAATTCGCGACGCCTGGGCTCGCATCTTCACCAACACGCGCCGCATCCAGATCGCCGTCAGCGGAGTTCGCGTTCACGCCGAAGGCGAAGTCGCCTGGGTCGCCTGCACCGAACACATTACCAGCGCGTTCGAAAACAGTTTCGATGAATCCCTCGTCCAGGCCACGAACATGTTCGTCCTCCGCGATGGTGCGTGGTATCTTGTCGGCCATCATGCCTCGCTTCTCCTCAACGCGCCCGATTCCAAAGTCCAGTGACACCGCAATCGGAGCAATCATGAAGTCTTTTCGAACGCTTCTTGTAGTTTCGCTGTTTGCCGGGCTTCTCTTCGCGCCCGTTGCTTCCGCGCGCCAGTCGCAATCTCCTGCGCCGGATTATCACTCTCTGGGCCGCGCCTTCGTGATGAATCTCGCCAACCGCCAGTTCGATAAGGCCGCTGCCGCATTCAACTCGCAGGTCACCGCTGCACTGCCACCCGACAAGCTCGGCCAAATCTGGGATCAGCTCCTCGCGCAGGAAGGCGCCTTCCTGCAGATTTCATCCGCATCGGTCGCGGAACAAGGCGCCTATCACGTCGTCGCAGTCACCTGCATATTTGCCAGGGGCGTGTTAAACACCGTCGTGGCCTTCGACTCTGATGGGAAAATTGCTGGCTTGCATTTCGTCCCCGCCGGTAATTCCGGCGCTGTGTCTGAATCCGCTTCGTCCTCTTGGACGCCACCCGCTTACGCTGACCAATCCAAGCTCCATGAGGAAGCGTTTCCTGTCGCTGACGGCCAATGGCAGCTCCCGGGAACTCTCACGCTCCCGAATGGCAAAGGCCCGATCCCTGCCGTCGTTCTCGTTCCCGGCTCCGGCCCTGAGGACCAAGACGAAACCATCGGCCCGAATAAGCCATTCAAAGATCTCGCTTGGGGGCTTGCCAGCCGCGGCATCGCGGTCCTCCGCTACGACAAGCGTACGAAGATATATGGCGCGAAAAGCTCAGCCGATCCGGCGACTTTCACTGTAAAGGACGAATACATTGACGACGCCCGCGCCGCTGTCGCCCTTCTCGCCGCGCACTCGGAAATCGATCCCAAGCGCATTTTTCTCGCCGGCCATAGCGAAGGCGGTTACGTGGCTCCGCGTATCGCTTCCGGCGATTCGCAAATCGCGGGCATCGCAATCCTCGAAGGCAACACGCGCCAGATGGAGAAGCTGGTTCTCGATCAACTTCACTACGAAGCTGGCCTCGGTGGTGCCAATGTCGCGCAAATCGAAAAGATGATCCCCGATGCGGAAAAAGCTGCTGCGCAAATGGAAAGTCCGGAACTCAAACCGGGCATGACGGTCAGCATCATCGGCGCCTCGCTTCCGGCTTCTTATATTCTCGACCTTCGCGGCTACGACCCCGCCGCGGTCGCCGCCAGCATGAAAATTCCCATCCTCGTCATTCAGGGCTCGCGCGATTATCAGGTCACCACCACAGATTACGCGGGGTGGCAGAAAGCCCTCGCCGGCCACGCCAACGCCACGCTCAAACTCTTCCCCGACATCAATCATCTGATGATCGCCGGCTCCGGCGCGTCGTCACCTGAGGAATACATGCGGCCCGGCCAGCACGTCGCCGCTGAAGTCGTTAATGCCATCGCCTCTTGGGCGAATTCCTTCTCGTCGAAGCCTTGATGCGCGTCGCCGCGCTGTACGACATTCACGCGAATCTCCCCGCGCTCGAAGCCGTGCTCGAAGAAGTGCGAAAATCCCGCGCGGACCAGATCATCTTCGGCGGCGACGCCCTTCCCGGCCCCATGCCCCGCGAAACCCTTGCACTCCTTCGCCACCTCGGCGTCCCCGCGAAATTCATCACCGGCAACGGAGACCGCGTCGTCCTCGAATACCTCGCCGGCAAGGAGCCGCTCGAAGTTCCCGAACAATTTCGCGAAATCATTCGCTGGAATGCGCGCCAGCTGCAGCCCGAAGACGCGCAATTTCTCGCCACCTTGCCGAAAACGCTTCGCCTCAACCTCCCCGGCATCGGCGAAGTTCTCTTCTGTCACGCCACGCCTCGCAACGACACTGAAATCTTCACCCGCCTCACCGCGGAAGCCCGTCTTTTGCCCGTTTTCGCCACTTCCGCCGCGTCTTTAGTCGTCTGCGGCCACACGCACATGCAGTTCGATCGCACGGTCGGCGGCACCCGCATCGTCAACGCCGGCAGCGTCGGCATGCCCTTCGGCGAACCGGGCGCTTACTGGCTTCTACTCGGCCCCGCAGTCGAACTTCGCCGCACGGATTACGATCTCGCCTCCGCTGCCGCTCGCGTCCGCGCCACCGCGTATCCCGAAGCCGAAGATTTCGCTGCCCGCGATGTCCTTCATCCTCCCTCCGAGCAGCAAATCCTCGACGCCTACTCCCGCGCCGAATTGAAATGAGCCGGCGCTGTCTCGCAGCCCCTTCGCGCCAATCTTTGCGCTGCGACGCGACTGTGTTATCCTCTCAATTCGTAAACGGCTCCCCAGCCGGCCGGCATTCACACCGTGGAAAATCGCTCCGGGCTTGCCCGGAACAGTGAAGACCGCCCGTTCAGCCGCTACGCAGTTCGCGGGAGCGCGTATCGCAGCTGGAGAAAAAATCTCGATGGCCACGCAATCGGCAGTTCCGCAGACTTCTGAAATCCGTCTCGCTCATTCTCCTGATTGCGACGACGCCTTCATGTTCTACGCCCTCGCCACCGGCAAGCTCCGCGTTCCGGGACTGAAGTTCACGCACATCCTCTCCGACATCGAATCGCTCAATCAGGCCGCACAGACCGAAAAGTACGACGTCACCGCCGTCAGCGTTTACGCCTATCCCTTCATCGCCGAGAAATACATCCTTCTGGACTGCGGCGCGAGCTTCGGCGAAGGCTACGGCCCCATCGTCGTTTCCGCGCGCCCGATGAAGCCCGAAGAGCTTCGCGGCCGCAAAGTCGCCATCCCCGGCACAAAAACCACGTCCTATCTCGTCCTCAAGCTTTTCGAACACGAAGTCGAAACCGTCACCTTGCCCTTCGACAAAATCCTCGACGCCGTCAACGCCAAGGAAGTTGAAGCCGGCTTGCTGATCCACGAGGGCCAGTTGCTTTACGCGCAGGCGGGACTTCATCGCGTCGTCGATCTGGGAGTTTGGTGGCAGGAACAGACCGGCCTTCCGCTTCCGCTCGGCGCCAACGCGATTCGCCGCTCGCTCGGCCCCGCGCTCGGCGCGCAGGTCGCCCGCGCCATCCGCGAAAGCATTTCCTACGCCCTCGAGCATCGCGAAGAGGCGCTCAACTACGCCCTGCAATTCGCGCGTGACATGGATCCCGCGCTCGCAGACAAATTCGTCGGCATGTATGTCAATCGCTGGACGCTGAACTTCGGCGACGAGGGCCGCAAAGCCGTCCACGAACTTCTCTCGCGCGCCAAATCCGCCGGCCTGCTTCCCCAGGCCGCCCGCGTCGACTTCCTCCCCGAAGCCGCCTGATCTGCTCGCCGCGTAACCTTTTGCCCGATGCAACGTACCTTCATGTAAGCCTCTTTAGCCAGGCGGCCCTCGGCTCTTGGAACGCGCTCGAACGCCGCCGCAATTAGCTCACGGGAGGAAAGATGGAACTCGCTCACGTAGCGCCTCGAAATAACTGGGCACGCCTTTCTGGCATCTGTCTGCTCTTGATTGCGTGCCTCTCCACCATCACGCGCTGCGATGCTCAAACTTCATCGGCGCCTGCCCTCACGCCCGAGCAAATCGCCAGCGTTGACAGCTACATGTCCGCCGAGATGGCCAAAGAGCACATTCCCGGGGCGCAGGTCGGCATCTATCGGCGCGGCGAGATTCTGTTGGCGAAGGGTTACGGACTCGCGGACGTAGAGCTAAACGTCCCGGTAAAACCGGAGACCATTTTTCAATCGGGCTCCGTCGGCAAGCAATTCGTTTCCGCCGCGGTAATGATGTTGGTTGAAGAAGGCAAAGTCAGCTTGGACGACAGCATCACCAAATATTTCCCCGACGCGCCGCCGAGCTGGAAACCAATCCTCATCAAGAATATGCTCTCTCATACGTCCGGCCTGGCGGAATACGAAACCGACGAGCGCACCGCGCCAAACGGCCCGTTTTACATCAGAAATGATTACACCGAGGACGAACTGCTGAAGAAAACCGAGGCGCTGCCGATGGATTTTGCGCCGGGTGAGAAGTGGGCCTATCGCAACACCAACTACATGCTCCTCGGAATCCTGATCCACAAAGTCACCGGCATGTTCTACGCGGACTATCTTGCGGAAAAAATCTTCAAGCCGCTCGGGATGGTCTCAACACGCCTCATCAGCGACGCGGACATCATCCCGAATCGCGCATCCGGCTACGAAATCCACGGCGAAAAGCTTCAGAACCAAACCTGGGTCTCGCCGACTTTCAACTCAACCGCGGATGGCACGCTCTACTTCAACGTCCTCGATATCGCTAAATGGGACGGCGCCCTCTATGGCACCAGTCTCCTCAAGCAATCCAGCCTCGATCACATCTGGACCGTCTATCCGCTCAATGATGGCAAGCCGAATCCGGCCCATTACGGATTCGGCTGGTCAATAAATACATCGAACGGCCACAAGGTCATCGAGCACGGCGGCGCCTGGCAGGGCTTCACCTGCGATATTTCAAGATACGTGGACGACAATCTTGCCGTCGTGGTGCTTACGAATTTGGACGCGGGGCATGCGCGTCCCGGCCTGATAGCGCACACCGTCGCCGGACTGGTGAATCCGGCCCTGATGCCGCCGCCTCCCAAAGAGCATAAGGAGATCTCCGTAGATCCGAAATTGTTCGATAACTACGTCGGAACCTACCAACTCGCTCCGAATTTCACATTGACCGTTACCCGCGAGGGCGATCAGTTGTTCGTGCAGGCCACCGGGCAGCCGAAGGTTCAGATATTCCCCGAGAGTACTCGGGATTTTTTTCTCAAGGTCGTGGATGCACAGGTTACTTTCATCACCGACACGAGCGGCAAGGCGACTGAACTGATTCTTCATCAGGGCGGTATGGACCAGCACGCCAAACGCCTGTCTCAAGCTCCCTGATTCAGCCTGCCTGAATCGCTCTACTTATCCGCTGCTCGGTAAAAGGCGAATTCAGCGCGGGCACGATCTACGCCCCAATCGTGAACTCTTTCCCCTTCTCTCCCACTTCCGCGATTAGAATTTTCGCCGCCTGCGTCGCGCTCAGATTCTTCAGTTGCCTGTGTACATGCATTGGCGGCTCGTAGAAATAATCTCCGGCCTTGTAAGTCTTCACTGGCTCCGGGTCCACCTGATTCTCAATCGTTCCTTCCAGAATGTAGGCGAACACGGGCCCGGTGTGCCGATGTGCCTGCGAAGTCGCCCCGGGCGCAATCGTCAGCGTCAGCATCCTCACTTCGGGGTCTTGCATCGCCGCTAGCGGCTCGCTCATCAAGCGGTCCACGCGTATCGGCTCGCTCGCTTGCGCTCCAGCCGCGTCCTGTGCTTCTAACACTGGCCACTCCGCTCGCGCAGTCCCGGCAATCATTGCCCCCACGGTGATCGCCAGTGCCTTTCCCATTTCCCTTCGATTCATCATCGCGATTCCCTCCGAATCATTGTAGCTTCCGAATCTCCGCCAAATCCTCCGCCACCGTCGAACGGATCCGGTAATCCGGGTTGCGGTAAATCCAGCGGATCGTCCCCGTCTTATCAATCAGAATCAGTGTCGCGTGATTGTACGGCCCGGGATATCCGGGCACTTCATACTTCGACAGCGACTGCGTGTTGTACAGCTTCATCACCGTCCGCTGCGCGTCCGAAAGCACGGGAAAAGGAATCCCGATCTTCTCCTTCGACCACTTCGCCTTTTCCATCGTGTCCGAGCTGACCGCCACGATCTCCGTATCGAGCTTCTGAAACTGCGCATAATGTTTTGCGAACTCGCCGAGTTCGACGCTGCAGTACGTTCACCAGTATCCTTCGTAGAAATTGAGCAGCACGTTGTGCCCCTCGAATTGCGAAAGCTTCACCGTCTCCCCGCTGGCCGAAGGCAGCGCGAAGTCCGGCGCTTTCTCGCCCACGTGCACGTTCAGCGGCAAAAACGGCGGCGCCTTCGCCGCCATCGCCGCCAGCGCGATTAGTCCCAGCGCCGCCATCCCCGCCCCGCTCGCCCATTTCGACCGCGCGACTCTTGCTGACTTCACAGAGTTCTTATGACTCCCCATGATTGCCCCCTCTCGTGTGTCCCAGCCCTTGCCGTCGCAATCACTCATTATGCCACTTCTGGAAGAAGCAGTTCCTCGCTTCAACATTTTGGCAATGGGTCAGTTTGAATTTTCTTGATCGTGACACAAAATGGGGCCTCCCAGGTCGACGGCCAGTCGAGCCCGGGGGAAAGGAGTCAAGATTCAAACTGACCCATCACCCCCATTTTGGCCTCGCGTCAACTCGCCACGAAAATCTTCTGCCTATCCCGCGCGATCGCTGATACATTCGCCGTCCCGCACACGTAGAAGACGTTCAGGGATGGGTTCCTTGCGCTCTCTCATCAAGTTCTTCACTCTCACGTTCGCTCTCACGTGGGCGTGCTTCATCGCCGTCATCGCGATCATGCGCCAGACCGCCCCCGCCGGCCTTCCGCTTTCCGTGCTCCGCGAACTGCTTCTCTATTTGGGGATTTTCGCTCCGGCTCTGGTCGCCCTCGGAGTCACGGCGCAGGAACGCGGCGCGGCAGATGTGCGGGCTCTATTGCGCCGCGCGATTCAATGGGAGGCAGGCGCGCGATGGTATGTATTCGCCGTGGCATACATGGCTGCGGTCAAGCTCTCCGTCGCCATCCTTCATCGCCTCCTCGCTGGGTCCTGGCCTCCCTTCGGCCACGAACTGCCCGGAGTCATCATCGTCGCGATCGCGATCTCTACGCCTGTGCAGGCCGGTGAAGAAATCGGCTGGCGCGGTTTTGCCTTGCCTCGCATGGCCTCTCGCATGGGATTCGCCGGCGCCAGCGTCGTTCTCGGACTGCTCTGGGCCGCCTGGCATCTGCCCATCTTTTTCATGCCGGGGGCGGACAAATACGGCCAGTCATTCCCTGTCTGGGCCTTGGGAGTCACCGCGCTCTCCGTCGCAATCGCCTGGCTCTACGTGCACACGAACGGCAGCCTGCTCCTTACCATGCTCATGCATTCGGCGATAAATCAAACCGTGGGCATCGTTTCCGACGCAGCCCCGCAGCCCGGCAATCCGTTCTCTTTCCATGCGCCGCTTCAGTTCTGGTTGACGATCGCGCTCCTCTGGCTCCCCGCCGTGTGGTTCCTCCTCCGCATGCCCAAGGCGCATCATCTGCGCCGCGATGCCGCGGCGCCTGCCAGTAGTGTCCTTACAACCGCGTGATTCCTGTTCTCGTTGGCGCCAAACGCGCGCACTGTCATTCCGAGCGAAGTCGCGCGTCTATTTTCTTTGGCTCGGCGTGCCGAGCCGCAGGACGAAGTCGAGCCTGCCCGCCGCCGGCTCGCCGTGGCGGGCGGCGGGAATCTGCCTCCGTTCCGCTCGCCCCCGGAAGCGCCCTGGTCCGTGGATTAGCCACTAAGTTGCAAACCGTTCAGCCTGTCATTCCGAGCGGAGTCCCGCGCGGTTTCGTTTCCGTCCCGACGGAGTCGGGACGCGCGGGACGCAGTCGAGGAATCTGCAGTTGCCTTTCTGCCTTTCGCCTTCTCGCTACACGATTCATGTAACCAAAACAGAGCGATCACTTGCGCGAGTATGCCGCAACCGCTGCTAGCTGGCACTTGCTACCGTGTGACCGCTGTTCTCTTTGCTGCCATGCCACGCCGTCAGAGCCGCCGGGAAAGCCGCTCGCTGCTTTTTCCTTGAGTATTGGCTATCAACGAGTGCACAATTCCAGTCAGAAACTAAGTTGCTGCATCGCCTCGGGGTCACGATTTCCCCCGAACGAATCACTTCGTTCGGGGCTTTTGTGTTCTTACGGGGAGGAAGAATTCTAATCGCTACACAAAATTGGGTCAGAAAATGCTAAGTGCCTCAAAATTCGCCACTTCCACTTTTCTAATCGCTACAAATTCTCGTTCTTCGCCTTCCCCGGCTCCGCGTCCCGCGACGGCCTCCGGTCATACTTACAAAAAATTAGACTCTTGCGTAAGTATCAGCAAACAAAGCACATCACAATTCCTAATCGATAATTTCGATCGTGTTTTCTCTCCAGCTTCCCGCATCGAGCCTCCAGCTTCCAGGCCTAATCGTCCCTCTCCGCGATTAGAATCGCCCGTAAGTCATAG
>DATEFX010000032.1:0-6464 GCA_035280405.1 Candidatus Acidiferrales bacterium | reverse complement strand
CATTTGCGATCAGGGACGGCAGTCGAAAGTCAAAAGTGGAGAGTTGAAAGTGGCAGGTGTTGCCACCGAAGTGGCCCGGCGAAGCTGAGTCAAAAGGAACAGAAAAATTAAATAATGCGAAATAGGGACGATTAGAAGTGGATGCGGTCGTTTGTTTTCTATGACTTACGGGCGATTCTAATCGCGGAGAGGGACGATTAGGCCTGGAAGCTGGAGGCTCGAAGCGGGAAGCTGGAGAGAAAACACGATCGAAATTATCGATTAGGAATTGTGATGTGCTTTGTTTGCTGATACTTACGCAAGAGTCTAATTCTTTGTAGGTGTGAGGGGAAGCTGTCGTGGGGCGCGGAGCGAGGGTGCGCGAGGAACGAGAATTTGTAGCGATTAGAAAGGCGGGGCAAGAGTCCAAAGTCGAGGGGTGAGAGCGAGCCGGAGTTGCATGGGGCTGAGCCAGGGAGCTGGAGGGGGAAAATAGGATTAGAAGCGTCTTCCATTTGAAAAGGGTAGCAAAGCGAGGAGCCAAAAGTCACCTGCTCTGTGGGCAGAAAATGGACAGGTAGAAATACTGACCAAAAACTGGCCAGTGGACAGGAAACAAAGTACGACGAATTGAGATTCGATTGAACACCTGAATCCCCGCTGAGTGCGATGAAGTCAATTTTACCTTTTCGGGCACTTCGGTGTCTGAATCTGGAATCGGGCGACAAGCACGAACAGTTAGCCGAACGATACAAATCGTTCGGCGAACTGGCCATTACCCGCAAGGGAATCGAGAAGCTATGCGGGCTTACCGAAACAACTGGATATGTTGCATTTTTTGAGCTGAGCAAGATTCCCGACGTGGCGCTGCGTATCTTGCTAGCTTTCCGCTAATTATTCCGTGAAGCATGTGGCGGTTCTCGCGTTGCGGCCAGGGATGGCAGCCAGCCGCGCAGGTAACCGTAAAGGCGGCCACGGTGATCAAGAAGATCTGCGGAAGAGATGGGCCCGCTAGGATTCGAACCTAGAACCAACGGATTATGAGTCCGCTGCTCTAACCGTTGAGCTACGGGCCCGGCGAAGTACTTAGCATCTTACACCGAAACAGTTGCGGGCATGGCGATTCCGCAATGGCGCGCGCCGCACTCGCGTCATGGATCGAGACAGATGGAGAGATTAGAAGTGGTAGAGGACGCGGGTGCCGGTGTCGGCGGTGGGGCCGTAAACAGAAGGCACGCGAAGGCCGAGGACGCGAAGATAGACGATGAGCTGGCCACGATGGTGCGCCGAGTGGTTGAGCCGGCGAACGAAAATCCATGCGCGGGAGCGCTGGACATCGAAGAACGCGACTTGCTCTTCCCACCAGGAATTTGATTTGGTCCTCAGGATTTCGAGGCGGCGCGCGGCGTCGGATTGATATTTTTCGATGCAGGCTTGCCTGGTTTTCTTTTCGGGATTGAAATCGCCGACATCAATGCCGAACATCTTGACCATCCAGCCGCCTTCGGACTGGAGCTGGTGCTCGAACTGTTCGATGACCGTGCGCGATTTCGCGGCGGGACGGAAATCCATCGAGCTTTCCGGGAAGGCGGACCAGATCGTGATGATTTTCAGGATCTCGGTTTCGTAAGTGTCGAGCAGGAAAGTGTAGGTTTTGTCGGATTGTGAAGACATGTGGCTCTCGTCAAATCCTCGCAATTATGCCAAAACAAGAACGATAGGATGAAGCAATCAGCGAACCGCTGCGATGGGTTGCGCTGGAACGCCAGATTTCGACGGCCGCCAACGCGCGAGAATCGGGAAAATCAGCGAAATCAAGATGACAACCGTGATGATGTCGATCGCAGGCGCGTAACGGCCGAGGCTCTGATGAATTCGGGCGATCATGATGGGCGAGGGAATCGCGGCGAGTCCCCAAGCGAGCAGAATGATGCCATAAATCCCTCCCATGGCCTTCGCGCCGAAGAAATCCGCGGTGAAGGAAGGCATGGTGCCGAAGCCGCCACCGTAGCAGAGGCCGATGACGGCGAAGCAGAGAGTGAAAAGCGTCCAATCATGGATGCGGGGCAGCAGGAAGAAGATTGCGACTTGAATCAGGAAGAGCAGGAAGTAGACGCGCGCGCGACCGAGATAGTCGGAGACCCAGGCCCAGAAGACGCGGCCGAGGCCGTTGCACAATGAGATGACGCTGACCATGCCCGCGGCCTTCAGCACCGTCATGCCCACCATCTCCTGAGCCATCGGCGAGGCCTGGCTGATGATCATGATCCCGGCGGACACGTTGAGAAACAACAAAAGGAAGAGCAAATAAAATTGCCAGGCGCGGAGGGCCTCGCCGACGGTGAATTCGTATGAGCTGGCAGCTCTGGCGACGGCGGTGCGCGGTTCCCATCCAGCAGGACGCCAGCCTTGCGGGGGATTGGCGTAAAACTGAGCGGCGGCGACGACAACGATCAAGTAAATGGCGCCAAGCGTCCAGAAAGTCGTTGAGACGCTGTAACGGATGATTTCCCAGGCGGCGAAAGGGCCCATCACGGCAGCGCCGAAGCCGTAACCGCAGACGGCGACGCCGGTCATCAGGCCGCGGCGATCGGGAAACCATTTGACGAGCGTGGCAACGGGGCAGATGTAGCCCATGCCCATGCCGATGCCCGTGAGGATTCCGTAGCCGACATAGAGCAGGTTGAGCGAATGATTCGCGGCGGCGATGCCCGAAAGCATGTAACCGATGCCGTAGATTATTCCGGCGGTGGTGGCGACTTTGCGCGGGCCGGCTTTGTCCTGCCAAAGGCCGCCGATAATCGTGCCGACGCCGAGAAAGAAAATTGCGAGGGTGAAGTTGAGCTGGACGGCGGTCTCAGCCCAATGCTCCGCGCCCATCAAAGGCCTTTTGAAGACGCTCCAGCCGTAGACGGCACCGAGACAGATTTGCATGCACACCGCGGCGACGGCGATTCCCCAGCGGTTCGGAAGCCGTTCGGAAGTCATGGGCTGCTCCTTCGGCTTCGCAGCCTCTGGCCGCAAAGTTCAGATGGTGACTTGATCGCCCCGTTTCCGATGCAAACTTCCACTGCTGATTATGACGTGGCCGGCAGGGGTGGTCGTTCCGCCGACAAACCCAAGCGTTCGCCGGCCGAATAGACCACGAAGCGCCTGTCGCGCAAAAAACCGATGAGAGTCATACCAATTTCGCGCGCAAATTGCACGGCCAAACTGGAAGGCGCGGAGACAGAAGCCACGAGGGGAACTCCAGCGACGGCCGCTTTCTGCACGATTTCGAAGCCGCCGCGGCCGCTGATCATGAGGATGCAGCTCGAAAGCGGCAAACGGCCTTCGCGCAACGCCCAGCCGATTATTTTGTCGACTGCGTTGTGGCGGCCGACGTCTTCGCGCTGCGCGACGAGATGGCCGCTCGCGTCGAAGAGGCCGGCGGCGTGGAGGCCTCCGGTGCGGCCGAAGATTTTCTGGCCAGCGCGAAGCGCGTCGGGGAGGCGGCAGAGGAGTTCGGGACTGACTCGAAATGCCGGATTCGCCGGGCGAACGCCGCGCGCGCGGACAGACTCGATGGAGGCTTTGCCGCAAATGCCGCAGCTCGAACCGGAGAAGAAATTGCGCTGCGCACGTTCGAGGTCAAGAGAAACTCCGGGAGCAACCTCGACCTGGACGATATTGCCGCGCTCGGTGGGTTTGCAAGTCGCCTCGTGATCGAGAGTGAGGATTTGTTCGCGGCGTTGGATCAGGCCCTCGGTGAAAAGAAAACCAGCGGCAAGTTCGAGATCGTGGCCCGGCGTGCGCATAATCACCGTGAGCGGATGCTTGCCGACGCGGATTTGCAATGGCTCTTCGCCGACGAGATAGTCCTGGAGGGATTGAACCTGGCCGTCTTTCCATTCGTGGACGAGGGTCAAATCCATTTCGCGCGGAGGCGGGGGCGCTTGCCGCTTTTTCATGTCAGGCGGAGGCGCTGGCGGTGGCGGCGGAATGGACTGCGATAGGTTCAGCAGCCTGGCCGAGCGGAATCACTTCGACGACGGCGTTGTAATCGGGAACGCCGCTGGCGTCGAGACATCCGGCGGGCACGAGGACATTCACCTCGGGCCAATAGCCCTGCAAGGAGCCCGGCTTGACGCGATCGATTCTGGCGCGACCGCGAAATTCACCGCGATCGTTGCGAAGCAAGATGGGGTCGCCATTTGCGATGCCGAGGCGCGAGGCGTCTAGTTGTGAAATCAGAATATCGTCGCGCCTGGCGCCAGTGAGAGGATCCTTTTTCCCGTGGATGATGCTGTTGAACTGCTTGCCGCGGCGAGTGGCCAGATGGAATTTCCCGGCGGGGATTCTCTCGTCGGGAAGTTCGACGACACTGAAATGACCTTTGCCATCGGGAGTGAGGAAACGGTCAACGAGGAGGCGCGGCCCGCCGTATTGAAAATTGTCGCCTTTCTTGCGCAGGTTCGCGATGCCTTTATAGGCGGGGCAGACACGATCAATCTCGTTGCGAATGTCCTGCGTGTCTTTCCATGAGAACGCTTTCGGGGCGCGCTGCGGGTCAGCGCGAAGCGCGACGAGAACTGGAATCTCCCACTCATCTTTGGTTTCGGGCAAGCGCGGGCCGGGGATTTCGGGACTGTAAATAACGCGGCGCTCGGTGCTGGTTTCCGTGCCGCCACCGCGCTGCTCGTAGCGCGTGCGCGTGGGAAGCAGAAGCACGGCGCCGGCGGGATCGACGAGCATGTTGGAGCTGACGCAAATGTCCTGATGGATGCGAAGGTTAATATTTGCGACCGCTTTCTTGACGCGATCGGGCTCAGGAAGAGTGTCCACGAAATTTCCGCCGCTCTGCCATAGGGCATCAATTTCGCCTCGTTCCGCCGCGAGAATCATGTGCGCAGCCGTGAGGCCCTTCCAGGTGGGAGGAGAAAAGCCCCAGAAGTCCGGCCGAGCAAAACGATTCGCGTTCTCGTCATTGACCGGAGCGCCCATCACATATGCACCGGGCATACCGCCCATTTCCGCGCCGCCCTGGACGCCGCTGTGGCCGCGAATCGGCATCAAGCCGGTGTTGGGGCGGCCAACGTTGCCGCGCGCGAGCTGCAGATTGACAATGGCGCGGACATTGTCGCTGCCGTAGCGATGCTGCGTGATGCCCATGCTCCACACAATGATGGCATGGCGCGCTTTGCCGAAGGCTTCGGCGAAGCGGAACATGTCTGTGCGCGATTGGCCCGAGCCACGCTCAAGCACTTCCCAGGAGAGGCCACGCAATTGCGATTCGAGCTGGTCCCAGCCAACGGTGCGCTGAGCGATGAAAGCGCGATCCATCCAATTGTTTTCGATGAGATGTTTCAGGACGCCGTGAAAAAATGGAATGTCGCCGCCGACGTGAATCTGGAAGAAATCGTCGGCGAAGCGCGTGCCGACCAGAGCGCTCTTAGGAACAGACGGAACCCAATAGCGCTGGAGGCCAGGCTCGAGGTACGGATTGACGACGAAAACTTTCGTACCTTTTTGCTTAGCGTAGTAGAGATATTTTGTGGTGACCGGCTGATTGTTCGCGATGTTGGCGCCGACAAGAATCAGCAAGTCGGTCCCAATCCAATCCGAATAAGAACACGTGGTCGCGGCGCAGCCGACAGTGGCGCTGAGGCCTGCCGTGCTGGGCGCGTGGCAGATGCGGGCGCTCGTGTCGACGTGATTCGTGCCGAAGAAGCGAGCAACTTTTTGGTGGGCGTAATAGGCCTCGTTCGTCAAGCCGCGCGAGGTGATGTACCAGGCCATGCGCCTGGGATCCGTGGCGCGGAGACCGTTCGCGGCGATTTCGAGAGCCTCGTCCCATCCAATGCGACGAAAACCGCTGTCGCCGCGATGACGGACCATCGGCACCGGCAAGCGGCCGAGCCGCGACAGATGACGGACAGGCGAATTGCGAAGAGCTTTAACGTCTTCGAGGAGATGCCAATCCATTGCAGGCATCGTGTTCAGTCGAAGCAGTTTCAGCCGCAGCGCGCAGAGGTGAATGCCTTTCATCGTCCAATCGTGCATGCCGGATGTGCCGAGGGAGCAACCGTCGCAGCAACCATCGCGCAAAATGCGCCCGGCGTAACCGAGACTGTCGCGGTTCTCCCAAATTGTCGCGAGAATGTCCTTGTAGGCGTTGGGATGCTGCTCGTTGAGACCGTAAGGAACCAGGCTGACCCAGTTCCTTCCATTACGGATTAGTTTTGCTTCTTCACGCAAGAGTCGTCTCCTGCGAGCAGCGCGAACCGGAGCGCCGAAACAGCATCGCATCTTTCTTAGCGTGTTTTCGCCGGAGGGTCAAGCTGAGCGGAGGCACAGGAACATCACCGTCCAGCCTGCCCGAGGCGCACCGCGAATATAATCCGAAATGAAAGGACGTCATGCGCTCGGAATTGTATCGGGCTCTCGCTGATTTAGTTCTTCTGACGCATCTGGCGTTCATTGGCTGGGTGATCTTCGGGGGACTT
>DATEFX010000031.1:0-40752 GCA_035280405.1 Candidatus Acidiferrales bacterium | reverse complement strand
AATCGTCCCTGTGGTGACCTCCGCCGGCACACCGGACTATCCTCCCTCCGCCGAAAATGCCCGCATCCAGGGTGCTGTCCGGGTTCGCGTCTACACCGATCAAGGCAAAGTTCTCTGGCTTCAGGTGCAGGATGGCCCTCCACTCCTGCATCAAGCCGCCTCCGATTACATTCGCACCTGGCAATTCCAGCAGAAGGAGCAGATGAACTTCCTCGTCACGCTCAACTACCGCATCGAAGAAATCAAGGAATGTGGCCCGCAAACGGTCGCTGTCACCCCGCATTTTCCCGGCGCGGTCGACATCATCTCCAAGGACACGAAGTCCTGCGACATCCTCGCCACCGTCCTCGCGCGCAATAAGCCCGTCACCATCAATTTCACGGTTCAACTGAATGGCGAGGCCATCGCGCCGCCCGAGGGAATCGCGCTCACCGTCGACGGCCGCCCGCTCAATCTGCCCGTGCAGAACGGCCAGTTCACCGTCCCGCTCGACGTCGTCCGCGCCAAGAGCGTCGGCATTGCCCTCTCGCTGCCCCTGCAGCAAATCAGCACCACCGTCGACGGCTCCGATTTCGCCTCTGAGAACTGGACCCTCCGCCTCGCCGACAAAGCCTTCGGCGAGGATTTCCAGTTCGACATCCCCAAGGGCACGAAAATTAAATTCGCCTGCTTCCTCACCTTCGACTCGCACTATTCCAGCGTCGGCGCATTCAAATTCGATCCCCACTGCCGCACCATCCTCAAACCCGCTAAGTAGCCAGATTTCGCATCTCCCGCCCCGCACGGCTCCGTTCGCCTCGGAACTGTTGCCTCGGATGATATAATCGCTCATGAAACCTCAAAGACCGCCCTCCGCCCGCTATTTGGCAGGGCTCCAGCCCGTTCCGCCCCGCCGCTACCGCGTAAACTCCGCCGTAGGTACCAGGCCCAAGCCAGCGCTTGAATTATTCGACTCCTCCTTAACTCGCAGAAAACACACCACATCTCAATTTCTAATCGATAACTTTCGAGCAGTATTATCGCTCGTCGCACCGCAGCCTTGCGCGAAGACGGGTCGCTCTCAACTCTCAACTGTTGATTCGCAACTGTTTTCTAATCGTCCCTCTCCGCGATTAGAAATCCTCGTAAGTCATAGAAAACAAACGCTCGCACTCATTTCTAATCGTCCCTATTTCGCATTTTGCAAATCTCATTTAATTTCCGGCTCCTTACTCTGCAACCGGCGGAATCTCTCCACGGATTTATTAGATTTTTGTCTATCTGATAGAAGACACACCACATCTCAATTTCTAATCGATAACTTTCGAGCAGTATCATCGCTCGCCGCGCCGCAGCTCGTTGGCGCTTGTCCGCTGTGGCGGGTGAGCGCATACACCGGGCTTTCGCGTTTTCAAGCTTCCAGACTCAAGCGTCCAGCTTCCAGAACTAATCGCCAATCCCCGGAATTAGAATCGCCCCTAAGTCATAGAAAACAAACGACAGAAAATTTTCTAATCGCCAAATTCCGCCCCGTGCTTCGACAGTCGAGCCAATTGCCTGCTGCCGCAGTTCACGGACCACGGGTCACGGGCCACCGATCACGGCCTTTCCTGATCGCAAATGAAACGCACAGTCGCGCAGAGTCAACTAATTGCAAACACGGCACTTACGAATTCCTGATCGCAAATGAGTTTCGATTCTCACAAGGCGCGTTTTTGGCTCGCAGCAGCATAATGCCCGAGGATGCGGAGGCCGTGAGAGCAGCGGGCAAGCTCTCGCAGCGCCGCTTCCAGCCCGGGATGCCCAGGCGCCACCTGCAGGTCGAGATAGAAGCAGTATTCCCAGGGGCGTCCGTGCAGCGGGCGGCTCTCGATTTTCACGAGATTGATTTTGCGTTTCGCAAACGCGGCAACTGCCTCGGAAAGCGTCCCGGGGCGATGGGCCAGCCTGAAAACGAGCGAAAGTTTGTCCGCCGCGCGCCGCAGCGGCTCATCCGCCGGACTGAGCAGCAGAAAGCGCGTGTAATTCTCGGCATGGTCCTCGACGTGCCGCCGGAGGATCTGCCCGCCGTAAAATTCGGCGGCGAACGCGCTGGCAATCGCGGCGCGAGCGGGATCGCCGCTGGCGATGACGGCGCGGGCGCTGCCGGCCGTGTCGTCAGAGGCGATGCGCCGCAGCCGCGGATGGCGCGCGAAAAACCGCTCGCATTGCGCCAGCGCGACAGGATGCGATTCCACGCTGCGGATTTTCGCGAGCGAACTCCCGTGGCACGCAATCAGGCAATGCGCGATGGGCAGCACGGTTTCCGCGACGATGACGAGTTTGCTCGCGCGAAGCAGGTCGTAATTCCGCTGCACCGAGCCCGCCAGCGAATTCTCGATGGGGACAAGAGCATGATCGGCCGCGCCTTCGCCGATGGCGCGGAACAGCGACTCGAACGTTGGCCGCGGCACCACGCGGATTGCGTCGCCGAGCAGTCTGCGCGCGGCTTGCTCGCTGAAGGCGCCGCGTTCACCCTGGAACGCGACGCGAGGCGGAGAACGTCTCACGCCATTGCTCTCTGTGATTCCGCGTCCGCGGGCCGCGCGAGCACCTCGGCCGTGACGCGCCGCGACTCGTCTAGAATGCGCTGGAAGATGGTCTCCAGTGCCCTTTGGTCGAGCGGACCCGGGTTCGCTCGCAGGGCCCGCTCCACGATGTCGCGTTCCCGCGCGTCGTCGCGCAGCGGCAGCCCCGCGCCGCGCTTCAATTCGCCGAGTTGGATGGTCATCTGCGCCCGGCGGTTGAGCAGGCGGACAAGCTCGCGGTCGAGCTCGTCCACCCGCCGTCTGTGGTCGTTGAGAGTCATGGTCTTGCTCCTTGGTCTAAGAATTCGCTGCGGCGCTTGGCCGCGGCGCTTGAGGCCAAAAACAAAACCGGCCGCTCGCCCTTTCGGGTTGCGGCCGGTTTCGGTGAACTCGTTTCTGCGCTACTTACTCGCTCTCATTTCCTCCCGCGCGCAGGCGCTTCACCTCGGCCGCTACCCTAAACGAGTAGCGGTAGGTAAAGGCGAAGCAGTAATAAAATCGTCGCGCGTTCATGGCTTTCAAGGCACTGATTTTACAGATGCGCGGAGGCGAAGTCAACGTGAGAAACGGTTAATCGGATTCCGCGGCTGTTTGGGATTTCTCGGCGCGCGCCGCTTTCATGTAGAGCCAGTAGAAAAGGAGGTACCAGAGGACAAGAGACAGCACAAATTCGACAATTTCAGGATAGGCATCCTGGAATGTAAAGGAAGCGGTCGGGACACTCGGCAGTTCGCCACGATGGTGAGTCTCTGCTACCCACACAGAGAGCGGGGTGGCAAAGATGCGAACGAAGTTGAGAATGACTGCCGCCAATAAGTAGCCAAGGGCGATTGCGCCAATATAGCTTTCGACCACGGCTCGCTTGATACGTTCAAGCATGGTTCCTCCCGTCCAGCAGGCCGCGAAGGGTTCTCAAAACGCGGATCGGTCCTGCGCCATATACAAACCGAGATAGGGCCACGCCAGCGACAATGCTGACGGCTGCGAATATGAAATCGGGGAACGCAGTCGTTAAGAGGACGTGCTCTTGAAACGTAAGGCCGGCCGGGTGAAGTGGGACTCCAAGCATCATAGTCGGGGTTGTCAGGTAAGCCAGGACGGCCGAAAGAGGGAGCCAGACAGCATAAAATGCATCGACTACTGCCAAAAAGAATAGCACGGCGATGGCGACGGCGCCGACGCGCGACATCGCTAGCGTCTGGCGAAGCGACGGATTCAAGTTCGCACCATCGGCGGATATTTTCGCAGGATGATGGATTGCAACAAAACGGAATACTCGTGCAGTTTCCTTGGTTGAAAACCGACAACGTTTCGCAATCGTTTGCGGAAGGGCAGGGAATCCGCTAGAATGATGGGCTCACTCGAAGTCAACGAAGCGCACAGAGGGAATGGAAGAGCCGCAGCACAGTTCAACGCAGCCGTATCTCCCCAGCGACGAATACCGCCCGGAACCTGTAATCAAGCCTCTGCTGCCGGCTTGGATGGATGGCAGCGTCCGAATCGGAATCCATACATCAATCGCCGGCGACATAACTGGCGCTCTCGAAATCGCCGCCCGCCTCGGCGCCAACGCGCTCCAGATTTTCTCGGCCAGTCCCCGGATGTGGAGCCGCGGGCCCGGCGGCGCGAAGGTCGCCGACGAAGAGGCGCGGCGGTTCCGCGCGCGCCGCGAGGAGCTGAAGCTCGGCCCGCTGGTGATCCACGACAATTACCTCATTAACCTGGCCTCGCCCGAGCGCGTCCTGCGCGTGCGCTCGATCCAGGCATTCCATGACGAGCTTGTTCGCGCCGTCGCGCTGGGCGCTGATTTCCTGGTCGCCCACCCGGGCAGCGGCCGCGGCGCCGGGATGCCCGCCGCCATCTCCGCGATTGCCGACGGATTGAGGCAAGCGTCTCGAGGAGTGAACTTCGCCGGCGCTTCAGAGGTTGGCGGGTTGCGGATTCTCCTCGAAAACACTGCGGGGCAGGGAAGCTCCGTCGGCTCGCGGTTTGCGGAACTGCAAGCCATCATCGCGCAGTGCCCGGAGCTGCCGCTCGGCGTCTGCGTCGATACGGCGCATCTTTTCGCAGCGGGGCATGATTTGCGCAGCGCGCAAGGACTGGATGCGGCGCTGAAGGAAATTGACCGCACCGTGGGCCTCGCCCACGTGTTTGTGGTGCATGCGAACGACTCGAAGGCGAAGCTTGGCTCGCATCTCGATCGTCACGAACACATCGGCAAAGGCAAGATCGGAAGGGACGCGTTTCGGCGCATTCTGAATCACCCGATGCTCGCGGGGCGGGCGTTCATATTGGAGACGCCGATTGACAAGCCGGGGGATGACAGGCGGAATCTCGATACACTTTGGCGCCTTGTGGGGATGACGCCGAAAAGCAACAGAGGAGCCGCCGACGGCTTTCCACTGCGACGACGCGCCAGCGGGAGTCGCGCGCTGAAAATGAAGAAGACGCGAAAGTTCAAACGAAAGGCGAGGTGAACAGAAGAGTGGCCGAGTACGAACCCCAGCAGATCGACGCGAAGTGGCAGAAAATCTGGCGTGACCAGGGAGCGTTTCACGCGGACCGCAACGAAGCGAGGCCGAAATATTACCTGCTCGAAATGCTGCCCTATCCCTCCGGCACGCTGCATATGGGCCACATGCGCAATTACACGATCGGCGACGCAGTGGCGCGCTATAAGCGCATGCGCGGATTCAACGTGCTGCACCCGATTGGCTGGGATTCATTCGGCCTGCCTGCGGAGAACGCGGCGATCAAGAACAACATTCCGCCGCGGCAGTGGACCAACACCAATATCGCGCAGATGAAGGCCACCTGCGAGCGGTTCGGCTTCAGTTATGACTGGCGGCGGGAAGTTTCCACCTGCGAGCCCGAATACTACAGATGGAACCAGTGGTTCTTCCTCCGGATGCTCGAACGCGGCCTCGCGTACCGGAAAAAGAGCAAGGTGAACTGGTGCCCGCAGTGCCAGACCGTGCTCGCGAATGAGCAAGTAGTGGACGGCTGCTGCTGGCGTCACGACACCACGCAGGTGGAGGCGAAGGAAATCGAGCAATGGTTCCTGCGGATCACCGCATATTCCGACGCGCTGCTCGACGACATGAAGGACCTCGGCGAGGGGTGGCCGGAGCGAGTCCTCGTGATGCAGCAGAATTGGATTGGCAAATCCAAGGGTGCGCGCTTGAAGTTTCCGGTGGCGAAGATGGACGGAAAGGCGATCGAGGTCTTCACCACGCGAATTGACACGATTTATGGCGCCACCGCGGTGATTCTCTCACCGGAGCATCCGCTGGTGCCGGAATTAATCCAGGGTATACCGGGCAGCAAAGCCATCGAGACCCAATGGAACAAGCTCCGCCAGAAAGTACTGCGTCCCGCGGAACTCGCCAAAGCCGCGAAAGAGGGTTTTTTCACGGGCCGCTTCGCCGTGAATCCGTTTTCCGGCGAGATGGTTCCGATTTGGGTGGCGAATTTTGTCCTTGCGGAGTACGGCACTGGCGCGTTGATGTGCGTGCCCGCGCATGATCAGCGCGATTTCGAGTTTGCGGACAAATATAAGCTGGCGGTGAAAATTGTGGTGCAGCCGAAGAGCGGCTCGACGCTGAAGAAGGAGCAGCTCGACGAAGCATTCACGGAATACGGCCGCGCTGTTGATTCGGGGAATTACAATGGCCTCGATTCAACGAAAGCCATTGAAAAAATGACCGCAGACGCGGAGGCGAAGGGAATTGGCAAAGGCGAAACCACGTACCGCCTGAAGGACTGGGGCATTTCGCGGCAGCGGTATTGGGGCACCCCGATTCCTGTGGTCTATTGCGACCAATGCGGAATCGTTCCCGTCCCAGACGAGCAGCTCCCAGTGAAATTGCCGGAGAGCGTGGCGCTGACGGGGGAGGGGCAGTCGCCGCTCGCGGGAGTCCCGGAGTTCGTGAACGCAACCTGCCCCAAGTGCAATCGCCGCGCGCGCCGCGAGACGGACACGATGGACACGTTCGTCGATTCGTCGTGGTATTTCTACCGTTACATCGACGCGCACAACGACCGCGTGCCATACGGAAAAGAAGAAGCGCGCTACTGGTTCCCCATCGATCAGTATATCGGTGGGATCGAGCATGCCATCCTGCACCTGATATATTCCCGTTTTTTCGCCAAGGTGATGCACGACCTCGAGCTGATTAATCACAAGGAGCCAGTGAAGCGGCTTTTTTCGCAGGGCATGGTGCAAAAGGGCGGCCACGCGATGTCGAAATCGCATGGGAACGTCGTGGGCGCGGACGAAATGGCGCAGAAATACGGCTGCGACACGGCGCGAATGTACACGCTTTTTGCCGCGCCTCCCGAGAAGGATCTCGAGTGGAGCGAGCAGGGAATCGAGGGCTGCGCGCGGTTCTTGAATAAAGTCTTCCGGCTCGTGGACCGCTACGCGGAAAAGCTTCGCAGTGTGGAAGCCAATCCAAGCCAGAAAATTGATCTCGCTACTGCGACGCCGAAAGAAAAGCTGCTCTTGCGCAAGACGCAGCAGACTCTGAAGCGCGTTACGAATGACCTCGAGGCACGCTGGCACTTTAATAGTTCCGTCGCTCTGATAATGGAGATGGTGAACGAGATCCAGATGCAGGAGCCGCTCGATGAGGGTGCGCGTCCGGAGGTCGCCAAGCGCGTGCTGGAATTGCTGGTGCTGATGCTCGCGCCGATCGTTCCGCACATGAGTGAAGAACTATGGGAGACTCTGGGCCACTCCGGAGGGTTGGGAAAGGTCGAATGGCCCGCATACCGCGAAGACCTCGCCAAAGAGGAGCAGTTCGAGGTCATCATCCAGATCAACGGCCGGCTTCGGGGGAAAATTCTTGTGGACGACGGACTCACAGACGACGAAACGAGAGAGCGCGCCCTTGACGAGCCCCGTGTTTCGCAACTGCTGAAGGGCGCGACGGTCATCAAGACATTTGTGGTGCCCAAGAGACTGGTGAATATAGTCGTTCGCTAGGATGGAGGGGAAGCAGGAGTGAGTGTTCCCGGCGGAATCGTCGTCCTGGATTTTGGCGGGCAGTACACGCAGCTGATTGCACGGCGCGTGCGCGAGATGGAGGTTTTCTCCGCGATTCTGCCGTGCAATGCGCCGCTCGATGAGATCAAACGATACGCGCCGGCGGGGCTGATTCTTTCCGGCGGGCCAAGCTCCGTCTACGACTCCGGCGCGTCAATATGCGATCCCGGCGTATTGCGCATGAACCTGCCCGTACTGGGGATCTGCTATGGCATGCAGTGGATGGCGCATGCGCTCGGCGGCAAAGTGGAAAAGGCCGAACGGCGCGAATATGGCCCCATGCAATTCGACCGTACTCGCGAGTCGCAAATTTTCTGCGGTCTGCCGGAACACTGGCGCGTGTGGAACAACCACGGCGACCGTGTGTTGAGCCTGCCGAAGGGGTTCGAGACAGTCGGCGTGACGGCGAATGCTTCGGCGGCCATGGAGAATGCCGCGCAGCGATACTACGCAGTGCAATTCCATCCTGAAGTGAAGCACACCGAAGGCGGCGCACAGATCTTGAAGAATTTCGTGTTCCATGTGTGTGGCGCGAGGAAGAACTGGAATCGCGGATCATTTATCACGGAGACCGTCGCCGCAATCAAGAAACGCGTCGGAAATGCGCGCGCGCTTTGCGCGTTGAGCGGCGGCGTGGACTCCGCGGTTGCGGCGCTGTTGGTGCATCGCGCGATTGGCGACAGGCTGACGAATGTTTTCGTGGACACGGGACTGTTGCGGAAGAATGAGTTTCAAGAAACGCTTGAACTATTGCGGACACGCGTGGGCCTGAGCGTTGAAGGCGTGAATGCTGCGGACCGTTTTCTCGCGCGGCTGAACGGCGTGACTGATCCAGAGGAGAAGCGCAAGAAAATCGGGGCGGAGTTCATCAGTGTTTTCGCGGATGAGGCGCGGCGCCTCACCGCGGATGCCGGACATGCCGGAATGCATTATTTGGTTCAGGGAACGCTCTATCCGGACGTGATCGAATCGGTTTCCGTGAAGGGGCCGTCAGCAACGATCAAAACGCATCACAACGTCGGCGGGCTGCCGGCAGATTTGCCGTTTGAACTTGTCGAGCCGCTGCGCGATTTGTTCAAGGATGAAGTGCGGGCGATCGGCAGGGAATTGGGGTTGCCGGAAGAGATGCTGACCAAACATCCGTTCCCGGGCCCGGGTCTGGCTGTTCGAGTGCTCGGGGAGATAACGGCAGAGAAGCTGGCAATCGAACGTGAGGCAGACGCCATCGTGGTCGAGGAAATCCGCGGCGCCGGGCTTTATGACAAAGTCTGGCAGGCGTTTGCCGTGCTGCTTCCTGTGCGCAGCGTGGGCGTGATGGGCGACGACAGGACGTACGGGTACACTATCGCGGTTCGGGTAGTCGAGTCCGAAGACGCGATGACCGCGGACTGGGTACGGTTACCGCGCGAAGTTCTCGAACGCATATCAGTGCGAATAGCGAACGAGGTTCGCGGAGTCACACGGGTAGTCTACGATATCAGCTCGAAACCGCCCGGAACCATCGAGTGGGAATAGGTGACGCGATTGGAGAAAGGGAACGCCGCGCCGCTAGCGGTTGGCCATTTTCTGGGCCATGAACATCAGCAGCCGACGATCGCCTTCGCCAATCTTGCCGAGTAGCCGGCGGAACCGGTTCAGCGCACGCGCCTCTTTCCCCCGGCTGCCCCAAGCGATATCATCAGCAGACTTCCGCTTGGGAAGATTCGGCAGTTCGGGAGGCTCTTCGCCGTCGTAGAATAGCTGGTAGAGCGGAACTTCCATGGCCCTGGCCAGCTTTTCCAGAGTCTCAATGGCCGGAACTGTATGGCCATTTTCGACGCGGGAAATGTAGCAGCGAAGGAGGCCCGTACGTTTCTCTATATCCCCCTGAGACAGCTTTTTTGTTTCACGCAACAGACGTAAACGATCTCCGATAATCATGCGGAGATTATTTCATGAATACATGACTCATGCAAGTACTGACTTTTAGGAACCCGAGAGAGGCGATTGTAACGCAGCAAGCATGGACAACGTCCCACATAACGTGGCAGCAAGCGCAGCAGCGATAGCGGTCGCAGCGCGGACGCGCGCCGGGAAGACGGACGACCGCGAACTGGTGCGCCTGGCCCAAAAGGGCACGACGACGGCATTCGAGGAGCTTGTCCGGCGGCACCAGCAGAGGATTATGGCTGTTGTAGGCGGGATTTTGAGGCGACGCGAAGATATCGAAGACGTGGCGCAGCAAGTGTTCCTGAAGGCATATGTGTCGATCGGCCGGTTCGACATGCGCTCCGCTTTCTCGACGTGGCTCTACAAGATTGCGGTGAACGAATGCTGGGACTACCTGCGGAAGAAGAAAGTCCGGCCGCTGAGTTATGAGGCGGATTTAAGCGAGGAGCAGGCTCGGCACGTCGAGCAGTTCGTCAGCACCGGCGGGGACGCGAACAACCCGAGCGAGCGGGCGGAACTGAGGGAGATTGTCGAGAGGCTGCTCGCCGAGCTCTCCGAGGAAGACCGGATGATGCTGGTGCTCAAGGAGTCGCAAGGGTTCGCCGTCGAGGAGATCGGCGGCATGCTGGGAGTCAACGTCAATACAGTGAAGGTTCGTCTGTTTCGCGCGCGCCGGAAGCTGGCGAATGCCTACCGGAAGCGGTTGGGACGGAATTCCAGAAGGCAGGAGTCGGCGTGAGTCAGGAGCGTCAAATGCAAGACGAAAATTGCGTGAGTCGTTGCAAGCAATCGGATGCAATTCTGGAGGACTATCATTCTGGCGAACTGCCGCGCGCGGACGCGGAAAAGCTCGTCGCGCACCTGAGCGATTGCGCCGCTTGCCGCGATGCTCTCGAGGAAGCGCGCCTGTCTTCGCGGCTGGTCGGCAAGGTGTTCGAGCCTGCCGAAGAGCCGGGCCCCGCATTCACGCACCTGGTGATGGCGAAAATCAACGCGGCCGAAGCGTGGATGCGCGAGCAGCGGAATTTCTGGCGGCCGTTCGAGGCGATCGCGTGGCGGCTGGCTTTTTCCGCAGCTCTCGCTCTCGTGCTGCTCTTTGGGTATGGATTGCGGTTCGGCACCTCGACATCAGCGGCGCCAGTTCCCACGCCGACCGCTTTTGCGCAGCCGACGGAGAGCTTCACTTCGCCGTCTGCGGTTCCATCGAGCGACGACGATGTGCTGCTGGCGATCGCCGAAAGGCATCCATGAGCGACAACGGCATTTCGCGGAAGGCTGTCGCGCTGGTGGTGATTCTGTTCGCGCTCGGAGTCGCGCTGGGCGCGGTGGGCGAGTATTTGTGGAATGCTCATGTTTTGGCGCAGGACCGCATGGGGCCGGCGAGGCAAATCCGCCAGGCGTTGCAGCTTTCCGGTGACCAGGCGAAACAATTTGATTCCATCATTTCCGATGAACGCGCTAAGTTTCACGATCTGGATACGCAGATGCGCTCCGAATGGGATCCAAAGTATCACGAGCTGGACGCGCAACGTCACGCGGAATGGGATCCGAAGTGGGACCAGGTGAGGCAGCAGGGACGGGACCGAATCCGCGCCATTCTGACGCCCGAGCAAACGGCGAAATTCGACGCGTTCGTCAAGAAGCTGGACGAAGACCGGAAGAAGCGCCAGCAGCAACAATCGCAGCAGCCGCAACAACAACGTTAATTTGAGGCGAGCAGGGCACAATTCACATGGCATACGGAGCCACACTTCAAATGCAAGAAGACGCACTTCAAGCGCGCGCCGGGGACGCGGTGATCGCTCTCGACAACGTCCACAAAACCTACGATCTGGGCGAAGTGCAGGTTCACGCGCTGCGCGGCGTCTCGCTGGAGATTCGCCGCGGCGAATTCGTCGCCATCATGGGCGCCTCCGGCTCGGGGAAGTCCACGCTGATGAATATTCTCGGCTGCCTGGACCGCCCGACGAAAGGCCGCTACGTTCTCGACGGGACGGACGTCTCCGAGCTCAGCAAAGAGGATCTCGCGCACATTCGCAACCGCAACATCGGCTTCGTCTTTCAGCAGTTCAATCTGCTTTCGCGCACCACAGCGCTTGAAAACGTCGAACTGCCCACGCTCTACGCTGGCATCCCGCAAGAGGAGCGCGCCGAACGCGCGAAGAAATCGCTCGAACGCGTTGGGCTTGCCGAGCGCGCCATGCATCATCCTTCGCAGCTATCTGGCGGGCAGCAGCAGCGTGTCGCCATCGCGCGCGCTCTCGTCAACCGACCTTCGATTCTGCTGGCCGATGAGCCGACGGGGAACCTGGACAGCCGCACCAGCGTCGAAATCATGGACATCCTGCAGCGGCTGAATGAAGACGAAAGCTTGACGGTCGTCCTGGTCACGCACGAGCCCGATATCGCCAGCTACGCGCAGCGTGCGCTGGAATTCCGCGACGGAAAAGTGCGGCGTGACTATCGCATCGAACGCCGGCAAATTGCGCGCCTCGTTCTGCCCACCATGAAATCACCCGATGACGATGATGCGGAAGAAACTGGTTCATCTTCGCAATCCGATTAAATCGGGCTCATTGCCTCGAATCGACCGAATCTGATCGATCTGCTGAAGACTTACATACGGCACGCCTTTTCAAGCTAAAATAAGCGGATATGGGAACCGCAAATCTAGGTCCGGCCGGTGGGTTCCTGTCGCGCGATGAGGCTCTGACATTCGCGAAGCTGCTCGAGAACGCTGTCAATACGCATGACACTTCTACGCTTGTGAGCTTCTATGCGGATGACGCTGTTTTGGTCAGCCCGGTGTTTCATCAAGTGAGCGGGCGCGAGGCGATCGCACAGAATTGGGAAATCATTTTTTCGACCTACCCTGATTGGAGCGTGCGCGTCGCCGATGTCATGCTTGAGGGCAATCGGCTGGCGATGATCGGAACCGCGACGGCCACGGACCACAAGGGTTGGTTCGGGCTCCCTCCGACCGGCGGCGTGATCTCGTACCGCGCCGTAATCCTGTTGACTTTCGTCGACGGAAAAATCATTCGCGACGAGCGGCTTTATGACAATTCCGCCGTCCTCGAGCATCTCGAAAAGATCCGGCTCGATAGTGAACTGCACACGGCTGCGGAGGTTCAGCGGTCGTTGCTCCCGCGCGCAGCCCGCAGCGGCAGCTATTACGACATTGCCGGCGATTCGGTCGCGAGCCGCACAATCGGCGGCGACTTTTTCGAATTTGCCGAACTCTCCTCGGGCGGCGTAGGCGTTGCGCTCGGCGACGTCGCGGGCAAAGGACCCGCTGCGGCGCTTCTCGCCGCAATGCTGCAAGGGATGTTGGCGTTTGAAGCGCAGGCTGGCCACGGCCCCGCTGAGACGCTGGCGCGAATGAATCGCGCCGTCGCGGAACGCGGCCTCGGCTGGCGCCTGGCGACACTTGCTTATGGAATCCTATTGCCCCACGGCCGTTTCGCATATTCGAATGCAGGGCACCACGCGCCAGTGCTGCTTCGAGGCAGCGACGTGCTGCGGCTCACGTCTGGCGGGCCGATTCTGGGTGCCGTCGCTGACGCACAATATCCGGAGGAAACACTGCACCTGAAAAGGGGCGATTCAATCATAATGTTCAGTGATGGAATCACGGAATCACGCAATGCCGAGGAGGAGGAGTTTGGAGAGAAACGGTTGGTTGATTGCGCCAAGACTCACTGCGGCGAGCCGAGCGCGCAAATTGCGAATGGACTCCTTGCAGCCGCCCGCGAATACTCGCAAAGCAAGGCGCAGATCGATGATATGACCGTCGCGGTGTTGAGTTATTTGTGAAGCGACACTAAAACGGAATATCTTCGTCTGAAATGGCGGAGTCTTGCGGGCCGGCATCGTCCGGCGCAGGGGCATCGAACTCAGCGGCGCGCGAGCCGCCCGCCGCGGCTCCGGCGGCAGCAGCGGAATCGGCGCGCGAGCCGAGCATCCGCATGTCGGACGCGACAATCTCGGTGGTCGACCGCTTCTGGCCCGATTTATCTTCCCACTCGCGCGTCTGCAGGCGGCCTTCGATATACACCTGCGAGCCCTTCTTCAAATATTGCTGGCAGATTTCCGCTAGCTTACCCCACGCGACGATGCGGTGCCACTCCGTACGCTTCTGGCGTTCGCCGGCGCGGTCTTTGTACGTGGAATCCGTCGCGAGAGTGAAATTGGCCACGGCCTGCCCGCTGCCCGTGTAACGCGTCTCCGGGTCGCGCCCGAGTCTTCCGACTAGAATCGCTTTGTTCACGGACATGGCAACCTCTGCGGCGGGGAAGTCACTGCTTGCGCCGGAGGGAAGTATACCTGAAGCGCGGACAGATGGCGCGGCGGTTCTTGCAGGGAAGAGATTTCTGCCGGGCTACGAGATGCGGCGGAGTTCCGTTTGCGCCGCCTTCGCTTCATCCGTTCCCGGGAACATGCGGATCAATTCGCGAAATTCCGATTTCGCAGAAGTCCGCTTGCCGAGTTGCACGTACGCGCGGCCCTTCTCGAGCATCGCTGGCGCCACGCGAGGGCTGTGCCGATAGGTCACGATCACTTTGTCGTACGCGTCGATCGCTGCGCTGTACTGGTGCTGAGCATACGCGAGCTCTCCGAGGTAGAACTGCGCGTTCGCCGCCAGCGGCCCGTCCGGAAAATTCTTCAGGTAGTCGGATAGCTCCTGGTGCGCCATGTCGTAGTGGCGCGAATTGTAGTCGCGTACAGCGTTGTTATAGAGCGTGTCGCCGGAGATTGGCGCAAGGCTCGATACTGGCTGACTCGTCGCCGTGGGCTGGCCACTTCCCGTAGGCTGTGTGGTTCCCGGAGAGTCGCCGACTCCTTGTTGCGCAGGAGCGGCCTGCGTCGGCGGCGGAGCAGACACTTTGGCGTTAATCGTTTGCAGCGTGGACTGAATGTCCGCGAGCTGCTGCGACAATTTGGCCACACGCGCCTGCATGTCCGCCATGTTGTCGGAGATGCCGGTCATTTGCTGCGTCACGGAGTTGTTACTCGCTCCGCTATTGGCCTGCGCGTCCTGGAAAGCTTTTTGCATCGAGCCGACGGCGAGGCTCAGGTGCGTGGTGGCGTCGCTCGACTGCTGAATCAGCGTCTGCAGCGACGCGAATTTCGCGTCCATGTTGCTGCGCAGGTCCTGCTGATTCTGCAGAATCTGATTGATGGACTGTTGCATCTCGATAATCTCGCGGGACACGGCGTCAGCTGCGGGCGGGGCGAGCATTGCGCCGCCGATGGCTCCCGCAATAATGAGCGCGAAACTCAAGACGACGGTTCTTGCGCGCATGGATTGCCTCCTTTAAATGCGCCGCAGCGCCGCGCCGGTTTCATCCGACGCAGCGCCTCCGGCTATGACTATTCTACCGCTATTGTTGCATCACGAAGTGGCCGCGGCGGTTCTGCTGCCAGCACGTTTCGTTGTGCTCCGTGCAGAACGGGTGCTCCTTGCCCCAGCTCATCGTCTTGATGCGATCACCCGAAATGCCGAGCGACACCATGTAATTCTTCACGGCATCGGCGCGGCGCTGGCCCAGGCCGAGGTTGTATTCCGAAGACCCGCGCTCGTCGCAATGACCCTCGACGGTCACGTTGACCTGCGGATAGGAGCGCAAAAATTCCGCGTCCTTCTGCAGAGCCGCCTTCGCGTCTTCGCGGATGTCCGATTTGTCGTAATCAAAATAAGCGTCCGTGACGTTCTGACTGAACAGCGCGTTCAGATCGGGCGCTGGAGCCGGTGGCGGCGGTGGTGGCGGCGGCGCTTCCACCGTAATCTGCTGCGTGGCATCTGCCGTTCCCCCCGGGCCAGTAGCTGTAATCGTGTAAGTTGTGGATTGCGTCGGGCTGACGTTGGTCGAACCTTGCGGCGCCACTTTCCCGACTCCGGGTTCGAGGTCGAGATCCGTGGCGTTCGTGGACGACCAATTCAGCGTAGTGCTCTCGCCGCTTTTGATTGTGGTTTGAGTCGCGCTCAGCGTCACCGTCGGCTGCGCCGGGGCTGGAGCTGGCGCGGGCGCCGGCGGTGGCGGAGCCACCTTCTTCTTGCAGGCACCAACGAATGCTAGAACTGCGAATGCACTAACGAAAACAAGAAACCTGCGTACGGTACTGCTCTGCATCGAACATCCTCCTTCGCACCCTGCGCTGTGCAAGCCTTTCAGCTCAGGGACGTGATATTTGACTTTGAATTAAGGCAACTTCCCATGGGACTAAAGCAAAAAACTCTCTCTCATTTCTGCGACCAGTTCGGCGACTCATTCTTGCCCGCGGACGTCAACTGCCTCTGTTGGCTTCCGTCCGCAAGCATCGTCCAGACTTGCAGCGAGCCGGAGCGCGTCGTTTCGAACACTATGTGCCTTCCGTCCGGCGCCCAGCTGGGACGCTCATTCTCTCCTGAATCGCGCGTCAATTCGACCAGCTGATCCGTTGCGATATCCATAATGTAAATGTCGTAGTTTCCCGCTGGCCGCCGCCAGCTGAACGCCAGCAATTGGCCGTTCGGCGACCACGATGGATCGATCACGTATCCTGTCGCCGGCAAATCCTTTGCCGCGACTCCCGTGGCAGCAGAAAGCGGAATCTTCTGCAAGTTGGACCCGTCCGAGTTCATCTGATACAGATCCGGCAGCCCACCGCGGTCGCTCACAAATATGATGGACTGCCCCGTCTTCGGATTCCACGTGGGCGAAGTGCTTACCGCGGCAGAATATGTCAATTGGTGCATGTGCTGGCCGCTCGCGTCCGTGACGTACACTTCCGGATCGCCATGAACGCTGGACATGAACGCGAGCTCAGTGCCGTCGGGAGACCATGCAGGCGATGAAGTAGTTCCGGGAAATCGCGGGAACGCGATCATTCGCTTTGTCAGCAGCGAGTACATGCAGATCTCCGCGGAGACCACGCCGCGAAACGGCTCATAGCAAGTGAACGCGATGCGCGAATCATCGGGCGACCATCGCGGCGTGAGCGCCGTCGAATTCAGGTGCGTCAGCTGCGTTTGATTCGCTCCGTCATAATCCATTTCCCAGATTTCTTTGTGTCCCGTGCGGTTGCTCACAAACGCGATTTTCGTCTGCGCGATTCCCGGCACGCCGCCGCTCAGTCGCGAAATGATGTCATCGGCGAATTCGTGCGCCAGTTGCCGCGCGCCCGCATCCGTGGCGTCGCCATTGTAAATCTTTTCGAGGACGGATAGCGGAGAAGCTTGCCGCACGTCGTAGAGGTATCCCGCCAGCGAAAGGGAAGTTCCGCTCGACGTCAAATTCCCGAACGCCACCATCATCGCGCTAGCCGGCGCCTGGCTCCACGCCTCGGCATTGAGTTGGTTCGGCACGCTTGGTGTCTGCAAGGGATAAAAACTCGGACTCACCAGGTCGATTATGCCCGAGTAAGTCAGGTCGTCGGTTAAAACCTGATGAAAAACCTTTTCAAGCGGGCCCGCCTCCGGATTTCGCGCGGCGAATTCCGGCACGGCCAGTTTGACTTTTGTGACCCCCAGGCCGGTTCCTGTCTTGATAACGTCCTGCGCACCGGCCAGCGAAACGCCTGCCAACAAACTTGTCCCGAGAAGGACAGCAAAAAGTCCCGCAACACCTTTCATTCCCATTTTCCTCTTGGTCGTTCCAACCGTAGAACTGGAACGTCCGTCATTTATGAGTGCAAACAATGGCAATTTTCATTGCCGCCTGAAATCGAACCAGAATTCCACGTTCACGTAGGATCCCCGGTATGCCGGAGGCAACTGGTCCAGCGGATTCGAGCTCCGCACAGCCCGCACCGCGGATTGGTCCACGGTTTGGTCGCCGCTCGACTGCGTGACCTGAATATCTGCCACTGTGCCGTCGCGCTGAATTTCAAATGTCACCACGCACCTCGGCGCCCACGAGATCGTCGGATCCACCGTCGCTTGCAGCCAGTTGCTGCTCACGCGCCGCTGCACGGCTTCGACGTACCACAGAAACTCCGAGCCGAAAGCTCCTCCCGAGGTTCCGGAGATCCCCATTCCTCCGGGCGAAGTCTGCCCCATCATGAACGACGTGTAGGGAACCTGCGGCGCGCCGCCGTTGCCGTAGGGCACGGCGTTCGGAGGCTGCGGCGTCGGATTCTCCAGGGCTCGCGACGGTTTCGATACCGGTTTCTCTGTCTTGTATTTCTCGAACTTCGGCAGGTACAGCGCCTTCGAATCATCGGGCAGTTTCGGCTGCGGCTCTTCCTTGTAAAGCCCCTTCGAGTCGTCCACCACGCGGTTCGCGGTCACTACGTCCGGCTTGGGTAGGGGAATCGCAGGAATATTGCCGACGAGATTCATATTGATGGTTCCCTCGCCGCCCGCGCCGCCCCACGTTTCGCCGCGGTGCGATAACAGCGTTGAAATCACGAGGCCGAAAATGATTAGCGCGTGAAAGGCCGCCGAAAATTTCAGCGGGCTTCTCAACGACATCGCGGATTGGCGGGGAAACGTTAACTCCATGTTATTCCGTGCGCGGCTCACCCTCCAGCGGCTTTGTTACCGCGCTAACGTTTGAGATGCCGGATTGTCTCAATGTGTCCATCACCATCACGATGGTTCCCCACGGCACGGCGGCATCCGAGCGAATATAAACCGGCGTGTTTTGCACGTCCTTGTCTTCAGCCAGCACTTTCTTCCCGAGTTCGTGGATGTTCACCGCGTTATTTCCCAGGAAAAGCCTCTGCGCGCGGTCGATCGTGATGATGATTCGGGCCTGCGTGATCTGCTTTGCCGTCTTCGTCTTCGGCAGTTCCACGCGAATCCCCGATTCCAGAATCGGCGCCGTAATCATGAAAATCACGAGCAGCACCAGCATCACGTCCACGAAGGGGACGATGTTGATGTCCGATAGCGTCGTTCCAGGTTGGCGTGAAAGCTGCGGCATAAGAAATCACGAGTACAGCGTTTCTATCTTCGCGACGAACTCCGATGAAAAATTCTCCATCCGCAGCGCGAAATCCCGAATGCGGTGCAGATAAATGTTATACGCAATCACGGCCGGGATTGCGGCAAAGAGTCCCGCCGCGGTAGTAATCAACGCGTCCGCGATTCCGGGCGCGACGGCTCGCAGGCTCGATTCGCCCGCCTCGCCCAGCCCCGAAAATGCGTCCATCACGCCCCACACCGTGCCAAACAGTCCTATGAACGTCGAGATCGAACCGATCGTCGCCAGCCACGGCATCCAGCTCTCCATCTGGCGGACTTCATCCGTCGACGCAAGCTGCATCTCCACCTGCACGGCGCGCGGATTCTTCAGCTTACCGGGATGCGGATTCCCGCCCGCAAGCTGTCCTTCCAGTTCCCGGTACCCCGCTTCATACACGCCGACAAAAGGCGAGCCAGACGCTCCGGCGCGCAGCGAGACTGGATCAGGTAGGCCTCGTCCCGAACGAAAGAGCTGCATGAATCGTTTCGTTCGCGGCTCGATGGTTCCAAAAAGGCGATATTTCTGGAATATGATGGCCCACGAAAAAAGGGAGAGCCCGATAAGGATCAACAGGTCAATCCGCGCCACCCAGCTCGTCTGGAACAAAATCGTTTCCAGCCGACCGGCGAAGATTACAACGGCCGCGTTCGGAATGTTCTAGCCCCCGAGGAAGATTCCTCGAACCCCGAATTTACCGTAGCATAGGCAAGAACTGCGGTCAAACGACCATATCGTATTCCGATATTTCTTGTTGCACGACACGACACATTCCCGGCGCCGCGATTCCTGCCGAGGGTTCGCGCGTAGGCGCGAGCGCGCGCCGCAATTGTTGCCCATAGGATTTCGTGTTGGATTAGCGTGACGGAGGGTGTACATTTTTCGAACCAGCCCGGGGAGAACCCCATGCGATCATTCCTTTGTGCCGCTCTGTTATGCCTCGCCGTAGCGGCTATATCTGCAGCACCATCTGAAGCGCCCGCCGGATTCGATAACATGACCAATGGCGCTGTGGACGACGCAACGCATCTCGCGGACCAGGCCAAGTTCGACGAATTCGAGCAAATCGGCGATGGCCTTGGCCCGCTCTACAACTCGCAATCCTGCCGCGAATGCCACCAGAATCCCGTCTCCGGCGGAATCAGCCAGGTCACGGAGTTGCGCGTCGGCCATCTTGGTCCGAAAGGGCAATTCGAAAGTCCCTCGATCCCGATTGCTGACGGCGCCGAAGTGATTACCGGCCGCTCGCTCGTCAACGACCGCGCCATTTGCCCCAACGCGCAGTTCCCGGACCAGGAAATTCAGGAGCGCGTTCCCGACACGGAGAAGATCCGCGCGCTGCGGACTTCCCTCAATCTTTTGGGCGACGGTTTCGTCGAAGCTGTCGCGGACGAGACGCTTCTCGATCTCTCCCGCGACGAGTGCAAGAAGAGCCACAAGAAAATCTGCGGGCAAGCAATTTACGTTCCCGTCGTCGAAGCGCCGGGCCAAACGCGCATCGGGCGCTTCGGATGGAAAGACCAGCAAGCCAGCCTGCTCTCTTTTTCCGGCGATGCCTACTTGAACGAAATGGGCATCACGAGTCGCCTCTTTCCCGACGAAGTCACGAAGCTTTGCAACATCGTCTCCGAGCCGAACGACAAACCCGGCTCCGATGGGCTGGCGGACATCGACCACTTCGCGCGTTTCGTCCGCGCGACGAAAGCTCCTCCGCGTGATGAACAACTTGCCATGACTCCGCGGGCCAAAAGGGGAATGGAGTTATTCGACGAAATCGGCTGCACGACGTGCCATGTGCCCACTCTAACCACCGCGGCCGTCGGAACGAAAATTGACGGCGACACGTTCACAATTCCTGACGCGCTCGGCGGCAAGACGTTTCACCCCTATAGCGACTTCTTGTTGCACAATGTCGGGACGGGCGATGGCATCGTGATGTCCATGGTGGAGCATTACGGCAAGACCGTGTACCAGACCGCATGGAAGAATTTTTCGCCCAGTGAATTTACCAGCACGGCGAACAAGATGCGCACCGCGCCGCTCTGGGGCGTCCGCACGCGCACGCGCCTGATGCACGACGGCGCTTCGCTCACGCTCCTCGACGCCATTCTGCGCCATCGCGGCGAAGCGGAAGCAGTCACCGGCCGTTTTCAGAAGTTGAAGCCCGCTGATCGCCAGGCCCTGATCGAATTCCTGAAATCGCTCTGAGGACGAAAGCCAGTCTCACTCCGCCCGCAGGGCTTCGACCGGGTCCACGTTCGCCGCGCGCCGTGAAGGCAGATAGCTGGCAAGCGTCGCCGTGGCAATCAAGCAGATCAGCACCGCCATATAAGTGACGGGATCCGTCGGGCTCACGCCGAATAGCAGCGACGAAAGTAGTCGCATCACCGCAATCGCCGCTCCCGCGCCGCAAATCACGCCCGCGCCCGCCAGCCACATTCCATGCCGCACGAACATTCCGATCAGCGACGGCTGCTGCGCTCCCAGCGCCATGCGTATGCCGATCTCGCGCGTCCGCTGCGACACCGAGTACGCAATCACGCCGTAAAGCCCAACGACGCCGAGCAGCAACGCCATTCCTCCCGCCAGCGCCAGCATCACCAGCGTGAACGAAGTCCGCGCCATGGATTGCGTGTAGTAATAATCGAGCGTGTGCACGCGCGCGAGTGGCAAGTTCGCGTCCACGGACCACACTGCCTTCTGAACCTCCTGCATCAGGTTCGACGACCCTGCCCGCGAACTGCGAATCGCAAACGCAGCGGACCGTCTTGCCTGCGGCGCGAGGTCGCTTTCGAAATGATTCACGATCATCGGCCAGTAAGCGCTCGCGGGCGCCGGCTGATCCATTCCGTCCGCGTGCACGTCCGCAACCACGCCGATAACCTGCCGCCATTCGTCCGTCGTCGACACGCGGATTTGCTTTCCCAGCGCCGCCGTCGGCGAACCCCAGAATTCTTTCGCCGCGTTCTCCGACACCATCGCGACGGGAGTCTTGTTCAACGTGTCCGTCCAGGTGAAGTCCCGCCCGGCGATCAGCGGCGTTCCGAGTGTATCCAGGAAATCCGGCGAAACGAATTTGAATCGCCGCAGCGGCGGGATCTGACCGTTAGCGTAAGACTTATCCGCCGCGTAGATCGGGTCTGTCCAGCCGTCTCCGTCGAGCGGCACGCCGTTCGAAAATCCCGCGGACGTCACTCCGGGAATCGCCGCAATCCGGTTTGCAATTTGCTGCTGCATCCGAATCACCGCCTCGGCGTCCTTCGCCTCGGAGTCGGGAATGTAAATTCGCAGCGTCTGCACCGTGCCGGGGTTCGTGAACCCCGGATTCACGCGCGTCAGCGCGCGAAACGTGCGAATCATCAAGCCCGACGAAATCATCAGCACGAAAGCCAGCGCCACTTGCACCACCACGAGCACGCTGCGCACTCGATGCCGCTCGCGGCTCTGCGTCAGCGATCGCCCGATTTCGCGCAAACCCGTTCCCAGCCGCGTGCCGGCATACTTGAACACGGGCACGCAGCCAAAAAGCAGGCTCGCGACAAGAACAATTCCCAGTGTGAAGAGCAGCACGTTGGCGTCTATCCCGATTTCGTAGAGCCGCGGCAAACCCGCGGGCGCGATCGAAACAAGAGCGCGCAGCGCGCCGTACGCCAGCCCAAGCCCGAACACGCTCCCGATGATTCCCAGCACGACGCTCTCAAACAGCAACTCGCCCGCGATCCTGCTCCAGCCCGCTCCGAGTGCCGCGCGTATCGCCAGCTCTTGCTGTCGCCCCTCCGTGCGCACTAGCAGCAAGTTCGCGATGTTGGCGCACGCGATCAGCAGCACCATCCCGATGCCTCCCATCAGCACCCAGAGCAGCGCTCCCACGTCACCCACCACTCTCGCCTTCAGCGGACGCAAATAGGGCGACACATTCGCCTTCTTGAAGAGCTCCAGGCTGAATCCCGGCGGGGCGGGGAAGCTGTTCCAGACGATGGGCACCATTCGCGCCACGTCCGCGCTCGCCTGCTCGAGCGTGACTCCCGGCTTCAGCCGCGCAACACCCGAAAAGCTGAACTGGCCCAGGTAAGTCTTGTTGCGGTCCAGCGCGAGGGGAAGTATCAGCGGCGGCGTCTCTTCATCCATGAAGCGGAAATCTTCGGGCATCACGCCTATGATTTCGTGAGGTTTCCCGTCGATCGTCAGGCTCTTGCCCACCGCCGCCGGGTCGCTGCCGAATTTCGTTCGCCAGTAGCCGTTCGACAGCATCACCGTCGCTGCTCCGCTTGGCGAATCATCCGTTCGGTTGAACCAGCGGCCCAGCTTCGGCGTCACGCCGAGTACGGGAAGCACGCCATCTGTAACCGCCAGTGCGCGCACTTGTTCCGGCTGCGCCACGCCCGTCACCGTCACCGTGTCGTCGTTGTACATCCCGATGTCCTGCAACGTGCGATTCTGCTCGCGGTACACGAAGTTCATCGACGGCGACATCCCCGCGTCGTTGATGCCGACTCCGGGCGCGGAGTGCGAGACGTCAATCAGTTGCTCCGCATGCGGGTAGGGAAGCGGCTTCAGCAGCACGCCTTCCACCACGCTGAATATCGCCGTGTTCGCTCCGATGGCCACCGCCAGCGTCGCGAGCGTAATCGCCGTGAACATCGGCGCCCGTCTCAGCCGCCGCATCACCTGCCGCAACTGGCTTCCGAATGACGTCATAAAACCCCCTCAGCCACGTGTCGGATTCTGGCTCCGCCGCTTAACCCCTTTGAGTATTCGACGCGGCCTTCGTCATTAGGTACGTGCATCCATCGAATAAAGTTCACGAGCTGGCCTTGAATCCGGGGCCGATTGCCCAGAGGCCCCTGGCGTTGGATCGTTCCTCGCCGCCTGCCCTGCTTACAATTAAGCCGCGCATTTCATTGCGCGCCCTCCCCACCAAATTGTCATTCCGAGGACGAGCAGCGCGATTTCCGCGCCAGAATGCTCGGGCCGCGCGGAAATCGCGCTTATTGGCGAGTCCGAGGAATCTCGGCGTCGCAAGGCGGCGGCCGCCTCGCGTTGGGCCGCCGTCCCTGTATTTTGCGCGGATCAGCGGACCTCTTCCAGCGATTCTCAGAGGAAATCAGCCCTCAAAATCACTCCAATTTCACCCCGGTGACACTTTTTTACCTTGGACGATTTTTTGTTGCATATAAAGGACTTGACAATTTTTAGACCTCGGCGTAGAATTTCTTACTGTAACCTCGATTTGTGTGACTTCAGCAGCTTCACAAGCTGAAATTTCGACGAATTTCCCGCCGGCTCGCCCTGACCATGATCAAGGGGTCCATCCGGCGTTCTTGTTTTCTGGCGCGTCCGCCTTCGCGATCTCCGTACCCTCTGTGGTCAATGCCTTTCGCTCCATGCGTCGCCTGTGCGGTCAGTCGCAGTCATCGGGTCTGGTTTCTGTGTTTTCTCTCCGTTCTCGGCGCTTCTGCGGTGACCGCCTTTTCACGGAATCATCTGCGTGTAGCGTGGCCGCCAAAACGGAGTGGTTTTGCTTTCTCGGTGTTCTCTGTGCCCTCTGTGGTGAAAGCCTTTAGATCTTTACCTCGGCTCTGTCGGTCAACGACAGTCATCAGGTGTCGTCTCTGCGCTTTCTCTGCGTTCTCGGCGCCTCTGCGGTGACCGCCTTTACGGAACCATTTCCTGGTTTCGCCGCGCAACTCTTGATTTACAAGGACATCAGATGCAGGACACGCGTGCGTTTAGACCGAAATCAAGCCTCTCACATGACGAGGCACTTGTTCGCCGCCTCCGCAGTCATCCGGCTTTCGCGGCCAGGTACTTGAAAGCATCTCTGCAAGACGCCGAAGGGCCTCAAGCCCTGCTGCTCGCTTTGCGCCACGTCGCGCGTGCGCATGGCATCGCTCGAATCGCCAAGGTTGCGGGAGTCAAAAGGGAAAATCTCTATCGCGCGCTGTCGGCCAACGGCAATCCGCGCCTCTCGACCCTTTACGCCGTCGCCAAAGCCATCGGCCTCAGGCTCACCGTCGAAGCCGCTTAGTCTCGCCTCGACGGCTCTGTGCTAAACTCCAATTTCGCCATGTCCGCCCGCTTCGACATCCCGCTTTCCTCTCTTGCAGCGACTCCCGCGCTCGGCGCGGAAGCATCGTCGGCAAATCTCGCCGCGCGAGAAGCCGCCTCAAACGGCCGCACGTTCTATCTCGAAACCTTCGGCTGCCAGATGAACGTCCACGACTCCGAAAAAGTCGCCGGAGTCCTTCTTGATCGCGGATATCGTCCGGTGGATTCTCCCGCTGCCGCCGACGTCGTCTTCTACAACACCTGCAGCATCCGCGAGAAAGCGGCGCAAAAAGTTTTCTCGCGCCTCGGCGAATTTCGCGGCCCCGCGGGCGAAGGCAAACTCATCGGCGTGCTCGGCTGCGTCGCGCAGCAGGACGGCGAAGCGATTTTCCGCCGAGCTCCGTGGGTGCGCATGGTGTGCGGCTCGGCGAGTTATCGCCAGCTCCCCGCGCTCCTCGATCAGCTCGACGCCGGCGCGCCTCGCGTCACGGGTCTCCGCCTTGACGCGCAGGAAACCTTCGAGACCGAAATCACGCAGCGCGACAATCCCTTCACCGCGTACGTCACCATCATCGAAGGTTGCGACTACGCCTGCTCCTACTGCGTCGTGCCGCATACGCGCGGCCCGCAGCGCAGCCGCTTGAGCGATTCCATCCTCGAGGAGGTCCGCCGTCTCGCCGCTGCGGGCTATACGGAAGTCCAGCTTCTCGGCCAGACGGTGAATTCCTATCGCGATCCCTCGCCGCGCCGGATGTCGTTTCCGGATCTGCTCCGCGCCGTCGCCGAAATTCCCGGCATTCGCCGCGTCCGCTTCACCACGTCGCATCCCAATGATTTCACGCGCGAAATCGTCGCCGCGATTGACGCGACTCCTGCGCTCTGCGATCACATCCACTTGCCCGTGCAGTCCGGCGCGACCAGCATTCTCAAAGCCATGCGCCGCACCTACACGCGCGAGCAGTACCTTGAAAAAATCGAATGGATCCGCGCCGCGCGCCGCCCCATCAGCATCACCACGGACATTATCGTCGGCTTCCCTGGCGAATCCGACGCCGAATTCGACGAGTCGCTCTCGCTCCTCGATGCGGCGCAATACGACGGCGTATTTTCATTCACGTACTCGCCGCGCCCCAATACGAGCGCGAAAGACATGTCGGGCGCCGTCCCCGAGGAAGAGAAGGGCCGCCGCCTCGCCGCGCTTCACGCGCGCCAGCGCGAAATTCAGCTCGCGCGCAACGAATCGCTCGTTGGCCAGTGTTTCGAGGTCCTCGTTGACGGCCATCATCATTCACGTGGCCAATGGGCCGGGCGCACCTCGAGCAACCGCATCGTAAATTTTTCTTCGCGCGAGCCTGACCTTCTGGGACAATATCGTCAGGTGGAAATCGTCGCCGCGGGCCCATTCGCCCTCGTCGGCGTGCACAAATGGGGCGCCCAAGTCGACGGGAGAAAGGGCTCCCAGGTCCCCGGCAAGGGGAGCATGGGAGATCAGTCGAGCTTGGGGGATCAGTCAGTCCGGGCTGATCGAGTCTCGTAGGAGGCCCAATGGAACGCGAAGTCAAAATCCGCGGTTTGATGATGGATCCCGTCACGAACATGCCCGTCGTAGTCCTCAAGGCAATTCAAGGCACCGGCACTTTGCCCATCTGGGTTGGCGTCTACGAAGCCAATGCCATCGCCCTGGAAATTGAAAAGGTCCAGACGCCCCGCCCGATGACTCACGACCTCCTCAAAAATGTTCTCCTCGGCCTCAACGTCCACGTCCAGCGCGTCGTCGTCAGCGAACTGAAGGAAGACACCTTCTACGCCATCATCTGGATGGAACGCGACGGCCGCATTATTTCCATGGACTCGCGCCCCAGCGACGCTCTCGCCCTCGCGCTGCGCCTCGATTGCCCCATTTACGTCGAGGAAGAAGTTTTCAAGAGTTCGAAGGTGACGGCCACCGCCGCCGAAAAAACTTCTCACGAAGATTTGCGCAAGTGGCTCGAGAATCTCAACGACGAAGACCTCGGCCGTTACAAGATGTAATCGGCCGTTTCGCCCCAATCGCGTCTCCCCCACCCCCATTGACGTTCTGAGAACGCGTCGCGCGATTTCTGTGCCAGAACGCCCGGACTTGCGCGAGAATCTCGCCCCGTAGCCATACAGGGCTTCAGGTAGGCGTCTCGTACGGTCCAGCGGGCACGCCGGCAGAGACCGTGATTTTTCTCTTGCACACCGAACCGAAATATCGGTAAAGTGACCCTGCCTATTGTAGGGAGCCCTGTCACTCGGCCATATGTAGGCGTGCGGTTGCCGAAGGAGCGTCCGCGTACTTGACCACTATCCTGGCCATCGCCAATCAGAAGGGCGGCGTCGGCAAGACCACGACGGCGATCAATCTGGCGGCGGCTCTCTCTCTTCGCAAAAAACGCACGCTGCTCCTCGATCTCGATCCCCAGTCCAATACGAGCATAGCGTTCCTCGAGGCCAAGGATATTCAAGTCTCGATGTACGACATTTTCGGCGACCATCCGCCCGAGCTCGCCAAGGTCATTCGCACCACCAAAATGGCGGGTCTGTCTCTCGCGCCTGCGAAGCTCTCCCTCGCTCGCCTCGAGCAGCAGCTTTCCGGCCAGTTCGACGCGCCCTATAAACTCAAGGACGCTCTCAGTCCGGTTCTCAAGGATTACGACTACGTCGTCATCGATACGCCGCCGGCCCTCGGCATCCTCACGGTCAACGCGCTCGTTGCGTCCACTCATCTCCTGGTTCCCATTCAGGCCGCGTACTTCGCCATTGAAGGCACCGACGATTTGCTGGAAACCTACGCCCGCATTCGCGCCCGGCCCAATCCGGATTTGAAGGTCTTGGGAGTCGTCATCACGCTCTACGATCGCCGCACCAACATCTCGCGCGACACGCACGAGCAGATCCGCGCCGTCTTCGGCAATGCTCTGTTCAAGACGCGCATCAGCAAGAACGTTCGTCTCGAGGAAAGTCCGGCTTACAAGGAAACCATCTTCACCTTCGCGCCCAAATCGCCTGGCGCCGAGGAGTATCGCAAGCTATCTCAGGAGGTCATCCAACGTGTCGAAGCGGATCGGGTTGCCCGTCACTCTCAAGATGCGGCATGACGCCCATTATGTCGAGACGCTCGCCAGTTTCAGCGGCGCGTCCATCGGCCGGATGATTCCTGTCGACAAGATTCATCCGAACCCGGACCAGCCCCGCAAAGCCATCGGAGATCTCTCCGAACTCACGCAGTCGATTCGCGAGAAGGGCGTCCTCGAGCCTTTGCTCGTCCGTTTCGTCCCGCGTGAAGATGCGTACTACATCATCTCCGGCGAGCGCCGCTACCACGCCTCCCGCGGTGCGGGTCTCACGGAGCTGCCCTGCATCGAAAAAATCGCCGACGACGCCGAAACCCTCGAGCTCGCCCTCATCGAAAATCTTCAGCGCAAGGATTTGACGCCTTTCGAGGAAGCCGACGGCCTCTTCCGCCTCGCCCAGCAGTTCGATTACACGCATGAAGACATCGCGCGTAAAATCGGCCGCGCCCGCTCCTCCGTCACGGAAACTCTCTCTCTCCGCGAAATTCCCGACCCGGTCCGTAAGCTCTGCATTGAAAAGCGCGTCCTCTCCAAATCCATGCTCTTGCAGGTCGTCCGCCAGCCCAACGAAAGGAAGATGCGCGATATGGTCGCCCAAATCGCGCAGAGCGGCCTGACTCGCGATGAAGCTCGCCGCGTCCGCCGCGACGAAAGCGAAGAAGTCTCTCGGCCCAAGCCTTACATCTTCGATTACCACGCGCCCGACAACGCGTTCCACTGCCGCATTCAGTTCCGCCGGAGCCAAATATCGCGTGAGGAATTGCTCTCCGCCTTGCGCCTCGTCCTCGCCGAGCTCCAGTCCGGCGCCGTCTCCTCCTCCGCCGCATAGAGGATCGGCTATAGACGCGCGGTGTGCTGATGCGCCTCCGCGTTCATTCCTAATCTCGTCAATTGGTGCTATCTTGCGGCTCCGATTCGCAAGGTCAGTGCCACCAACGGAGGCGCCATGCGCACACTTGTTGTCATCGTGGGTTTGTTCGCGATCGTGTCCTTCAGCGGACCATCCAAGTCCCCAGCGCCGCGGCAGAAATCCCCGGCGATTTCCGCCGCAACTCCGCTCATTCTCGAAAAAGATCAGGGAGAAGAGCGCACCTGGCGTCCCTTGGAACTCCCTCCTGAGGGTACCAGCGACTTCATGCTCAAAGTGGATTCGCGGAACGGGAATTCACAGCATCTGGTCATGGGCGTCGAAGACCTGGAGGCGGGTGGCGTCATAGACATGCACAAGCACCTCGCTCAAGATGAAATCGTCTACCTCCAGAATGGCACGGCTCACGTTTCACTGGGCGGCATCGAGCGGGACGTTCACGGCGACGCAACGGTTTTCATTCCGGAAGGAACTTGGATTTCCTTTAAGAACATCGGTGCCGAGCCGATTCACCTCGTTTACGTCTTCTCGCACCCCGGATTCGACACCTACATGCGTTGCGCCTCCGTGCCGTATGGCCAGCCGGCGCTCGCGCTGACGCCACAAGAGGACAAGGCCTGCCAGGCGAAGGGCCACGTCATGTACAAATAATATCCTCGCGTTTCTGAAAATTTCCGTGAACGAACGACTGCGCCATGACTGTTTCCCGCTTCGTCTCTATTGCAATGCGTCGTTCGCCTGACCCTATGCTCTCTTTGGTGAAACTTCTTGTCGTGGTTCTTTGCTTTTCTCTGCGCGCTCGGCGCCTCTGCGGTGAACGTTTTTCGCTGTTGGTTTTTGTTCAGATTAGCTGGGACATATCGGCGGGACAATGATGTGAGCCGACGCATTCCTCGATTCGTTTGTGCTTGTGCTCGCTGTGTCGTGGGTGGTGAAAGCACTTGCGGGCGAATCGCCCAGTCTTCGCTCTGGACGATTCGCCCACGGCTCTCCACGAGCGGTCTGCGTTTGGCAATCTGCGTAACGCTGTGGTTGTATCCGAATCCGCCCTACGGGATCACAACTACCTTCCCGACCATCCCCAGATTGTCGTGCAGTGAGCAATGGTAGTTGTAAGTCCCGGGCTGCGTGAACGTCACTCGGAAGCGCGTGGGATTGCTCAGTGCCACGTTCGTCGCGTTCGTCCCGGGGTTCTGCGCATTCACAATCGGATTCTGGGGTATCCCCGGCTCGTCTTCCAGCGGCTGTTCGATAAATCCGCTGTGCGCTGCGTCGCCCGGCGAATTCAGTGTGACGTGCAGCGCCCCGTCCGAATCGATGCTCACGTTTGGCGACGGATCGAACAGGTCGGCCGGGTCGGGGCCGAAAGTAATCGTATGCGGCTCGATGGGGTCGAAGTTTCCCCACTCCACCGTGTCCCCCGCGTGAATCCAGATTTCATCGGGCAGAAACGCCAGTGCCTGCCGGCCCATTTCGGGACTCTGTGCTCCCACGTTGAGCTGCCACGCTTGCTGCGCGCGCGGCGCGTGGCACGGCGAAAAGATTCAGTCCAACGAAACAAGCAAAAGCGAATACGAACCGCATTGAGCTGGGAACCCTCATGGACGCGCCTACGATTCGGAATTGCTTTGGGGGACGAAAAGCAGTCGAATTCTATCATGGGCCCCGGACTTGGCCATCCCCGCTTCCTTGCTCCTCAATCTCCCGGCATTTGTTACAATGCGCCGTTCGTTCCGGAGGAGTCTCCACTTGCCCGCGCCCAAACTGCCCGGATGGCTGGCCCATTCGATATCCTCTCTTGGCGGCGCGGGATTATTCGTCGTCGCGTTTTTCGATTCCTCGGTCCTCTCGTTTCCTTTCGTCACGGACCTCTTCGTCATCGAATTTTCGATTCATCGCAGTGCGCTCATGCCGTTCTACGCCGCCATGGCGACGTTCGGCTCTCTCGCCGGCTGCATCTGGCTCTACGTTCTGGGAAAGAAGGGAGGGGAAGCCTACTATCGCCGCCGCGAGCATCAGCCGCCGGGAAAAATTCGCCTCTGGGTCAGCTCCCACGCGTTCCTCAGCGTCTTCGTTCCGGCGCTCTTCCCGCCGCCGATTCCATACAAAGCCTTCGTCATCGCCGAAGGAGTCTTTCAGGTCCCGCTGCGCTCATTCATCCTCGGAGTTCTCGCCGGGCGCGGCTTGCGTTTCATTGTCGAAGGCATTCTCGCCGTCCGCTACGGCGCCGTCACGGAGACGTTTCTCTTCGCCCACAAACTCGTTCTCATCGCGATTCCGGTCGCCCTCACGATCGCCTCTCTCATCGTGAGCCATTTCCTTTTCCGCGCCGCTCGCGCCCCGGAAGCGTCCTAGGCCCCGGATTGTACCTTTCGTTGCAAACCGTTGAGCCTGTCATTCCGAGCGGAGTCCCGCGCGGTGTCGTTTCGTCCCGGCGGATTCGGGACGCGCGGGACGCAGTCGAGCTTGCCCGTCGGGCAGTGTGGCGGGGAATCTGCGGTTGTTTTTCTGACTTTATGCTTCGTGGCGCTTTCTCACTGCGTGAATTCTATCCTTGCATCTCTCACTTCATATTGCTGGTCCAGTTCAATGATCGCCACCACGTTCCCCGCCGCGTCCGATTGCGAAGGAAACCGCATGTCCCGCAGCGTCACGCGGTGCCCGCTGTCCAGGTCCTCCACGTCCGCGATGGGGAACTGCGCGTACGCCAGAAATCGTCGCGCCAGCGCCGACCGTCGCGCCGCGTCCAGCGCCCTCGTGCCGTCCGGCTTGAAATGCGTCAGGCTCGCCTCCGGGTCCAGTGATTCCTCCGGCCCCACGCCCACGTCCACGGTCTCGATCGTGTTCGACGTGTCCACGATCCCGCGCCACGAAAATGGCGAAGTCGCGTCCGGCATCGCGCCGGCCACCAGCGGAAATCTTCCGTGGTAGTCGCGCGCCAGCAGCGCCTGCACCGCCGCGTGATGCATCTCCGCGCGCAATCCGATGTAGAGCGCCACGACCACCAGCGCCGCCATCGCCATCTTCGACGGCGCCTTGGTCTTCTTGTGTGCGCCGATTTCTTCGCTGACCAGCCGGAAAAGCCCGGGCAGCAGCAGCCCGACGAGGAGGCTCGCCAGCACCCACAAATCCAGTTCGCTGAGCAAATCCCACGCGAACCATTTCCCGTGGAATGGCCAGAGCAGTTGCACGCCGCTCGTGCTCGCCAGGTCCAGAAACACGTGCGTCGCCGCGCCAATCGCGCTCAGCGCCAGCACTGGCCGGAATCGCAGCGGCGATTTCGCATTCCGCCGCCCGGGAATCCAGAACGCCAGCGCGACGCCGATCGCCACCATCGCCGACCCGAGAATCGAGTGCAGCACCGTGTCATGCCAGCGCAGATACAAATCGCCGCCGCCGAAATAACTCAGCAGATCGAGGTCCGGCGCCACGCCGCTCGCCACCAGAATCAGCATCGCGTGCCGGCTCGTGCGCCGCAGCCCCGCGCGGTCCAGCGCAACGCAAGTCAGCGCATGTGTCACCGGGTCCAATCGTCTCGCTCCTGTGAAAGCTATCCCAAATACACCTGCGTGCGTGACGGTATTACCAGCGTCAGGGCATCTGGCACAATACGAAATTCCATCGGCAGCGTCCCCGCCGCCTCGCCGTCAACCTGCGCGAGAATTGCGCCCGCGCCCATTGCTTCACACGAAATTCGCCGCGTCTTCCACGTCTCGATTCCCGGCATTCGCCGCAGGCACCCGAGCCAGATCGCCGGCAGGCAAAGCGCCAGCAGGAATCGGCTCCGCTTCGTGAACGCGACAATCTCGAATGAGTCTTCGAACAAACTCGCCCCCGTCGTAATCCGGAACGGCCCGCCGTAATACTTCGTCCTGCCGGCGACGACCAGCGTCGCCGCCGTGGTTTTCTCAGCGCTCGCAATCTGAAATTCAGGGAATCGGCACGAAAAAAATTGCCGCAGCCCCTGCAGCCAGTATTCGAGTATCCCGATGCGCAGCTTCCTCGCGGAATCGACGCCGCAGACGATCGCTCCGTCCGGCCCCGCTCCCGCGACGCACAGAAAATACCTCCGCTCACTCGCGTCGCCGCGGGGTTGCGCTGCGTCCCGCGAACTCATCGCTCCCAGCGCGATCCGCACCCGCGTCCCGCTCGCGATCAGCCGCGCCGCCGCAGGAATGTCCCAGGGTATCCCGAGTTCCTTCGCTAGAATGTTGGCGGTTCCCGCGGGCAGCACTGCCATCGGAACCTTGCTCCCCGCCAGTCCGTTCGCGATTTCATTGTTCGTCCCGTCGCCGCCGCATGCGATGACCAGTTCGCGTCCCGCGCGCACCGCCTGCCGCGCCAGCTCCGTCGCCGCGCCCGGACGCGTCGTCGCCGCAAGCTCCGCGCGAATCCCCGCGGCCGCCAGAATTTCCGCGGCCTGCGCAAGCTCTCGCTGCCTGCGCTCCCGTCCGCTCCCGCTCGTGGGATTGTAGATGAGGATCGCGTCCTGTAATTTCGCGCGCGCCGCGCCCGGGTCCGTCGTCGCTGGGGAGGGTTCCAAAACATCGCGCATTGTATAATACCTCGCCGTTTGAACTGACTTCGTTCGCCCGGACGCCATGTCACCCAGCAAAGACGCTGCCAAACAGATCGCCACCCTCCACGAAGAAATTCGCAGGCACGAATATTCCTACTACGTCCTCGATCAGCCGAAAATTTCCGACGCCGATTTCGACAAACTGATGGAACGCCTCAAGAAGCTCGAGGCCGAAAATCCCAGGCTCGTCACGCCCGATTCTCCCACGCAGCGCGTCGGCGGCAAGCCCCGCGAAGGTTTTCATACCTGGAAGCATAAATCGCCGATGATGAGCCTCGACAACGCATTTTCCTACGAGGCGCTCGGCGATTTCGACCGTCGCGTCCGCGAACTCGCCGGCCGCGAGAAAATCGAATATGTCGCCGAGCACAAATTCGACGGCCTCAGCCTCGCGCTCCTTTACGAAGGCGGCGTTCTCGTTCGCGGCCTCACGCGCGGCGATGGCGAAACCGGAGAAGACGTCACGCCCAATGTGAAAACGATTCGCTCCATTCCTCTTCGCCTCGATTCCGCGATGCTCAAAAAGCTCGGCCTGCCGCCGGACATCGAGGTCCGCGGCGAAGCCATCATGACTCGCGCCGCCTTCGATGAACTCAATCAGCAGCAGGAGGCGCAGGGCGGCAAGCTCTTTAAGAATCCGCGCAGCTCCGCGGCAGGCGCTGTGCGCGTTCTCGATCCCGCGATTACGGCTTCTCGCCGTCTCGATTTCTACGCTTACTATCTGCTCGCCAACGGTCGCGTCCCTCTCAAGCGACATTCCGATGTCCTCGCATCACTCGCGAAGCTCCAGTTCAAGGCCAGCGAGGATTTCGCAATCTTCAGCAGCATCGAAGGCGTCGAAAAATATTGCGGCCGCTGGGATTCCAGGCGCGAGAAATTGCCCTACGAAGTCGACGGCGTCGTTGTCAAAGTGAACGAGATCTCGCTCCAGCTCGAGCTCGGCTCGACTTCAAAATCGCCTCGCTGGGCCATCGCCTATAAATGGCCTGCGCGCCAGGAAACCACCGTCGTCAAGGAAATCCGCTTCCAGGTCGGCCGCACCGGCGCTCTCACGCCCGTCGCGAATCTCGAGCCTGTGCAGATCGGCGGCGTCACCGTCAGCAGTTCCACGCTTCACAACATGGACGAAATCGAGCGCCTCGATCTTCACGTCGGCGACACGGTTCTCGTCGAACGCGCCGGCGAAGTGATTCCCCACGTCGTCAAGGTCGTCAATCACGGCAGGGAAGAGAAGCCCGTCCGCGTTCCCGAGAAATGTCCCGAATGTGGCAGCCGCATCCACAAAGCCGAAGGCGAAGTCGCCTATCGCTGCGTCAATGCCGCGTGTCCCGCGCGCCGCAAGGAGTCGCTGATTCATTTCGCCAGCCGCCACGCTATGAACATCGACGGCCTCGGCGACAAAATCGTCAATCAGCTCGTCGACACCGGAATGGTCAGGGATTTCGCCGACCTCTATCACCTGAAATTCGAAAAAGTCGCCGCGCTCGAGCGCATGGCCGAAAAATCCGCGCAGAATCTCCTCGATGAAATCGAGGCCAGCAAGAAAAACACTCTCTCGCGCCTGATTTACGCCCTCGGCATGCGCTTCGTCGGCGAACGCACCGGCGAACTTCTCGCCGGGCATTTCGGCTCGCTCGAAAATATCGCCGAAGCCGGCGAAGAGCAGCTCACGGAAGTCCACGAAATCGGCACCAAGGTTGCCGCCAGCATCGCGGAGTTTTTCTCTGAGAAGGCGAATCGCGATCTGATCAAGCGCCTCCGCGATTCCGGCCTGCGCATGAAGGAAGGGCGTCAGGCCCCGAAGAGCACGCGCCTCGCCGGAAAATCTTTCGTCTTCACCGGCACGCTCGAGCGCCACTCGCGCGAAGACGCCGGCGCGCTCGTCGTCTCTCATGGCGGAAAAGTGATCTCTTCGGTCAGCAAGAAAACGGACTACGTCGTCGTCGGCGCCGATCCCGGCTCGAAATTCGACAAAGCCAAATCCCTCGGCGTCCCCATCCTCGACGAATCCGCCTTCGAAAAACTCATCGGCAAAACATAAGGGCGAGCAGCCTTTTCGCTGCTCGCCCTGAATTGTTTCAATATTTCGAAGTGTTAGTCCTTCCCGAACACCAGCACATGAAACGTATTCGCCACGACGCGGAACCTGCGGTATCGCGGCGCGTTCGCCGGCGCGTTCGGATTCGGCTCGAACTTCGCCGTAACCGTGAAAACCCGGTGCGTCGCCGGATCGAGCGCCATCGTCCGCGCGCGCTCCTCCGTCTTCACGTTCTCCACCACGCTGAACTGCGTCGGCGAATCTTCGTGAATCACCGTCAGCGTCCCGTCGCCGTTCGACGCGAATGCATAGCCCGTTCCCGCATCGAATCGCGTCGCGTCCACGCCCTGCCCGATCGGCAGCGTCGTGATCACTTTGCCCGTGTCCGCGTTCACGATCGCCATCATCTTGTTCCGGCAACCGGAAAACAGAATCCGGTTCTTCGTGTCCATCGCCAGCCCGCTCGGCGATTCGCCGGGAGCGATCGGCCAGCGATGCGTGATTTTCATCGTGTTCGAATCGATCTCCACGATCTCGCTCGTGGTTTCGATGTTCGCGTAGATGTGCCCTTGTCCGTCGGCCACCGGAAATTCCGGCCCGCCGCCCAGGTCGATTGTGCCCAGCACTTTCCCCGTCGCCGCGTCAATCACAGTGGACGATTTCGAATCGCCATTCATCGTGAACACGCGCTTCGACGCAGGATCGTACACTTCGCCATCCGCGTCCGGCGCTGCCGCCGCGCTTCCCGTCACTTTCAGCGTTTTCAGATCGAAGATCCACACCTTCGCGGCGCGCCCGTCGGTGACGAACCCGCGATTGAATTCCGGCGCGAGCACGATTCCATGGATCCCTTCCATCCCGCCGATGTCGCCGACTTCTTTGCCGCTCTCGATGTCCACCACGGCCACGTGGTCGCCGCGCGAGATGAACAGGTGATTTGTCGATGGATCGAATTTCAGATAGTCCCATCCCGTATCTCCGGGGACGGGAATCGTCTTGATCAAATGATACCCGGATGGTCCCGCGGCCTGCGCCGTCGCAGCGTCCGTCGTCGCCGGCTTCGCAGCAGTGTTCGCAGCCATCGTCACCGCGCTGCATACGAAAATCGCAATCGCTCCTACAGCGAGTAAACTCACAATGCGCTTCATTATTCGCTTCATCAAAAATGCTCCTTCCTCATCGAGGCGGAATGTACCGCCATTCGCGATTTGCTTCATCAAACCTGGCCAGTGTGCTGGTGCAGCCATAGACGCGCCGCATCGCGCCTGCGTTTCCGAACCCGCGCGCGTCGTCAGAATCCAAATGTGTGGTTGCTGTTGCTCTGCTCGCCGCGCGGCTCGCGCGGCTCGCGCGGCAAGTCGCAACCGCGCGGCTTGTGCTCGTTGTATCAGCGCGCTAGCTGCCCCACGGCGGGCAAGGTCTGCTCGGGCAAGAGTAAAACGCGACCGTCGTATGCGGCACGGGGCACGACTTGTCGCCGCAATTGCTCGCCCATCCGAGCTCAATCAAATTTCTTTCCTTATTGAAGCGGATCGTCAAATGCTTCTCGATGCAGTCTTTCCACTCCTCTGGAATCCCGCTGGAATGGCCCTTCGCTTTTTCCGCTGCTTCTCCGCTTGCCATGTTCTCCTCCGCTCATTGATTCTAATTTGTTCCCGAGGTTCCCTTCACTTCATGCGAACTCGATGTTTGTGCCCCCATCAGCGAATGCATTTCCTTGCGCGCTTCCCGCGGTTGTGGCAAATCCGGGTCCGCGTTCGCCCACAATTGCAGGAACTGGCCGTAGTACTTCAGCGCGTCGTCTTTCTTCCCGCCGCGCGCGAGCGTCCGCGCCAGTTCCAGGTGCGCCACCACCCAGTCGCTCGGCGAATCGTCGTGAAGTATCTCGCCCAGAAAATTCAAATATTGCCCGTAAGCCTGCGCGGCCCCGCTCCAATCGCCCTTCACAGCCAGGGCGTCTCCGAGGCCTGCGGACGCGGCATACAGCGGGAAAAACACTGCCGCGTGTCGCTGGTCATCGGCTGAAGTGTTGGCGCGTCCCTGCTCCAGCGCGAGCGCGCCTTGCAGACTGAAATAGCAGCTCTCGATGAAACCGCTCTCATGCTCCTTGCGCATTTCACCTAGTCCGCCGAGCAGCTTCGTCGCGGTGGGTGTGTCCTTTAGCTTGATGGCGATCAATCCCGCGCGGCGCAAATCCTGCGATTCCGGATTCGCCATCGCGTCCTGCGCCATTTGCCGCTCGATCGTGCGAGCATCGCCTGTCTGCCCTTGCGCGATTGCAATCTCCGCGAGCAAATAACGCCGCACGGGAATGTTTGTGACGCTCCCCATTTTCTGGTCGAGCAACAGGCCTTTTTGCAGTTCAGCCGCCGCCTCGCGCATCCGGCCCTCATACATCAGCACGCGCGCCAGATAGAGCGAAGCGACGTCTTGCCCGTACGCGCCGCCGTCTTTCGCGAGCGCCTGAAACGCGGCCCTCGCCTGCCGCGTGTTCCCTTTGCCGACGTACGCCAGTCCCGTGCCCCAGTAGAGCAGCGGGCTCCCCGCGCCATTGGCTGTCGCTTTCGTCGCCGCGGCCAGCGCTTCATCGAACCGGTTCAGCCGGTCGTAGTCGAGCACCAGCCGCAAATAATCCGGCGCGCTGTGCGGTGCAAGCTCCAGCGCATGAAGCTCCGCGGGTACCGATTCCTCGGATCGTCCTGTCCACAGCGACACGTCCGCCAGCCCGCGAAACGCTTCGAGGTCGTCCGGGTAGACTTCCGTGAGCAGTCGCAGCTCGTCCGCCGCTTTTTCGTACATCTCGCGGAACTCGAAATCTTCCGCCTGAATCATGTATCGCTCGCGCTCCGTCACGTGGTCGACGCCCTTCATCGCCGCGTCCAGATTTTCTTTCTGTTCCTTCTCGTTTCCCAGCGCGCCGTACATCCGCGCCAGATAGAGGTGCGCCATCGCGAAATTCGGGTCCAGCGCGATCGCGCTCTGCGCCAGCGGTATCGAGCCCTCCACGTCTCCGGCGGCGAACAAATCGAGCGCGCGGGAATATCTCTGCAGCGCCTCGAACGACGGCGTCGTCACGCTCTGCACAGGGTCGCTGGTCTTCTCGACCTGCGCGAGCGACTCGCCGATGTGCTTCCTCAAGTTCTTTGACAGCGTGTCCACTGTCGGATAAAGGTCTGTCGGTGAATTCATCGTCGCGGTCTCGGTGAGCACGGCCTCGTCGCGCACCGGGTCCACGATCTCCTCCGTGATTTCGAAATGCGATCCGCTTTTCCGGATCGCTCCCGCCAGCACGGCCCGGCAATTGTCCCGCTGGCAGATTTCGCGCCCCGTCTCGCGGTCCACGCGCGTCGTGCCGCTCTGTCCCATTCGGCGCAAAGTATCCGCCACCTGCGAACGCGGAATCACGCGCACGTAGTGCGACTGGTCCAGCGCCTGCCGTGTCGCTTCCGTCGCCGTCTGGTCGAATGTGTTTTGGCCCGTCTGATTGTCGAAGTCGGTGATTACAATCGAAGCGTGCTCGTCCAGCACGGGCTTTCGGAAATGCCGGTACGCAAAAATTCCGCTGGCGCCCGCCGCCACGAGTATCGCCGCCACGGACCATGCGGGCGTGCGCGCATGTCGTCGCACCGCCTCAGGATTCACTGCGGTCGTCGCGGCTTTCGACGGCTGTCGCCGCAGCGCTTCCAGGTCCACCACGATATCCGCCGCCGTCGCGTATCGCTCCTGCGGACGCTTTGCCAGCATCTTGCCGATGATTCTGTCGAGGTCCGCCGTCGCCTGCGGGTTCGCCTCGCTCACCGGAGGAGGGTCTTCATGCACCAATTTGTGGCACGTCTCGAGGAATGTCGCCGCGCGAAACGGATTCTTTCCCGCCACCGCCTCATAGAACACCGCGCCCAGCGAAAAAATGTCCGCTCGTTCGTCCGCCGGCTGCTGCTCCAGGATTTCCGGCGCCATGTAACCGATGCTTCCCGTGATTCCCGCCGCCGTCTGATCCTCGCGCGTGCTCGCGTCGTCCATGCCGGGCAGCCTCCGCGAAATCCCGAAGTCCAGGATTTTCACTTGCCCGTTCGGCGTCAGCAGGATGTTTTCCGGCTTGATGTCGCGGTGCTGGATTCCCGCGCGGTGCGCCGCCGCGACCCCGTCAGCGCATTGTGTCGCCATCGAGAGAAATTCCGGCACGTACATCGGCGTTCGCAGCCGCTCGCGCAGTGTCTGCCCTTCGATGTATTCCATCACGAGGAAGAGTTCGTTATTCTCCTCGAACGCGTCGTAAATTCCCGCGACGTGCGGATCGTTCAGCCGCGAGACGAGCAGCGCTTCCTTCCAAAGCCGTTCGCGCGATTTCTTGTCCGCGCAGAGTTCCGGCGCCACTCGCTTCAGCGCCACCGTCCGCCGCAGCTTGCTGTCTTTCGCGCGATAGACTTCGCCCATTCCGCCGGTCGCGATCCGCGCCAACACGCTGAATCTGCCGACAGTCCTCCCCGTCAAATCGCGCGTCGCTGTCGCGCTGGTGCCCGCGGAACTCCGTTGTTCAGTCATGGCAAATGCGCGCGCCGGGCGTCCGCCCGATCGCCCTCGACACTTCTCCCTCGCCTTGGAATTGTCGGCGCTGGAATGACCCGGCTATTGCCCGCATCTTACGCCCCGCCGGGCCTTTACACAATCTCTACACGCCCAGGGCCCGCCGAGCCCTGATCGCATGCGGCATGGAACTTTCGCTTGCCGAATCTTCGCTCTCTGCCGTGCATCTTTGTCTTTACGTCCCATTCTGCGATTGCCTGCGCCTCTCCGCTCCCCTTATAATGTTCTCAGCGGGCGGGACGGGTGATCGCTGGTCAATCGCTGCAAAGCGCATTGGCTGGAGGAAAGTCCGGACTCCGCCGTTGCTGTACGGCAGGGCAACGCGCCTGGTAACGCCAGGGGGCACGGCCAGAAACGGCCGCGCTACGGACAGTGCCACAGAAACTAGACCGCCGGTGACGAACGCGCCTCGGCGGCCGGCTGAAGGCAAAACCTTCCGCTGGCCTCTCATGGCAGTTCTCTCTGGCAAGGGTGAAACGGTGAGGTAAGAGCTCACCGCCCGGGTGGTGACATCCGGGGCATGGAAAACCCCGCGTGGAGCAAGGCCAAATAGGAGGGGAGGGCCGGCCCGGCCCGTCGAAGACCCTCACGCTCCGCCACTGGCGAAGCGGAAGGGCTTCAATGACCCTCGGGTAGGCCGCATTGAGCCGTCGAGTGATCGCCGGCCCAGAGGAATGATCACCGCGCCGCGGTGTTGGGCGCCCCATCCTTCGCGCAGCGAAGCGTGGGACGTTCGCGAATCGCGGCGCACAGAATCCGGCTTACAGCCCCGCCCGCTTCTTTACTTTAGCTGGAGGCTGTCTCATAAACGAGTCTCGTCAGGGCACGGCGGAATTTGTCCCAAGCGAAGTCGAGGGAGTCGTGCCAGCAAGTAGCCCCGGATCGGGGTTTTAACCCCTGAGGTTCTCGGACCATTCGAACCCGAGCGTTTAGGAGACGACACGCTTGACGAAACGCTCAGGATTTGCGGGTAGTTCCGCGTTACGAGCGGCAGGCTCTCCACCATTCTTTCGTCCGTCACCTCTCCTACTTGGAGCTTCACGTTCAGCGTGCCGATCTCCGCAACCGCC
>DATEFX010000030.1:0-18427 GCA_035280405.1 Candidatus Acidiferrales bacterium | reverse complement strand
AATCAAATCGTAGCGCCGCTTGAGCTGCACGTCGATGTCCGACCATGCGTTGTCGCACTGCACGCGAAGCTTGACGAGGCCGTTGTACATCGCAATCACTACAACCGCGATGACCGCGATGATCAGCAACAGTATCCACATGGAAGCTCCTCCAAAATTTGGCCCACACTGCCGCCACGAGACAGGATTTCGCGGTCAGCATACGTTTTAGACACCGCTTTGTAAAGCAATGGAGGGATTGGGATGTCCAAATAGCGACAGGTGGATGCTTTGGGCAAACGATTCAGTGGGATTCGGCCGGAAGGGATTCAGATCAATTGTGTCGGCGTCAAGGGTGCTGATTCGTCTCTTTCGGCTTCCCCGCTTTCTCTGAAGTCCCCACCCAAAAAAGCTTGAAATCAGTGTAGTGGTGATAATTGTGATAGAAGTGGCCGTGGTATTGATAATAGACGTCGACGCTTTCTGGCAGCCAAAGCTGCACATTGTGCTTTTGAAACGAAATGGGAGTGTAATCGATCGAAAAATGTTGCCTCATCAAGAGCAATTGTGCCATTGGGTGAACCAGGTCCGTTTCCAGGTGCATCACGTGCCCGCCGTTCTCGGAAATCCACGCGCGCCCTTTCAGGGGAAGCAGGAAGAGTTGAGACGGTGTAGAGAAGCCGGCTAGCCGGCTCGTCGGGCGATCGGTGCGCTGCTCAAAGTGCACGATCCATGCCGGCTTATCCTTCCAAACTCCTAATCCTTCGCAGGTCCACGTGAAGTCGTCACGAAAGGTTGGATGAAAAGCCAAAACTCGCGCTGGTGCTCCAACATCGTGCAGCGGCCCGGGCTGGTCACTTGCGGCGGACAAAGCATCTCGCGACTCTTGAACGTCAAAGAAACCACGGCCAATATTCTCAATGAGGACCACATAACTAAACATCCGCGTTTCCGGCCTCTCCAACTGTTCATCCCGCTTGATTTCAACGGACTGATATTCCTCCGTCGCTGAAAATTGCTGCAAATCAGTGACAAGTTGCACCGCATTCTTTTCCGCGGCTTGAAGTACTTTGGGGAGTGAGCAACTTGCTCCTGAAATCACAAATGGCTTCGCGGCATCTATGTCTGGCGGTGCCCAGTTTTCTTTTGGCGGGGGATTCAAAGCAGGAACGGATGTGTCGACCTTGATAGGTGTCGAAGGAACTTCTCTCGGCTCAATCGCTGGGGCATTTAACGCTGCGGCCGATTCCGCCGACACTTGAACCATATCCGGCATCAGTGGCTGCCTCAAAGTATTCATGTACCCTTTGATTTTCGCGGCATTCGGATCTTGAGGATGTTGTTGGAGGTAGGATGCAAACGTGTCCGCTGCTTTTTCGCGCACTCCCAGCCCAGCGAGCGCTTCAGCCAAGATCAGTTGAACTTGCGCAGCATTCTGCTTGCCGTTCTTGATGGCAGCTTCCGCGTAGTCGCGCGCCTTCGCATAATTTCTCTGTTTCAGATACACGTCTGATAACAGCCATTCCGACTTATATGAAGTCGGATCTAGTTGAACGGCCTGCTCTAAGACTTGGATCGCGCCGCCAAAGTTTCCCAAGTCATATCGCACCGTCCCGAGCGCAAGAAGTGACGGCGGCTGTTTCGGATCAATCGAAACAGATTTCTCGAGGAACGGTTGGGCTTGAACTGCTTGCTTCGAGAGCATATAGATCATGCCCATGACGTAATTCACATAGGGATTCCCCGGTGCCATTTCGAGCGCTTTCTCAAGATGCTTTCTCGCCGAGCCGAATTTTTGCGAACGCAAGTCGTTGAGCCCTTGTTGAACCTCCTTCTCCGCCCGAGGTGCCAGCACAAACTGTCCCTTCGGCACTTGAAACTCATTGTTTGGACCCAGCGGTTTGAGGTAGACAATGTCCGTAACCGCTGCGCTGCTCCCCAAGGGCAATGAAATAGTTTCCGTCGCGACGCGATATCCATCCGCTTTGATTGTCAGCTCGTAGTCTTCGCCTGCCACCAGGTTGTTAAAGACGATCCCTCCGTCGCCGGTAAGAATTGGTGTATAGGGCATCGGCATTTCCGAGCTCAGCGGAACCACCCTGACTTGCGGCGGGATCTTGAGCCGCTCGCCGAACTCGCCCTTGACGTACAATGTTATCGAACCGGTATTGCTCAACCTTCTTTGCGCAGACGCAGGGAGTGCAAAAGCAAGGGAAATAGCCATGAGGGCCACGAGAGCTGGACGCTGTTTCATGTAAACACCGGGCGAGTCGCTTCAGAAACAATACATTATTAAGTGCCAGGTCGCAACATGGGCGTAGCTTCGTCCGGATTGAAACCGCGCCCTACTCTAGCGAGTTGTATTTCATCCGGATTATGTCACTGCGTAGTACTTGCTGAGATGGCATGAAATTACATTTTGAGTTATCTTCAAGGCGTTTTCGTTGGTCGTTTCCCTCTCATCATGCTCTTCAAGAGTTTCAGCGCAACGGTATACGGCATCGACGCCTACCTCGTCGAAGTCGAGGTGGACGTCGGCCCCGGCGAAGGCGGCGTCTTCAATGTCGTCGGCCTGCCCGACATCGCCGTCAAAGAGAGCCGCGAGCGCGTGAAAGCCGCGCTCAAGAATTGCGGCTTCGAATATCCGGGCTACCAGACCGTGACGATCAACCTCGCCCCTGCCGACATGCGCAAAGAGGGCTCCGCGTTCGATCTTCCCATGGCGCTCGGACTTCTCGGCTGTCAGGGCACTTTCTTCGGCAAAATTCTCGATCAGTTCGTATTTCTCGGTGAACTCTCTCTTGATGGCGGCGTCCGTTCAGTCCGCGGAGCGCTTTCGGCCGCCTTGGCCGCGCGAGAACACGGCATTCACAATCTGGTCGTGCCGGAGGCCAACGCGCGCGAAGCCGCCGTTGTCGAAGGCATGCGCGTCTTCGCGGTCAAATCTCTCCCGCAAGCCGCTGATCTCATCAATTCCCCTGAGTCATTCTCGCCCGTTTCCGTGAATACGAGTCAGCTTTTAGCAGAATCCGCCCAATACTCCGTGGACCTCCGCGACGTCCGCGGCCAGCAATCCGCCAAGCGGGCGCTCGAAATCGCATGCGCAGGCGGCCACAACATTCTTTTCATCGGTCCGCCGGGCGCTGGTAAGACGATGCTCGCCAAACGCATCCCCACGATTCTTCCTCCGATGTCGCTCGAAGAAGCCATCGAAACCACGCGCATCCACAGCGTCGCCGGCGTCCTCGACAACTCCCGCGGCCTCGTCGGGACGCGCCCTTATCGCTCGCCGCACCACACCATCAGCGACGCCGGCCTCATCGGCGGCGGCGCCATCCCGCGCCCGGGCGAAGTCTCCCTCGGCCACAACGGCGTCCTCTTCCTCGACGAACTCCCGGAATTCCAGCGCAACGTCCTCGAGGTTCTCCGTCAGCCGCTCGAAGACGGCGTTGTCTCCATCGCCCGCGCTGCGATTTCTGTGAACTTCCCTTCCCGCTTCATGCTCGCCGCCGCGATGAATCCCTGCCCGTGCGGGTTCTTTGGAGATCCGACCCGCGACTGCCACTGCTCTCCCCCTCAAATTCAACGTTACGTCTCGAAAATTTCCGGCCCGCTGCTCGACCGCATCGATATCCACATCGAAGTCCCGGCGGTGAAATATCGAGAACTTCGCAGCAGCTCGGATTCGGAATCCTCTGCATCCGTTCGCCAGCGGGTCATCGCCGCGCGAAAAATTCAGATTGAGAGATTTAAGGAAGAGAAGAGAATCTACGCCAATGCGCAAATGCCGCCCAAACTTCTCCGGAAACACTGCGGAATCTCAGGGGAGGGTGAAAAACTCCTGGAGAACGCCATCCAGAAACTCGGCCTCTCCGCGCGCGCCCATGACCGCATCCTCAAAGTCGCGCGGACGATCGCCGATCTTGACGCCGCTCCTCACATCGAACCACGCCACCTCAGCGAAGCCATCCAATACCGCACGCTCGATCGCACCTACTGGGCATAGCGTGCCGCGCGCGGATAAGTTAGGATAGTTACTGGCGGCGTCGTGGATTGACTCCCCACCGCCGCTATGATACCGATACGCGCTCTTGGGGCTCTTATCACGAATATCCGGATGGCTACAGAGACGCAGCGCATTGAGGTCACGCTCGAGACTTTGCTCGACAGCGTTGACCTCTCCGAGGAAATGGCTTTACGAATCGCCGGCGAAGCCGGCTTCGACGACGAAGACTGCCACAAGATCGGCATGTCCGTCCGCGAAGGCATCATCAATGCCTATACATATGGGAATCATCAGGAGCGCGGCCGCAAAATTCAACTCACGTTCGAATTGGCGGAGAAAAAAATGGTCGTCCACATCCTTGACGAAGGCAGGAACTTCTCTCTTGCCGATGTCCCCGATCCCCTCGCGGAAGAAAATCTCCTTCGCACCTCCGGCCGCGGCATTTTCCTGATGCGCGCCTTCATGGATGAATTCGATATTCACCCGGGTCCAACCGGCTGCACGGAACTCGTCATGACCAAATTCCTTCCCATCGCGACTGGCTCCAACGGTTCCTCGGGCGAACCCCACAGCGCGAAATAGCTCCGCTACGCCGATTTCTTAGCTGCACTGGAAAAATCAACCGCCGTCGTATTTCCTCCGCAGACGAGAATCCCTACCCTCTCATCGGGTCTCGGCTCGTATTTGTGCGATAGCAACGCCGCAAACGCTGCCGCGCCTCCGGGTTCCGCGACCACTCGAAGCACATTCCAGAGCGCTTCTTGCGCCTGCGCGATTGCCTCGTCCGCAACCAGCAACGCCTTGCTCACACGCTCCCGCGCGAGTGGAAACATCAATTCGCCCGCTCGTTTCGCCGCAAGCGAGTCCGCCGCGATTCCGCCGGTTTCGACGTCTACCGGCTTCCCGGCTTCGAGCGCCCTCGCCAGCGTCGGCGCGGCTTCCGGCTCCACGCCGATAATTTTCACCCGCCCCTCGTACCACGCGGCAATTCCGCCAATTAATCCGCCGCCGCCGACCGCGACGAGCAATGTATCGATCTTCGGCTCCTGCCGTTCGAACTCCAGCCCCACCGTTCCCTGACCCAGCAGCGTCTCAATCTGATCGTATGCATGCACTGGCATCGCGCCCGATTCCGCGCGCCATTTTTCGCTCGCCGCCAGCGCGTCCGCGTACCGCTCGCCCGTCACCACAAGCTCTGCCCCGTAACTACGAATCCGTTCCTGCTTTGACTTCGAAGCCACGCAGGGAACAAAAATTCTCGCCGGTTTACCAAGCTTTTGCGCCGCGTACGCGACCGCCGCGCCGTGATTGCCTCCCGACGCGGCCACGACTCCCGCGGCGGGGACTTTCCGCATCAGCAGATTCGCAAATGCGCCTCGCGCTTTGAACGAGCCCGTATGCTGCAGCGACTCAAGCTTGAAAAACAGCCGCGCCGGGCCAAGCCCAAAATCGCGTCCATCAGCCTCTGCGACCGGCGTTTCGCGGATGTAGGGCCGAATCAGTGTTTCAGTTTTCTTGATCTGCTCGCGATTGATCATTTTTCCTGCCATCGAATTTCAATTCTCCGCCAGCGCTCAACTCTACACGATTCCTCCGCTTCTTCGGTCGCATCTCCCGCCTCCGCCTTGGGACAATATGCCCTGTTGACATCCCACAGGTCATGTGCCATCCTCCTGTGTGCAGACCACAGGAGGTACAATGCCGGACGGCAAATCCGATGTCTTGCAGGGCACGCTCGACTTGATGGTTCTCAAGACGCTCGAGGCCATGGGCCCGCTTCACGGCTACGGCATCGCGCGCCGCATCGAGCAGATCAGCGAAGACGCCTTGCGTCTCAATCAAGGCACCATCTACGCCTCTCTCGTCCGCTTGCTCCAGCGCGGCTGGATTTCCGCGGCTTGGGGCGCTTCCGAAAACAATCGCAAAGCTCGCTTTTATTCGCTCACAAGAGCAGGCCGGAAACAGCTCGCCGTCGAAGCGGAAAACTGGGAACGCATATCCGGCGTGATTGGCCGCGTGATGCAGCTCGCTCATCGGGGGTAAAGCCATGCTCGCTTCTCTGCGAAGTATCGCTTCTCGAATCAAGGCGCTTTTCTCGTCGCGGCGTAACGAAAAAGAATTCACCGACGAACTCGACGCCCATCTGAATATGCTCGCCGACGAAAATATCCGCGGTGGCATGCCGCCGGCCGAAGCCCGCCGCCAGGCGCACATTCGCCTCGGCAACTCACAGCAGCTTCGCGAGACGAATCGCAATCTCCGCGGCCTGCCTTTCTTCGACGCGCTCCGGCAGGACCTCCGCTTCGGCCTCCGCATGCTGCGCAAGTCTCCAGGCTTCACAGCTGTGGCGATCCTCACGCTTGCCCTCGGCATCGGTGCCAATAGCGCCGTTTTCTCGGCGATTGACGCCGTTCTGCTGCGGCCGCTTCCGTTCCCCGACGGCGATCAGTTGATGCGCATCTCCCAATTCAATCCCAAGGTGAATGGCGGATCGAATCCCTTCGTTGCCCCGGTCCGTCTGGAAGATTGGAACCGGTTGAACTCGACTTTTCAGGCGCTCGCCGGCTACTACACGGAAGATGATTCCGAAATCTCCGGCCCGATTCCCCAGAAGATCAAGATCGGCTTTGTCTCGCCGCGATTCTTGCAAGTGTGGGGTGTCGCTCCGGAACTCGGCCACGACTTCACGCCCGAGGATGAGCGTGTCGGAGCGCCTCCGGCAGCCCTAATCAGCAACCGCTACTGGCGCGAGCGGTTCGGAGGCGACCCGGGCGCGCTCGGAAAAACGCTGCGCATCTGGAAGACGGCCATCCCGGTCATCGGCATAATGCCGGTCTCCTTTATCTATCCCGATCCGGATGTGGACGTCTGGTTTTATATCCCCATCGGCGCGCCGTACACTCTGAGCCGCGACGACACCTGGTACACGGTCATCGGCCGGCTGAAAAAAGGCGTCACGCTGCAGCAGGCTCGTGCCAATCTCGCGACGGTCCAGTCGCAGCTTGGCAGACAGTATCCCAAGCCCGACGCCGACATCGCCGTCAAAATTCAGCCGCTCAAAGACACCATCGTCGGCGCCGTGGGCCGCTCGTTCTGGATGCTTTTCGGCGCCGTTTCGCTCCTGCTGTTGATCGCTTGCACGAACATCGCCGCGTTGCTTCTCGCCCGCACTTCTCACCGGCGTCATGAAATCTCGATTCGCTTCGCGCTGGGCGCTACGCGGGCCGCGATTCTCCGCCAGCTCTTGACGGAGACCTTCCTGCTCTCTTTGGCGGGCGCCGCTCTCGGCCTGGTGATTGCCGACGCGGCGTCGAGCGTTTTCGAGACGCTCGCTGCCAGCCTCCCGCGCGTCTCGGAGATTCGCCTCGATCCCGCGATCGTGCTCTATTCGCTAGTCTGCTCCGTGACTGTGACGCTTCTCTGCGGCCTGGTTCCCGCGCTCAGAACAGCGCGCGAAGGAATCTCCGGCTCGCTGGCGCAGACCACTGCGGCGCAGGTTTCCTCGCGCAATCGTCTGCAATGGCTCCTCGTCGGAGTCCAGGTAGCTCTCGCGGTCACACTCCTGGCTGGAGCCGGGCTGCTGGTGCGGACCTTTGAAGAGATCGGCCGCGTCTCGCCCGGATTCGAGCCAACGCGTATCCTGACCTTTCATATAAGCGCGTCGTATGGCGAAACCGTCGACATGAAAGCTCTCACGCACCGCATTGACGGCGATTTGGATTCCCTGCGCGCGCTCCCGGGCGTGAGCGAAGTCGCCACAAGCGCGACTCTGCCCGGAGTCCCTTCCGGTCCCGTAATCGAATTGAACATTGTCGAGGGTTCAGCCGACCCGAATCGTAAAGTCATAGCAGATAGCCTTGCTGTATCGCCGGATTACTTTGCGACTATGCAAATTCCGCTCCTCGAAGGCGAAACGTGTCGCGAACGCGAGGGCTCGAACAGCGCGGACGTGATGGTGAATCGCAGCTTCGCATACACGTACTTCGGGCAGTTGCCCGCTATCGGACATCATTTGATCGCGACGGGGCGGAATTTTTTCCCGACGGGAGAGATTCGCGGAATCGTTGGCGACGCCCGTGAAGAGGGATTGAATCATGCCCCCCAGCCGACCGTGTACTGGTGCTTAAGCGCGCCGATGCCCGATCCGAATTTTCTCATGCGCACTCACGGCATGCCGATGAGCATGGCGGAAACAGTGCGCAAGACTCTCGCAAAAATCGAGCCGGACCGCTCCGTCTACGATATTTCACCGCTCACCGATCATCTGAGCGAGTCATTTTCTGAGAACCGCCTGCGCATGATCCTGCTGGGATTTTTTGCCCTGACGGCCATCGCTCTCGCCAGCATCGGCTTGTATGGAACGCTCAGCTACTCGGTCGCCGTGCGCAAGCGTGAGATTGGATTGCGCATGGCACTCGGCGCATCGCGCGGGCAAATCACCACGATGTTTCTCTGCAAGGGCCTCGGCGTTTGTGCGGTGGGCTGCGTCACAGGCTTGGCGCTGGCAGTCGGATTCGCGCGCGTTCTCGCCGGAATGCTTTACGGCGTCTCTCCCAACGACCTGCTGACGTTGTCCGCTGTGGTCGTGGTCGTTGCGGCGGTTGCCGGGATCGCTTCGCTGCTTCCAGCCGTTCGCGCCGCCCGCGTGGATCCCATGGTCGCTTTGCGTTATGAATAGAGAGGAGGCGCGATGCTCTCAGAATTGAGACGATTCGCTTCCCGGACGTTGCGGCTGATCTCGTTTCGGCGCCGCCTTCAGGACGATTCGCAGTTCACGCAGGAGCTCGCCTCCCATCTCGACATCCTGACGGAAGAGAACGTCCGCCGCGGCATGTCTCGCGCCGAAGCCCGCCGCCAGGCGCACATTCGCCTCGGCGGCTCCGCGCAGCTTCGCGAATCGAATCACGATCTCCGCGGCCTGCCGTTTCTCGAAACTCTCTGGCAGGACGTCCGCTACGGCCTCCGCATGCTTCGTCGCAGCCCGGGCTTTTCCATTCTCGCGATTCTGTGCCTCACGCTCGGAATTGGCGCCAATACTGTCGTCTTCAGTTGGATTGAAGGCCTTCTGCTCCGCCCCTTCCCCGCGGTCGCCCATCAAGAAAGAATGCTCGCCGTTACCGGTACCGCCCCGGGCGAGCCGGGAAACACTGACCTCTCCTGGCCCGATTTCAAGGACCTGCAAAAAAATTGCAGTCTCTGCGAAGCATTTATAGCCGACAAAATCATGAGCGCCGCGCTCAATATCGGCGGACGCGCGGAACGCGCCATCGGCAGCATCGTCTCCGCGAATTATTTCAATGCCCTCGGCGTCCATCTCATCCTCGGCCGCGGATTTCAGCCCGGCGAAGATGTCGGCCGCAACGCGCACCCGGTCGTCGTGATCAGCTATCAGATGTGGCAGGACCGCTTCAACGGCGATCCTGAAATCATCGGCAAGACGCAGAGTTTCAATCGTGTCCAGCACACGATCATCGGCGTCGCCCCGAAGGGCTTCTACGGAACTTTCGTCGGCTGGGCGATTCAGTATTGGGTGCCGGCTTCGATGGAGGAAGTATTCGAGGGCGGCAACTACGCCCTCGACGACCGCGGCTCCCGCTGGATTGAAGGTTTTGCGAAACTCAAGCCCGGCGTCACGCTCGCGCAGGCTCAGTCGGAAATCTCCGGCATCGCGGACCGCATCTCGCGCGCCTATCCCGAAATCGACCGCGGTCGCGGCGTCAAACTTCTTCCCCTCTGGCTCACGCCGTTCAATAAAGCTGGCGAACTGCGTCCCACGCTCGCCATCATGCTCGCGGTCGTAGTCTTTGTGCTCCTGATTGCTTGCGCCAACGTGAGCAATCTCCTTCTCGTCCGCTTTTTCGCGCGACGCCACGAAATCATGGTTCGCCTCGCCATCGGCGCCGCGCGCGGCCGCCTCCTCCGCCAACTCCTCACCGAAGGATTGATCCTCTCCGCCTTCGGAGCCTTGGGCGGGCTGCTCGTCGCGCGCTGGTGCCGCTATCTGCTCGTCCTGTTTTTCCCTCGCACCAACGTCGTCCCGTATCTTCCGGGCGAAATTGACTGGCGCGTGCTCGCCATCAGCGTCGGCGTTTGCGTGCTTTCCACGATTCTGTTCGCCCTCGTCCCAGCCATCCAGACCAGCAAGATCGATCTCGCCGCCGCGCTGAAATCCGAGATGGGTGGCCTGGTCAGCAGCCAGAGCAAATCGTGGCTGCGCTCGAGTTTCGTTCTCGTGCAGGTATCGCTCAGCTTTGTCCTCCTCGTCGGCGCCGCCCTGTTGATCCAGAGCCTCCGCGCCATGGAAAACATGAGCCCGGGCTTCGCCACTCGCGGCGCGCTCGTCACCTACATTGACACCTTTGGTTCTGGCTACGGCGCTCAGCGCGCGGAAAATTTCCAGAAGCAATTGGTCGAACGCGTCCAGGCCCTTCCTGGAATCCAGTCCGCCGCCTTCACCGAATTCGTTCAACTGGGCCTGATTCCGCCCCCCTCCGCCCCGATTGTCGTCGAAGGTTACGTCCCCCCGCCAAACGAACAGCCGGACGTCGACTACAATCCAGCCGGCCCGGGCTACTTCGCCACCGCCGGCATCCCTCTCCTCTCCGGCCGCGATTTCAGCGTCACGGACGTTCCGGGAGCGGTAGCGGTCGCCGTGGTCAACGAAGCGATGGTGAAGCAATTTTGGGCCGGCAAAGATCCCGTCGGCCAGCGCTTCCGGTCCAACGGCAAATGGCTGCAAGTCGTCGGAGTGGCGAAGCAATCGAAATATTTTTCCGTCTCTGAGCCTCCCAGGCCATTCTTTTATGTCCCGATTCTCCAAAATCCCGCGGTGCGCGCCAGCCTGCTCATCAAGACGTCTCTTCCCCCGCAGGCGGTCACGTCTCTTCTCGCCGGCCAGCTTCGCTCCATGGACACGGACCTCGCGCAATATCCGGTCATCACCATGCAGGAGCAGCTCGATCGCTCCACGTCGTCTCAGAAGGCCTCGGTCGGCCTTCTCGCGGTCCTTGGCGGACTGGCTTTGTTCCTCGCCGCGATTGGCCTCTATGGAGTCGTTACGTTCTCCGTCGCCCAGAGCCGCCGCGAGATGGGCTTGCGCATGGCGCTTGGCGCGGACTCGTCCAATGTGCTCTGGCGCGTGATTTCGCAGGGCCTCGTGCTGACAATTTCCGGTGCCACCATCGGCGCCATCGCCTCTCTCGGCCTCACGCGCCTCATCGGCGAGATGCTTTACACGGTGAGCCCTCGCGACCCGCTGTCCTTCGCCATGGCCTTCGGCATCATGTTGTTTATTTCCCTGCTTGCCAGCTTCGTGCCGGCCTGGCGCGCCGCCCACACCGACCCCGCCATCGCCCTCCGCTATGAATAACGCTTACCACCTGACCCTGCCGAGGCTCGACCCAAGCTATCTTCGCTTGCCCGGCGTCTTGCTTCCGCCAGTAACGCTTCCTATAACAAAGGACGCACAATGCTCGCTGCCTTGAAATCATTTGCCTCCCGGTTGGCCCGATTGCTCTCGCTCCGCCTTCGCCAGCAGGACGATGACGAGTTCTCCCGCGAGCTCCAAACTCACCTCAATCTGCTGACCGAAGAGAATATCCGCCGCGGCATGTCGCCCGCCGAGGCTCGCCGCCAGGCGCACATTCGTCTCGGCGGCTCGTCGCAACTCCGTGAAACGCACCGAAATCTTCGCGGCCTGCCATTCATTGACACTCTCATTCAGGATCTTCGCTACGGCCTTCGCATGTTGCGCAAATCTCCTGGCTTCACCGCCGTCGCCGTCCTCACCCTCGCCCTCGGTATCGGCGCCAATGCTGCGATTTTCAGCATCGTGGATACGGTTCTTCTCCAGCCTCTCCCGTTCAAAAATGCGGCTCGATTAGTGGACATCACCGAATTCAATCCGGGCAACGTGGACACTGTGGGAGTCTCCTATCCCGATTATCTCGCATGGAAGCAGCAGAACACCGCGTTTGAAGAAACAGCCGCATATTTCCTGATTCGCGCGTCGAACGACATTGTTCTCGGCGGCCCGCTTTCCACCGAACGCGAGCGTTACTCGACGGTCACAAACAGCTTCTTCACCATCCTCGGCATCCAGCCCGCGCTTGGGCACGGATTTTCTTCCGAGGACGAAATCCCGGGTGGGCCAAAGGTCTTTCTAGTCAGCGATGCTGTCTGGCGCGGCCTGTTCGGTGCAGACCCGCGCGCTATCGGCAAAAGCTATCTGCTTGACGGAGAAAACTTCACGCTCGTCGGCGTGATGCCGCCGGGCTTTGATTTCCCGAAGGACTGCGGCGTCTGGGTCCCCACGAGCACGCTCGGCGCTTTCGGCGTGAACGATCGAATCTCTCATCCCTATCACGTCCTCGGTCGTCTGCGCCCCGGAGTTACCCTCGCCCAGGCCCAGGCGCAAATCGAAAGCATTCAGAAGCGCCTCGGGGAAACGTATCCGAAGACGGATGCAAACTGGCGCGTCCGCGCCCACCCCCTCCTCGACGAAATCGTTGGCAACGTCCGCGCATCCCTCTTCGTATTGCTTGGCGCCGTCGGTTTCATCCTGCTGATCGCCTGCACGAACGTCGTGAACCTTATGCTTGCCCGCGCTTCCGTCCGCGAAAGGGAATTCGGCATCCGCGCCGCTCTTGGCGCTGGCCGCACGCGCTTGATGCGTCAGAATCTGACGGAAAGTTTCCTCATCGTTTGTCTCAGCCTCGTTTTCGCCATGGCAATCGCGAACTGGGGCCTCGCCCTGATTGTTTCGCTGACGTCAATCCAATTACCGCGAATGGAATCCTTTCACTTGAGCGTCACCGTCCTCGTGTTTCTCGCTGTCGTCGCGGCCATCACCACGTTCCTCGTCGGCCTTGCGCCCGCCATGCAGTCCTCCCAGCAGGACCCGCAGGGCGCCCTTCGCGAAGGTCAGCGCGGCGGCTCCTCCGGCCTGCCCAGCCGGCGTCTCCGCGGCATCCTAGTCGTCTCTGAAGTTGCTGTGTCCCTCCTACTCCTCTCCGGCGCTGGTCTTCTGCTGCGCAGTTTCCTACGCTTGAATACCGAGAACCCGGGTTTCCAGCCGCAGCATATGCTCACCATGAAAATTGCTCTTCCGGGCGGTGCGTATCCCAAAATCGCCCAGACTTCGGTTTTTCTTGACCAGCTCCTCGACCGCCTTCGCGCGCTTCCGGGCGTGCAATCCGTCGCAACGGCCACCACTTTGCCTCTCAGCGGCGAGTCCGACTGGGGTACGTTCCAGATTGTAGGTAACTCGGCTCCGGATTGGTCGCATGCTTTGGCCGCCGATTGGCGCGGCGTCAGCACAGATTACTTTCGCACGCTGGGTATTCCTTTGCTTCGCGGCCGAGAGTTCACCGCGGAGGATGCGAAAAATCAGGATGCATTGATTATCAATGAAGCGATGGCAAAGGAATTTTGGCCGAACGCGGATCCTCTTGGCCAGAAAATCGTCAATCGCGATCAAGCCAATCCGCTCGAAATCATCGGCGTGGTTGCCAACGTGAAGGGCGCCGGCCTGAATGAAGCCGCCAAGCCGGAGATGTACACAGTCCCTCGCGGGCAGTGGTACGCATTTTTGATTCTGCGCACGAGCCAGGAACCATCAGGATTGCTTTCTGCGGTGCGCGAGCAGCTCGCCGCGGTGGATAAGGGTGTGCCCATCTATCAGGTCGCGACCATGGATCAGCTTCTCGATCGCTCCCTTGCGCCGCAGCGTTTCAATCTTTTTCTTCTCGGACTGTTCGCCGCCCTCGCCCTCATCCTGGCCGCTGTCGGCCTCTACGGTGTTCTGTCCTTCGCCGTGACTCGGCGCATCCACGAAATCGGCATCCGTCTGGCGCTCGGCGCTCAGCCCGCCCAAATCCTGCGTTTGATTGTGCGGCAGGGCATGGCACTCGTCGCGACGGGCCTGTTGCTTGGCGTCGTCGCTTCCGTTCTCCTGACTCGCCTCATGGCCAGCCTCCTCTTCGGCGTTTCCGCCACCGACCCGCTCACGTTTCTCTCCGTCGCCGCGCTGCTCGCGCTCGTCGCGCTCGCCGCCTGCTACATCCCTGCACGCCGCGCCATGCGCGTCGATCCCATGACCGCCCTTCGCCACGAATGACCGCTCCCTCGAAAGCTGTCTTTCTGGTAATCCCGCGCTGGACAGCCTCCTCATTTTTTGCAAGAATCCCGCCATCGAGCGGCCTTGCAAACCCGAGGAGGAACAGGCAGGGTAGAATTTCGGCTTGTCTTCTCCTGTGCGGAATTGCACTGCCGCGCTAATTTCATTTGAATGGGAGTGGCAACATTGGCTCGAGAACAAGGTGTGGTGAAGTGGTTTAATGCGGCCAAGGGTTACGGTTTCATCCAGCGGCAATCGGGCGAAGACGTCTTCGTTCATTTTTCCGCAATCCAGGCCGATGGCTATAAGACGCTGAACGAAGGCGAGCTCGTGGAGTTCGAGGTCAAGCAGGGCCCCAAGGGCTTTCAGGCCGAAGGCGTTTCCAAGGTCTAGCACGCTTACACGATCTTTCCGTAAGTGCGGTTCAGGGCGCGCCGAGCGCCATTTCCGGCCCTCTCGCAGCCTGGGGTGCGTTCGTATCGCCGCAGGTTTCTCACAGTTGACTTTCCGCCCAATCCAATCTATCCATCTTCCTGCCCGCAATCCATCCTCATCGAGGAGCGCAATCTGAACTTGCCCGCCGATACCACACAGCAGAAGCGTTTGGGCGCCGCGCTCTTCTATGGCTTCGTCGCGCTCCTCGCCTATGCGGCTTTCAAGGTGTTCGAACCGTTTCTCGAACCGCTTTGCTGGGCCGCCGTGTTCGTCGTTGTATTCGATCCGCTGAAGGTCCGCCTCGAGCGCCCTTGCGGCAAATCAGGTTCGGCTCTGGCCTGCACCGCGATCGTAACTTTGATCCTGATTGTCCCCGCGATCAGCTTGGCCGTCGCGTTCATTCATCAAGGCATCCAGGCCGCCGCCGCGGTCCAGCTTGGCATCAACAACCGCGGTTTCGTCTGGGTCGAGCGCGTGTGGACGTGGGTTGTCGCTCACACGCCGGGCCAGACTCCGGCAAGCCTTTCCGACCTTGCGCACCGCGCTATCGAAGCCACGGCGACATTTCTTGCATCGCGCGTCGGCACGCTCCTGCAGCACGTTGCCATTTTCTTTTTCGACCTCGCGGTCACGATTCTCGCGATGTTCTATCTTTTCCGCGATGGCCACCATCTGATGGCGCGCGTGCGCCAGCTTCTTCCCTTCGACCAATCGCCTAAGGAGGAAATGCTGGCCAAGGCCCGCAGCCTCATCTTCGCAAGCGTCACGTCGAGCCTCGTCGCGGCCATTGTTCACGGACTCTTCGGCGGATTCGCATTTGCCATCGTCGGCATTGCCGCGCCTGTCTTTTGGGGCGTCGTCATCGCGTTTTTCTCGCTGCTTCCGGCGATTGGCGACTGGCCCATCTGGATTCCCGCAATCATCGCGCTTCTCGCGCGTCGCCACTGGGGCAGCGCCGTTTTTCTCGTCATCGCGCTCATTCTCGCGGGCATCGTCGACAATGTTCTTCGGCCCATGTTCTTGAGTGGCCGCGCGCGCCTCAGCGGCCTGGTCGTCTTCATCAGCGTCCTCGGCGGCATCGCCGTATTCGGCATTCTCGGCATCATACTTGGGCCGATCGTGGTCGCCACCGCCGTGAGCGTCCTCGACCTTTACGCCGAGCCGCCGGCGCATTCGCATCGAAGCACATCTTGACTCAGCCCTGTTGGGAAGCACCGCGCGAGCGTGTTAGAGTAAGCGCCGCTTCGAGAAACTTTATGGCTCACAAGGCTCCATCTCCGAAAGAACTCCCGCCGGAGAAGCTCCGCTGGCGCTGCGACCCGTCGTCCGTCCCCTACATCCGCTCCGACGAAGCGCCCGCCATCGGCGGCGAAATCGGCCAGGAACGCGCCCTCCGCGCCTTGCGCATGGGCGTCGAAATGACGGCGCAGGGTTACAACGCATTCGTCTGCGGCCTTTCCGGCACCAGCCGCGGCGGCATGATTGTTCGCATGATCGAAGGCATGGGCCCCAAGACGCATCTCTCGCCCGACCGCTGCTACGTCAACAATTTCAAAAACGCAGACCGTCCTCGCCTTCTCACGCTTCCTCCGGGCCAGGCCAATTCCTTCCGCAAGGAAATGGAATCGGGCATCGACTTCCTCCGCCGGCGCATTCCCCAGGTTTTCGAAGGCGAGCCCTTTCAGCGCCAGAAATCCCGCATCGTGGACCGCTACACGCTGCGCGAAAAAGAATTGATGGACGATTTCACGCGCCGCATCGCGCGCGACCAGTTCGCCCTCGGCCGCATGCAAGTCGGCGCCGTCGCGCTCCCCGAAATTTTCCCCGTCCTCGAGGGCCAGATGGTCCCCATCGAGGAAATCCCCAAGATGGTCCAGGAAGGCAAAATTGAAACCGGTGCCGCCGAGGATCTTGAGCGCAAATACGATCAGTTCCGCCAGGAATTCACGGTCGTTTACCGCAAGACTCTCTCGCTCTCCCGCGAACTCGCCAGCGAAATGAGCTATCTCGAACAGGAAGCCGCTTCTGTCCTCGTCGACGGCGTCATCGAGGAACTCAAGGAGAAATATCCCGACGCGCATGTCTCCGAATATCTCGAGGAAGTCCGCCACCACATCCTCGACAATCTCGAGCCTTTCAAGGAGCACGAATCCGATGAGGAGCAGCCGCCTTCAGAGGGCGGCGTCAGCCCGCGCTCCGAACGCTCCGACCGCGATCCCTTCCGCGTTTACGGCGTCAACGTCATCCTCGCTCACGACGAGCAGGAAAAATCTCCCGTCATCTTCGAGACTGTCCCCACCTACGCGAATCTCTTCGGCACGATTCATCGCAGCTACGACGCCCGTGGCGGCTGGAGCTCTGACTTCATGGATCTTCGCGGCGGCTCGCTCCTTCGCGCCGACGGCGGCTATCTCATCATGTACGCGCTCGACACGCTCACCGAGCCCGGCGTCTGGCGCACGCTGAAGCGCACACTCAATCACGGCAAGCTCGAAATCCAGCCCGTCGACGTCTTCTTCCCCTTCAGCACCGCCGCCATGAAGCCCGAGCCCATCGACGTCCGCGTCAAAATCGTCCTCATCGGCGACCGCGAAATGTACGAGCTCCTCTACAACTACGAGGACGACTTCCGCAAAATCTTTAAAATCCGCGTCGAATTCGACGAAGAGATGAAGTGGGGCCCCGAGGTCATCAAGCATTACTGCGGACGCTTGCACAAGCTCTGTGACGACGAAGGCCTTCTGCCCTTCAATCGCGATGCCATCGCGCTCCTCATGGAGCACGGCGTCCGCGCCGCCGGCCGCCGCGGCAAAGTCACCGCGCGCTTTTTCGATATCGCCGACGTCGCCCGCGAATCCAGCTACCTCGCTCAGCAGGAGAAGAAAGGCCTTGTCACCGCCGCGCACATCAAGCAGTCGCTCGACGCGAAGATCGAGCGCCACAATCTCACCGAAACCAAAATCCGCGAGATGATCGAGCAGGGCGTCCTGCTCATCGACGTCACCGGCGAGCGCGTCGGCCAGCTCAACGGCTTGAGCGTCCTCGAGCTTGGCGGCTACGCCTTCGGCAAGCCCGTGCGCATCACGGCGTCCACCGCGCTCGGCAAGGCCGGCCTCATCAACGTCGAGCGCGAAGCCAATCTCAGCGGCCGCTTCCACGACAAAGGCGTGCAAATCATCGCCGGCTTTTTACGCCGCACCTTCGCCCAGGACAAGCCCCTTTCACTCTCCGCCAGCGTCTGCTTCGAGCAGTCCTATTCCGGCGTGGACGGCGACAGCGCCAGCTCCACCGAAATCTACGCGCTCCTCTCCGCGCTTGCCGAAGCACCCATTCGCCAGGACCTCGCCGTCACCGGCTCCGTCAATCAGCAGGGCGACATCCAGCCCATCGGCGGCGTCAATGAAAAAATCGAGGGCTTCTTCGACGTCTGCCGCGTCAAGGGCTTCACGGGCAAGCAGGGCGTCCTCATCCCCGTCGAAAACGTCGAGGACCTGATGCTTCGCGACCACGTCATCGAATCCGTCCACAAGGGCGAGTTCCACATCTATCCCGTCGCCACCGTCGCCGAAGGCATCGAAATCCTCACCGGCACGCCCGCCGGCAAACGCGCCGCCGACGGCAAATTCCCCGAAGGCTCCATCTTCGCTCGCGCCGACGCCCGCCTCCGCGACATGGCCCGCACCCTCGCCGAATACGAATAGCCGCTGCCGTGGTTCGCTATTCTTGGGAGCGCGCGGTTTGTGCGTCCCTGACCTGACCGGGGATTTTTGTACCAGGTGAAGTGAGAGAGAATTCACTTGGAGGAAAACCGGTCATGCCCATGATGAGGTACAAGCCGGAGCAGATCGTGACGCTGCTGCGGCAAATTGAAGTGGCTGTCGCCAACGGAA
>DATEFX010000029.1:0-26054 GCA_035280405.1 Candidatus Acidiferrales bacterium | reverse complement strand
GTTGACGATCACGCCCGCGGTTGTGTGCGGCACGTAAACGTGGCAAACACCGCTTTTGCAGCCGGACTCAGCGAGGAATCGCGCGACCTCCGCGGTGATGTTTTTCAGCTCCGTGCGCCGCGAAGTGCGAATCTCCAGCGTGCGCGTCAACGCGCGCGATTCGGCGGCCGAAGTCGGAGAGGTAGCTGTATCTTTCATTGTCTGCGCGCTAGTTCATTGAAAATCGCGCTCAAGCGAGTTCCGCCGATGCCGCTACGCCATACATCGAATACCACGGCTTGGCCGCGCGCAGCGCCTTGTTCACGTTCTCGATGTTTTTTACGCCCTGATTCGACAGCCAGTCCTGAAACGCGCTTAACCCCTGCTTCGCGTACACCGGCACGCCGTCCTTCCACGTGGCGCGTCCGCAGAGCACGCCTGCGAAATTCACGTCCGCCTCCGCGGCCAGCGCCAGCGTTTCGATGAACGTCTCGTTGGTCACGCCAGCGGACAAATAAATAAATGGCTTCTTCGCCACGGCTGCGGCGCGCTGGAAGAATTGAATCGCCTGCTCTTTCGTATACACTGCCTCGCCCTTCAGCGATTTCGTTCCGCCGACGAAATCCATGTTCACGGGCACTTCCACTTTGAGCACGTCAATCTGATACTGCGGTTTGGAGAATTCCTCCATCGTGCGGATTACAACGTCAGGCTTCTTTCGCGCGAATTCGATTCCCTTCTCGTCCGTGCCCTCCTGATATCCGACGAATTCGGCGAAAAACGGAATGTCCTCTCCCGCGCATTCCGCGCCCACGCGCTCGATCCACGCGTGCTTGATGTCATTGATTTGCTGCGGATCGTTTGGCGTGTAATACAGCAATATCTTGATGCAGTTCGCGCCCGCGGCCTTCAACCGGTGCACCGACCATTGGTCGAGCAGGTCCGGCAAGCGTCCGGGCCTCGTGTTGTCGTAGCCGCTGTTTTCGTAAGCCAGCAGCAGGCCCGCGCTCGCCGCCTTCCATGCCGCCGCGGGGATTCCGTATTCCGGATCGAGCAGAATCGCGCTCGCGTGCGGCGTCAGCACGCGCACTACCGCCTGCTTGAATTCCGTCAGCATCTGCGGCGTGACGGCGTGCGGGTCCACACCTCTTTCTTTCGCGATGGCTTTCTTTAGCGAGCCACGTTGGTCCATCGCCGCGGCCGCAATTACGCCGGCCGAATTCGACACCGACTCCAGTCCCTTGAGCTTTCCGGGAGATATTTTCATAGCCGCTTCCTCCACTCTGTTGCCGCAGAGTCAGATGAAATTTTATCACGTCGCTGCGTTATGGGATTGTTCCGAGCTAGACGAACACGACGTGGTGCCCCGCGCAAGGCTTGCTCATCATGGTCAAAAGCTTCTCGAACAATTCCTCGCCTTGCCTCGCGAGAATGGGCAGCAGACTCAGCGTCCGCTCCTGCAAATCGTGGTGCGGCAGGAGCGAGTTCATGATTTGCTCCTCGTGCCGGTCGAGGACGCCGGTGCGAAAATTCTGCGCCCGGCCCGCCTTCTCGCGCAGTTTTTCGAACTGGCACATCATCTTCCGCTCGGCAGTACCCAGCGCGCCGACGAGCGTTTTGTCGAGCGTCCCAAGCGGCTTCGCGTAGCCTTTCAGGATTTTTCGCAGCGCTTTGTCGTCGCGCGAGAACCGCGTCGCAAGTCCCCGCGGCAGGTATTCGCGTTCCATTTGGCGGCGTACGTGCTGCCTCCCGCGAAGTATGTCGCCAAATTCCAGTCCATATTTCTTGAGCAGCCGCGCCGTCTCGGGCTCGACGAGCGTGAAACTCGGCCGAGGCAGTATCGCCGGCATTCGCCCCAGAATTCGCTCGTAAACGATCTGCGCCTGCGCCATATAAGCGACTTCCGCCGGCCCGCCGATGTAGGCGGCGGTCGGCAGCAGCGAATCCTGCACAATTGGCCGCAGCAGGACGCTCGCCGAAAAGTTTTCCTGATGCCGCTCGATTTGGCCAAGCAGCTCCGCCGCGCTCAGTTTTTTCTCGCCCGCCAGGAAGCCGCCATTTCGCCGCCGGACGGCTTGCCGCTTGCCCTCGGCGTCGAGAAACAGCAGCGTGCTCTGTGAAGTGACCTTCACCTGTGCGTGATATCCGCGCCGGTCGAGCAATTTCCCGCGCGCGAGCAATTCCTCCGCGAGCGTCTCCGATTCTTCCGCCGCGCGGCGATAAATGGGCCGCGCCAGCTCGTGTAGCCGCCTGTCGAGCGGGTCGAGCAGAATGAGTCCCTTGTTGCCGAACAGCCGCGCAAACAGTTTCGCGAACGCGCCGCCATACGTTTCCTGCGCGCGATAGGAGAGCGAAAGTGCCTCTGCGATTTCCTTCGATGCCGGGCCTTCGAGCAACTGTGCCGCGTGCTCCGCCGCGGCCACGGCCATGATTCCCAGCGGAATCCGCCCGACGCTCCGTCCCGTGAATTCATCCGCTTGCGACAATTCGATTTTCGCCAGTCCCTGCTTGCCGTGAACGAAGACGTGGTTCACTTCCGCGAGGTCGTGGTCCTCCGTCGCCAGCCAGAAAACCGGAACCGCCTCGACGCCGGCGCGAGTCAGCTTTGTGGCCCACGCAATCGCGCTCAGCGCCTTGTAGATGCTGTACGCCGGTCCGCCAAAAAGCCCCACCTGCTGCCCCGTGACGATTGCGGCCGCGCCTTCCGCCAACCGCCCGATATTCCGCGCCACCGCCTCTCCGCCGCCGAATTGGCGGTTCTGCTCGCGGAGCACGTTCGCCACGCCACTTCGAATGGCCGCGTCGAGCCGCACTTTCTTCGCCGCGGCGCGCACGCCCGCCTCATCCGGAGTGTGCGCGTAAAATTCAGCTACCTTGGAAAATTCGTCGCTGAATGCGGAAAATAAGCGCGTCGTGTGGGGAATTTCTCGATTGGGGATACAGTGGCACTCCATGCAGCATCAGATGATACACGCGACCCAAGGTCGCAGCAATCCGGCGCTCGGTCGGTCAGGTTTGATTTCGGAGAGGTGAAAACGGCCGCGGAAATTCATTAGTCCGCCGCCGCTGATGTTGTCGCTCCGGCAAGCAGGCCATCGATCTCCAGCTTCGCCGCTTCGCTCAATGGTAGCAGCGGGCTCCGCGGCGCTCCGCCTTCATAGCCGAGCCGGTCCATAGCGAATTTGATTCCGGCGATGCCGTATTTCGACCCCAAGCTCGCCGCCGGGCCAATAATCTGCTTCTTGAGCTGTTGTGCGCGCTCCTTGTTGCCCTCGCGCACGGCCTCGTAAAATTCGACGCACGAGTCCGGAAACGCGCACGACACGGCCAGAATCGCGCCGCAAGCGCCGGCCTCGATCGCCTCCTGTAGCGTCATCGCCGAACCGGTCAGCGTATTGAAATTCATGTGCGTCGTGTGGACGATGTCCGCCATCCGTTGCACGTTCCCGGAGCTGTCCTTGATGCCCACGATGTTCTTGTGCGACGCAAGCCGCGCCACGAGCGGCGCTTCCACCGTGTAATTCGTGAACACAGGCACGGAGTAAATCAGCACCGGAATCGGCGACGCGTCCGCGACGCGCGTGAAATGCGTCGCCTCCGCCTCGAATGTCATGAACGGCTTGTAATAGCTCGGCGTGCGCACCAGCGCCGCGTCAAATCCCAGTTCTGCCGCGCGCTTCGTGTGCCGGATGGTCTCAAGCGTTGATTCCGCGCCGCTCCCCGCGATCAAGATTTTCCCCGGTGCCGCGTGCTCCCGCGCCGCGCCCCATAGCCGGTCAATCTCGTCCCACGTCAGCAACACAGATTCGCTCGTCGAGCCGTTCATCACGTAGCCCGCGAGCTTCGTCTTGTTGTAACGCGCGATGTTGTGCTTCAGCGCGGCCAGATCGATCTCGCCATCTGCCGCGAATGGAGTTGTGAGAGGAGGAAAAACGCCCTGCAGTTTCATCTGTCGGATTCTACCAGATTCTCGCGCCCGGATTCACGCCTTCAATCGTTCGACGAGCAGCCTGCGCATTTTGTCGCGCCGTTCGCGTGCAAATCCTGCAGCGCCGCGACTTCTCCGGACTCCTCGCTCATCGCCCGAATGCCGCGCGCGGCGGCCGTGGCCGCGGAAATGGTCGTTATGCAAGGCAGCATGTAACGCACGGCGGCGCGGCGGATGGATTTTTCGTCGTAGAACGATTCCCTGCCGAGCGGCGTGTTGATGATCAGGTTCACTTTTCCGGTCTTGATCAGGTCCACGATGTTCGGCCGCCCCTCGTTCACTTTGTAGACGGCCTCCACTTCCATTCCCGCCGCTGCAATCGCCGCCGCCGAGCCGCGCGTCGCAATCAACTTCAATCCCGCGGCGGTCAGATCACGCGCCAGCGCGATCAGGTGGCGTTTGTCATGGTCATTTACGCTGAGGAACACGGTCCCGCTGCGCGGCAGCCGCTGCCCCGCGGCGTCCTGCGCCTTCGCGAACGCCAGCCCGAAATTCCGCGAAATCCCCATCACTTCGCCCGTCGAGCGCATCTCCGGGCCGAGGATCGTATCCACTCCGCGGAACTTGCTGAACGGAAACACCGGCGACTTGACCGAAAAATATTCTCGGCTTCGAATTTCCAAAATGCCGTTGAATTCGGCGAGCGGCAGCTTCATCTCGCGCAGATTCTTGCCCGTCATCAGCCGCGCCGCCACTTTCGCCAGCGGCACGCCCGTCGCCTTCGACACGTACGGCACAGTTCGCGACGCCCGCGGATTCACTTCGAGCACGTACACGGTGTCGCGCTGTATCGCGTATTGCACATTCATCAGGCCAATGACGTTCAGCGCCTTCGCCAGTCGCGCAGTGTAATCGCGTATCCGCGCGAGCACCTCCGGCTTCAGCGTCACCGAAGGCAGCACGCACGACGAATCTCCCGAATGGATCCCCGCTTCTTCGATGTGCTCCATGATTCCCGCGATCACCACGTCCGTGCCGTCCGCCAGCGCGTCGACGTCCACTTCCGTCGCGTCTTCGAGGAACTGGTCCACGAGGATCGGCCGCTCGCCGTCGGCGCCCGCGTTCATGCGCACCGCCTGCGCCGCGCAGTCCTCCACGGTTTTCATGTCGTACGCAATCACCATCGCGCGCCCGCCGAGCACGTAGCTGGGCCGCACGAGCACCGGCAATCCGATTTCGCCCGCGACGCGCGCCGCTTCCTGCGGCGTCAGCGCCGTGCCGTTTTTGGGCTGCGGAATTTTCAGCTCGTCGAGCAGCCGCCCGAATCGTCGCCGGTCTTCCGCGAGGTCAATCGATTCCGGCGCCGTCCCGATAATCGGCACGCCGTTGCGTTTCAAATCGAGTGCCAGATTCAGCGGCGTCTGCCCGCCGAATTGCACGATAACGCCTCGCGGCTTCTCGCACGCAATCACGCTGAGCACGTCCTCGAGCGTCAGCGGCTCGAAGTACAGGCGGTCCGAAGTGTCGTAGTCCGTCGACACCGTCTCCGGATTGCAATTCACCATCACGGTCTCGTAGCCGTCTTCCTTCAGCGCGAACGCGGCGTGGCAGCAGCAGTAATCGAACTCGATTCCCTGTCCGATGCGGTTCGGCCCGCTGCCCAAAATCACGATCTTCGGCTTGCTCGTTACGGCCGCCTCGTCCTCTTCTTCATAGGTCGAATACATGTACGGCGTGAACGATTCGAACTCCGCGGCACACGTGTCCACGCGCTTGAACACCGGCCTCACGCCGCGCTTCATCCGCGCCTCGCGCACCTCCGCCGTCGTCGTGTTCCAGATTCGCGCGAGCTGTTCGTCGCTCATCCCCGCGCGCTTCGCTTCCACAAGCGCGCCGGTGGAGACCGTCTCCGGCTTCTCGGCCTCCAATTCCTTTTCCATCGCCACCGCTTGCTCCATCTGCCGCAAAAACCATGGATCGATTTTCGTCAGCGTACAGATGTCCGCCGCGCCCATCCCTTGCCGCAGCGCGGTGAACAGCCAATGAATCCGGTCCGGTCCGGGGACGTGCAGTTTTTCGCGCAGCATCGCGTCCGTGATTTCCGCGGGCGCTCGCCACGGCGCGTGCGGTTCGAGCGAGCGGATCCCTTTCCCCAGCGCTTCGGCAAAAGTCCGTCCGATGGCCATGACTTCACCGACGGATTTCATCTGCGTCGAAAGCGTGGTCTCCGCGCCCGGGAATTTTTCGAACTGCCACTTTGGAATCTTCGCCACCACGTAATCGATCGTCGGCTCGAAGCACGATGGCGTTTTCTTCGTGATGTCGTTCGGGATTTCGTCGAGCGTGAAACCGACGGCGAGCTTCGCCGCGATCTTCGCGATCGGGAAGCCGGTCGCTTTGCTCGCCAGCGCCGAGCTGCGCGACACGCGCGGATTCATCTCGATCACGACCATCCGCCCCGTCTCCGGCTCGACCGCGAATTGAATGTTCGATCCGCCCGTCTCGACGCCGACTTCTCGTATCACGCGCGCCGCCGCGTCGCGCATGCGCTGGTATTCCTTGTCCGTCAGCGTCTGCGACGGCGCGACCGTGATCGAGTCGCCCGTATGAATTCCCATCGGATCAAAATTTTCAATCGAGCAGATCACCACGAAGTTGTCCAGCCGGTCGCGCATCACCTCGAGCTCAAATTCCTTCCATCCGAGCACGGATTCCTCGATCAGGGCCTCGTGTACCGGGCTCAGGTCGAGCGCCCGCGCAATCGCGTCGGTGAATTCTTCCTGGTTGTAAGCGACAGAGCCGCCCGTGCCGCCCAGCGTGAACGACGGCCGTATCACCACGGGATATCCAAGCTGCGCTGCCAGCTTCACCGCTTCGCCAACGTCCTTCACCACCGCCGATGCCGGCACTTCGAGCCCCACGCGCTGGCACGCGTCCTTGAATTGCAGCCGGTCCTCGGCAATGCGTATCGCCTCGAGCGACGCGCCAATTAGCTTCACGCCGTATCTTTCGAGGATTCCTTTTTCGGCCAGCTCCACAGCGGTGTTGAGTCCCGTCTGTCCGCCGACCGTCGGCAGTAGCGCATCAGGCTTTTCACAAGCAATGATTGGCTCGAGATATTCCATCGTCAGCGGCTCGATGTACGTCCGCTGCGCGATCTCGGGGTCCGTCATGATCGTCGCCGGATTCGAATTGACGAGCACCACTTCGTATCCTTCGTCGCGCAATGCCTTGCACGCCTGCGTGCCCGAGTAGTCAAATTCGCACGCCTGGCCAATCACAATCGGCCCCGAGCCGATGATCAGTATCTTCTTAATGTCCGTCCGCTTCGGCATTTCGTTTAGTTAATCCTCAACGGCTCGCATCCATCATTCGCGCGAACTGCTCAAACAAATATCTCGCGTCATGTGGCCCGGGCGACGCCTCCGGGTGATACTGCACGCTGAAAAGCGGCAGCGAACGATGCCTCATGCCTTCGTTGGTGTGATCGTTCAAGTTCACGTGCGTGATTTCGACGTCGCTCGACGGCAGCGATTCCGGATCCACGGCGAATCCGTGATTCTGCGCCGTGATCTCGACTTTGCCCGTCAGCAAATTTTTCACCGGATGATTCGAGCCGTGATGGCCGAATTTCAGTTTGTACGTCCGCCCGCCGAGCGCGAGCCCGCACAACTGATGCCCCAGGCAAATTCCGAAAATCGGCACGCGCCCCACGAGCTTGCGAATATTCTCGACCGCAAACGTGATCGGTTCTGGGTCTCCCGGCCCGTTCGAGAGGAAAATGCCATTCGGCTTCATCGCCATCACGTCTTCCGCCGAAGTCCGGGCCGGCACCACGCTCACGTCGCATCCGTGCTCGACGAGCTGCCGCAAAATGTTCTGCTTGATCCCGAAATCGTACGCGACGACTTTGTATCGCTTCCCCGCACCAGTGCGCGCCCCGCCGGCCGTCTGCGCCTCAAATTCCACCGGCCCGCGCGTCCAGTCGTATGCTTTTTCGCAACTCACGCGGCTGGCGAGTTCCTGCCCCGCCATCGTCGGCAACTCGCGCGCCTCGCGCATCAGCGCCTCGGCGTCTGTTCCATCCGTCGCGACCACTCCCCGCAGCGCTCCGGCCTGCCGAATGTGCCGCACGAGCGCCCGCGTATCCATGTCCCAGACGACGGGAATCTTGTGCCGCTCCAGGTACGCTTGCGCCGTCTCGCTCGCGCGCCAGTTCGACGCTATCTGCGAAAAATCGCGCACCACCAGCGCCTCGATGTACGGTCGCGCGGACTCCTCGTCCTCCGCGTTCGCGCCGACATTTCCAATGTGGGGATACGTCAGGCAGACAATCTGGCCGCTGTAACTGGGATCGGTGAAGACTTCCTGGTAGCCGGTAAGACTGGTGTTAAAAATTATTTCTCCGCCGCGGCGGCAACGGGCGCCGGCCGCGCGGCCCCTAAATACTCTTCCGTCCTCGAGCGCGATGACCGCGCTGGTTCCGTGCGACTGCTTCAGCTTGTCCTCCGTGCAAATTCATTTTCCGCTTCCCGCCGATGAAAGCGTCGGCACCGTGATTTCGCCGAAATGATCGAACGGCCAGTACGCAAACACCGCCTGGCCGTAAATATATTTCCGCGCCACGGGCCCGAAGATTCGCGAATCGTTGGAACTGTCCCGGTGGTCGCCCATCACGAAATAGTCGTCCGCCGGAATCTTGATCGGCCCGTAATTCGAATCGTCGAAGTAGCTCGGTGGCACGTACGCCTCGTGAATCTGCTTCCCGTTGACGTAGAGCTCGCCGTCGCGTATCTCCAGCGTCTCCCCGGGCAGCCCCACCACTCGCTTGATGAACGATTTCGTCCGGTCCAGCGGATACCAGAACACCACCACGTCTCCGCGATGGATCGGCTCGAACCGGTACACGTATTTGTTGATGAAGATGCGCTCCTGATCGCTCAGCAGCGGCGCCATGCTCGTTCCCTCCACCCTCACCGGCTGGTAGAGGAACACGATGATCACCAGCGCCAGCGCCATCGCGAACGCGACGTCGCGCGCCCACGTCCGCAACTCTCGCCTCAACGAAGACGGCTGTTCTCGCTCGATTGGAGAACTGAAATTAGGAGTGTTATCGTCGCGCATCCTGCGTGTCATACCTGTATAACACGATTGCCGCGCCTTCGCCAACCGCGAATTCGCCCGCTGAGGAAATCGAGGGAATTTCGCGTCGCGCGGCACGTTCGACGTCGCTCAGCATACACGACGCCGCACCGCATTCGCTTACTTTGATGCGCCCCCTCTCCCTCCGCGCTGCTTTCGTGGGTCGCGGACTGACTGCAGTGCCACAGGCTCTCAGCCTGTGCGCATTTGCTATTCTCTGTGTTTTCTCTGCGCGCTCTGCGTTTCCGCGGTGAAAGTCTTTCGTTCGCAATTCCGTCTGTCGGCGCCCTGTCCTTAAACGTTCGCCGTCCGGTCCAAAAACCAAATCGCCTCACCTTCCGGTCTTAGCATCGCCACGGGCAATTCCCGTGCGGCGCGATTCGGATCATTCTTCAAAACTTCAATAATCGGTCGCTTGTCCGCCCCCGCGACCAGAAAATATGTCAGCCTCGCTCGCCTCAGCACGGGAAACGTCAAGCTCACCCGCACCGGCGGCTCCGCCGGCGCGCGCACGCCCACGGCCCAGCGCTTTTGCTCCGCCAGCGCCGGCGAGTTCGGAAATAGCGACGCCGTGTGCCCTTCCCGGCCCATGCCGAGAAACAAAATGTCAAACGTCGGCCCCGCGTCGCCGAAAAATCCGCGCAGCGTCTTTTCATAAGCCTGCGCCGCCTCATCCGCGCTCGCTTCGCGCGTCGGGACAGGATGAATATTTTCCGCTGGCACCGGTACGCGGTCGAGCAAGCTAAGTCGCGCCATCCGGTAATTGCTTTTTGGTTCGTCCGCGGCGACGAATCGCTCGTCGCCCCAGAAAAAATGCATCTTCGCCCAGGGAATCTTTTCGCGATAGTCCGCTGCCCAAAGCTCGTACATCCGCGAAGGCGTATGTCCGCCAGAAAGCGCAACAAGGCACCTCCCGCGCGCCTGTGCCGCCTCGATCGCCTCGTGCGCCGATTCTTCCGCCGCCGCCTGGCTCAGCGCTTCGAGATCCGGAAAGACTCTCGCCTCCGCGCCTAGGAGTTTGTCCATCCGCGTCCCAGATCGCTCATCAGCGCATCCGCCTCCGCCGGCCCCCAGCTTCCCGCGGCGTACGGCGCCAGTTTCGGCTTGTTCGCAAGCAGCGGCGTATACAGTTCCCACGACGCTTCCACCCAGTCGTCGCGCACGAAAAGCGTCGCGTCGCCCAGAATCACGTCCAGCAGCAGCGTTTCGTACGCCTCCGGCAACGGCTGGAATTTTTCGGAGTATCGGAAATGCAAATCGCTTGTCTCGATGCGCACGCCCTGCCCGGGCGACTTGATTTCGAAGTACAAATCGAATCCCTCGTCCGGCTGGATCGTGATCACCAGCGAATTCGCGCGGATCGGTTTCCCGTCAAACGGCGCGAAAAACGACACTGGTGGCTTGCGGAACGTCACGACGATCTGGCTCGAGCGCGTCGCCATCCGCTTCCCCGTGCGCAGGAAAAAAGGCACGCCGTTCCATCGCCAGTTGTCGATCTGCAGTCGCAGCGCGACAAAAGTCTCCGTCCGCGAATTCGGCGCGATGCCCGGCTCCTGCAAATAACCGGGAACGGGATTGCCATCGATTTTCCCCGCCGCGTATTGCCCGAACACGACGTCCCCTGCTCGGATCGGCCTCACCGAACGCAGCACCTTCGATTTTTCATGCCGTATCGGCTCCGCTTCGAATGCCGCCGGCGCTTCCATCGCCGCTACCGTCATCACTTGCGTCAGGTGATTCTGGATCATGTCTCGCAGCGCGCCTGCTCCCTCGTAGTAGAGCGCGCGGTGCTCCACGCCCAGCGATTCCGCCACCGTGATCTCCACGCTCTCGATGCGGTCGCGGTTCCACTGCGGCTCGAAGAGCGAATTCGCGAACCGGAAGACCATCAGGTTCTGCACAGTTTCTTTTCCCAGATAGTGATCGATGCGGTAGATCTGCTCTTCGTCGAAATTCTCGTGCGCCACTTTGTTCAGGTCCCGCGCGGAGGCCAGGTCGCGCCCGAACGGCTTTTCGATCACCAGCCGCGTCCATCCCGCGCTCCGGCTCAGCCCCGCTTTACCCAGTCCGGCGATCGCCAGCGGGAAGACTTTCGGCGGCAGCGCGAGATAGAAAATCCTGTTCCCGGGCAGCCCGTTGTCTTTTTCTAGCTTCTCGATTCTCGCCCGCAGCGCCGCGTAGTCCGACTCCGTCCCTTTTGCGATGGTTTGATAGAAAATCCGTTTCTCATATCCGACCGCCGCGATCGCCCCTTGCGCCACGCCGTCGTCGGCCAGATTCTTCAAGCATCGCGCCAGGAAACTCTTGTCGTCGAAATTCGTCTCCACTCCGACGCCCAGAATGATGCTCCCCGCGCCGAAGACGCCGCGCGTAATCAATTGATGCAGCGCCGGCATGATCTTCCGGCCCATCAAATCGCCCGTCGCGCCAAGGATCACGAAAATATGAGGTTCGCCCGTCGTTGCCACCGCCGCCATGCCGCCTTCTTTCTTTGCTCCCTAATCCCTCGCCAGCTCGACGCCGAGCTGTTTCAACTCCTGCTCGAACTGCGTCGCATTCTGGAATTGAATCGTATGCATCCCCAATTCCTTCGCGCATTCCAAATTCAGCCCACGGTCATCGACAAACACGCATTCGCTCGGCGTCCGCTGCGTGATGCTCAACGCCAGCCGGTAAATCGCCTCGTCCGGCTTCCGCACGCCCAGATAACACGAACTCAGGAACGCCTCAAAGAATTCGCGCAGGTGAAACTGCTTGATGCGGTATTCGTTCAGTTCCTTCGATTCGTTGTTCAGCGCCGCCACCATGTACTTCCCGGCGCCCGCCAGCCGCCTCATCACCTCGAGGCTCTCCGGCATCGGCCGCGATTGCGCATAGATGAAATTCAGAAACTCCTCTTTCGAAAACATCCTCTCGCGGTAAAACACGGTCCGCGTCAGGTATTCGTCGAGCGTCGTCTGTCCCGTCTCGAACGCGTGCAGCATCAGCTCATGACGGTCTTCAAATTCTTCCCAGTCGAGGTGAAACTTTGCCGCCGCCTCGCGGCGCGCCGCGCGGTCCCATCCGTTCGACAGGATCACGCCGCCCAGATCCGAAAATATCGCCGTCACTTTCGTCATCGTCTTTCCATTTCCATTACATCCTCACCCTGCTCGCCCTGAGAAGAGTCGAGGGGAGTCCGCCGCGGTCGCTTTTGTGGAGTGCGGCGGTCCGCTCCGCGGATTCCGGCGGAGCGTTCTTTGCTCCACCGGAATTCGACGCCTGCCCGCCGTGGCGGGCCGCGGCGTTTACCCCGATGTTCTTGGTCGGGGCCTTCCCGCCGCTGAGCCCCTTGCGCCCGGCGTGAAGTGAAACACCAAGGGCGCGTCTTGTTGCCTCCATTTGCTCTGTCAGTACCCCGCAAACTCCTCCGCGCGGATGTCATCCTCGTTCACGCCCGCTTCGAGCAGCAATTTGTGCATCGCGTTCAGCATTCCCGGAGGTCCGGCCATGTAAAAAATCGGCGCCGCCATGTCGCCCACGGCGTCCTCGATCATCTTCTTGTCGACGAATCCGCGCTTCCCGGCCCATGGCTGCGACGCCTTCTCCATCTCCGTCATCGTCGTCACGAGCTTGAAATTCGGATTCTCTTTCTCGGCGCGCTGCAAATCTTCCAGGAACGCCGCGTCCTCCGGCCTCCGGTTCGAATAGATCAGCCAGATTTTGTGCGGCAAATGATTTTTCGCCGCGTCCACCACCATGCTGCGGAACGGCGTAATCCCGATTCCGCCCGCCAGAAACACCGCCGGCCTCGACGCCCGCGTGTGCAGCTTCAAATCCCCGAACGGCCCGTCGAGTTCCACCGTCGCTCCAGGCACGAGTTTCTCGAGGCACCGCTTCATCGCCGTGTCGCGCATCCGCGTCGCCACCAGCAAGTCCGGCTCATGCGGAGCGCTGGCGATCGAAAACGCCCGCGCGTTCCCTTCGCTGTCCGTCTCCGGAGGATCGATCAGCTTCACTTCCATCGCCTGTCCCGGTTTGAACTCGAAACCTCCGGGCCGCTCCATCCAGAATCCCATCGTCCCTTGCGCGATTTCCTTTCGCGCCTTCAGCTTCACCGGATATGTGCTCACGCTCTTTCGCCTCCTCCCCGCGCGATTGGTCGTGGGTCAGTTTGATTTTTCTCGATCGTGACACAATAAGTCAAAATTCAAGCTGACCCGCTCCCGCAGGAATTGAATCCCCTGCTAAAACGATAGATGATAGCAAATGGTCAAAAGGACTCGGACAATCAATGTTGCGCGGGTCAAAGTGGCAACGATACTCGATTCTTGGTAGTTGGTCAGTTTGAATTTTCTTGATCGTGACACAAAAAGGGGCCTCCCAGGTCGACGGCCAGTCGAGCCTGGGGGAAAGGAGTCAAAATTCAAACTGACCCATTGTCCGAGTTCCGTTCCAATTGCATCGATGAAGCGTCGCAAACCTCAACTTCCCGTAATCCTTACCGTCGGCCATTCCAACCGCTCGATCGCCGATTTTATTCCCCTGCTCAAGGCTCACGGCATCGCCCGCGTCATCGACGTCCGCACCATTCCGCGCTCGCGCCACAATCCCCAATTCAATTGCGACGCCCTCGCGAAATCCCTGCGCGCCGCGCGAATCGCCTATACGCATCTGAAAAAGCTCGGCGGGCTGCGCCACGCCCGCGCCGATTCGCCGAACACCGGTTGGCACAACGCCAGTTTCCGCGGCTTCGCGGACTACATGCAAACGCCCGAATTCGCCGCCGGCCTCAAGCGCGTCGAATCCCTCGCGCGGACGAAGCGCTGCGCTCTGATGTGCGCCGAAGCCGTCCCTTGGCGCTGCCATCGCTCGCTTCTCGCCGATGCGCTCGTTGTTCGCGGCCATCCCGTCGCGCACATCATGACGCGTACGCGCGCCAATCCGCACAAACTCACGCCCTTTGCGCGCGTTCGCGGCACGCGTATCCTCTATCCGGCCTCTCGCTTGACCTGGCCGAGAAAGCCGTAGTGGGTCAGTTTGAATTTTCCTGATAGTGACATAAGGAGTCAAAATTCACACTGAACCACTACCAAGGAGTCTGCCAAAGCAGGTACACCTATGATTGATCTCGTCCGCGTTTACGATTTCCCGAAAACCAAATCCGGCTCCCGCTTCCTCGTTGAGCGCCTCTGGCCTCGCGGCGTCAAGAAAGAATCGCTTCATCTCGACGCGTGGCTCAAAGACGTCGCTCCCAGCCAGAAGTTGCGCATCTGGTATGGCCACAAAATCGAACGTTGGCCCGAATTTCGCAAGCGCTATCTCGCGGAACTGCATGCAAATCCAGCAGCGTACAGGCCACTCCTCGAAGCCGCTCGCCGCGGCAATGTCACTCTCCTCTACTCGACTCACGACACAGAACACAGCGGCGCTCTCGTCCTCCGCGACTTCTTGCGTTCGAAACTCTAATGCGCCGGTGCTCCGCCCGTTGCTGGCCTCCAATAAAATCCTTCGCTTTCCGGCGGCGGCAACACTCCTCCGCGCGAAAAATCCTGTTCAATCGCGTCAATCTCCTGAATTTTCGACTGCATCGCCGCCGCGAGCACTTCGTATCGCACCATAACGTTTCCGAGCCAGAAATCGCGGTTCTCCGCGCGCCAGCGCGCCTCGTATGCCGCGCGCAATTCGGTGGTCATTTCGCGCAAATCCTGCAACCGGCCGTTCGTCGAGCTAATGCGCTGAAGGTCGCGCGTCACGCTCGAGCGGTCCGTCATATTCGAATACGCATTCCAATAAAGTTCGTTCATCTCTTGCGTGTATTCGAATTTCATCCCGAGCCCGTCGAGCCGCCGCGCCGCGAAAATCAAATCGTCCAGCGAATCCGCATGGAGCCGCGCCTTCGCGCGATTTTCCGCGAGAGAGGCCCACGCCTGCTCCGCGTCCACGCGCATTTCGTGCGCCACGGGCGCCGCCATCTCCGCGTCATTCGCGCCCGCGCGCGAAAACATGTCCTCCCAGAAATAAGAATCATCCGCGGCGCCCAGCTTCATCCCGCCGAGCAGCGTGTTCGTCGCTGCCAGCTTGTCGAGCGCGACCATGAACGCATGGTCCGCGTGGCGGTAAAACGCCCAGTCGTAGCTCTCCTTGAATTTCTCAGTCGAAGATTCTCCCGGCTGCCACGCGCACGCCGCGCCATAGACGAACCCGGGCCACAGCAGCCCCGATAGCCGCTCGCCGTAATCGTTCCACTCCGTGTTCAGCATTCCGAGCGCGCCGTACTTCTGCCCGTCCCGCGTCAGGTTGCGGATGTTCTGATACGCCGCGTTGAAGTCCGGATAAATCTGGTTCCAGTCGCTCACTCCGGGCGAAACGAAAATCGGCAAGCTCGCGTTTTTGAATGGCGCCAGCCGCTTCTCGTAATCCGGCTGCGGCGAATATTCCCAAACAACCGCGATCAAATCCTTCGGTAGCGTCGGCAGGAGTTGCGGAAAGTGCTCCGCGATGTCCGCCCAAAACAGGACCTGCTTGTGATAAGGCTTCAGCATCTCGTCCAGCTTCGCGATGTGGTCCAGATAGACTTGCCCTTCTCCTTTTTCCGCGATCAGCTGTTTCGTCTGCCCCTCGCCAAGCTGGAACGTTTCGTCGGCGCCAATGTGAAAGAACGGCCCGGGAAACGAAGGCGCGATGTCCGCAATCATTTTTCCGAGAAAGTCGTACGTTCCGGTTTGCGTCGGCGTCAGCACCGCGCCGTGAGGAATCTCCGCCAGTTGGCTGTACATGTCGTACCGCAGCACGTTATGAAGATGCCCGAACGTTTCCAGCTCCGGCACAATCGTCACGTAATACTGGTTCGCGAACGCGACCAGGTCCTTCATCTCCTCCGGCGTGAGCGCCCCGCGCTGCGGCGTCGCAATCGGCTCGCCCGGCAGCGCGAAGACGTCTTCCATATACAGCGCATACATGTTGATCTTGTATGCCGCGAGCGTCCGTATCTGCTCCCTCATGAAATCAAGCGAAAGGATCGGCCCTCGGCTCAAATCCACGTGTACTCCGCGCCACTTCATCGCCGGCCAGTCTCGTATCTCGACTGCCGGACATTCAAGCGCTCCCACGAATTGGCCCCTGTTGCGCCACCCGCTCGCGGGCCTCAAAAGTTGCCTCAGCGTCTGCACGCCATAGAACGCGCCTTGCGCACTCGCCCCGCCGACAAGAATCCGATGATTGTCCGCCGCAATCGCGTATCCCTGCTCGTCGAATCCTTGTGGCATCGAAAGCCCCTGCGACGCCAGCGCACCACGCAGCTTGCTGTCTCCGGCGGCGTCCCCGATATAAATGAATTCCGAGCCTCCGGGCATTCCGCTCGCTTCTGAAATCTTCAGCTTCCATCCCGTCCATCCTTCGATTTCGTCCGCGAGCATCTTCCCGCCCTCGAAATCCGCTCCAAAATCCTTCTCGACGACGATCTTCGTCTTCTGCGTAACCAGGAACGCCGCCCCGCCCGCCTGCTTCACCTCTCTCGGCTGCGGGATCAAATCCAGCTCCGTCCCCTGCCCCTTCGCCGTCGTACCGGCCACCGCCACAATTGCCGCCAGCGCGCCGATCATGAATGTCCTGTTCAGAAGCCGAAATTTTTTCGCCGTGCCGTGCCGTTTCATAAGACACCCTCTCCACTTCGCCTGCGAAGCTGCGTAGTATACCCGCGCCGCGTTTCACAATTTCGAAAATCGCTCTGCCTTTCAAACGCTTTGCTGTATCATCCCCCGTCTAGCCCGGCCGTTCAGCGTTCAAGCGTCGAATTTCGGAGGCAATCATGCGTAAGCCGCTTTCACTCTTCGCCGTCACGTCTCTATTCTTCTCGGCAATCATTTCGCTTGCCCCCGCCGCCGCGGCGCAAAACTCCTCCGTCCCCACGACTGTCCCCAGCATCGAGCAAGCTCTCTCCATGAAATCCGTCTCCAATTCGCAGATTTCTCCTGACGGCCGCCTCGTCGCCTACGTCGAGACGTCCACCGACTGGGACGCCAACGCCTTTGTGCGCCAAATCTGGATCGCCGTCATCGCCACCGGCCAGACGTACCAGCTCACGCAAGGCAAGAAATCCTCCTCCAATCCGCAATGGTCTCCGGACGGCCGCTGGCTCGCCTTCACCTCCGATCGCGCCGCAGACATATCCGACACGAAAGCCGACACCACGCAGCTCTACATCATTTCTGCCGCGGGCGGCGAAGCCCGCCAGCTCACCAGCGTCGACACCGGCGTCAACGATTACGCCTGGTCGCCCGATTCCAAGCGCATCGCCTTCACGTCCGAAGATCCCGAATCCGACGCTCACAAGGCCCGCGTGAAAAAATACGGCGACTTCCACATCATCGACGCTGACTACACCATGACGCATCTCTGGCTCATCAATTTCCCGGGATCGTACGATCTCGCGCCGCCCAAGCCCGAGCGCCTCACTTCCGGCGATCAATTCACCGTCGGCTCATTCCGCTGGTCTCCCAACGGCACGAAAATCGCCTTCGATGCCACGCGCGATCCCGCGCTCGCCGATGAAGGCACCTCCGACATATACATCGCCTCCGTCTCCGGCAATTCCGTCAACAAACTCATCGACGGCCCTGGCCCCAACCGCAATCCTTTCTGGTCTCCTGATGGTTCGCAAATCGCCTACACCACCGCCGACGGCGACCCCTATTTCTATTACTCCAACGGGCTCATCGCCGTCGTTCCCGCCGCGGGCGGCATGCCGAAAATTCTCTCGCGCGATTTCGATGAAGATCCCAACGTCCTCGCCTGGTCCTCCAGCGGTATTTATTTCGAAGCCTCGCAGCGCACCTATAATTGCCTCTTCCGCCTCGATCCGCAGTCTCAGACGGTCTACCGCCTCACTCCGCAAAATGAACTCTTCGGCGACTTCACATTCTCGAAGGATTTCAGTGAAATGGCTTTCACCGGCGCTCCCGACAACGCCTTCATCGAAGTTTACATCTCCCAGCTCCCCTCCTTCATTCCCCACAAACTCTCCGACGTCTCCGCGCAGTACGCGAAATTCCGCCTCGCCACGCGCGAACTCATCCATTGGACCTCCGGCGACGGCACGCCCATCGAAGGCGTACTCATCAAGCCCGCCGATTTCGATCCCGCCAAGAAATATCCTCTCTTCGTCTCCATTCACGGCGGCCCGACGGGAACCAGCCGCGCCCTTCGCTCCCCCGATCGCTACTATCCTCTCGAACTTTTCGCCGCCCGCGGCGCTCTCATCCTCGAACCGAATTATCGCGGCTCCGCCGGCTACGGCGCCAAATTCCGCGCCCTCAACGTCCGCAATCTCGGCGTCGGCGATTATGCCGACGTCATCTCCGGCGTGGACTATCTCATCGCCAAAGGCTCCGTCGATCCCGCGAAAGTTGCTTCCATGGGCTGGAGCGAAGGCGGCTACATCTCCATGTTCATCACCACCTTCAGCGACCGCTTCTGCGCCGTCTCCGCCGGCGCCGGCATCTCCGACTGGATGACTTACTACGTCAACACCGACATCACGCCCTTCACGCGTCAGTATCTCCACGCCACTCCCTGGGCCGATCCCGAAATCTATAAGAAGACTTCCCCGATCACGTACATCACTCACGCCCACACGCCCACTCTCATCCAGCAAGGCAGCAAAGACGCCCGCGTCCCCGTCCCCGATTCCTGGGAGCTTTATCGCGGCCTCAAGGACCAAGGCGTCCCCGCGAAGTTCATTCTCTTTGACGGCTTCGGCCATCCCATCACCAAGCCCAAGCAGCTTCGCCAGGTCACCGAAGAAAATTGGTCCTGGTTCGCTCATTACATCTGGGGCGACCCCCTCTCCCCCGATCTCAAGCCCTAGCTTTCGACCAGTTCGCCGGATTACTTTCAGCCATCCGAATCTCTGTATCCGAATCCGCGTTTTGGTGGGATTGCCCGCCCTGCCCTGTCCGGTCGGCCGCTTTCGCTCGCGCGCGCCTCCGCCTCACATCCTACGTGGTCATTCCGAGGAGCGCAGCGACGAGGAATCTGCTGTTCGTTGTTCGTTGTTCGCTGTTCGCTTTTCGTTTCTGGCCTTATGTTGTCATCCCGAACCCGTTCGCCTTCTCTGCGAACGGTGTGAGGGATCTGCGGTTCGCTTTTCGTTTCTGGCTTTACGCTGTCATCCCGAACCCGTTCGCGTCCTTTGCGAACGGTGTGAGGGATCTGCGGTTCGCTTTTCGTTTCTGACTTTACGTTGTCATCCCGAACCCGGACGCCTGCCCTTGGCGTACGGCGGTGAGCTTGCCCGCCTCGGGCGGGGAATCTGCTGTTCGCTTTTCGTGGAGTGCGCGGTTTGTGCGTCCCGACGCTCTTTGTCGGGGCGGCGGTCCGCTTCGCGGATTCCCGTTACCGGAACTCGACGCCGCTTTGTCTTGCTGTCGAATTAACTCTCAACCCATACGCTCACTGGACTAGCCGCACCAGGCACGTCTTTCTTCCCGAAGGGGGCGCGCACTCAGCCCCCGCACGGAATCACTCGCTATCATCCCGCCCTACTCATAAGGTTTGCCGTTGGTTCACCAAACGACACCTCTCGCCGCCCTCCCTCTTGCGCGCGCCTAGGGCGTGAAGGCTGCGCCTGCAACACCCCTGCGCGCATGTGTCAGCCTTGGTCTTTCGAAGGGGCCGCCTCTTCGCCCCGCACGGAATCATTCGCTATCATCCCGCCCTACTCACAAGGTTTACCCTGACCACCTTCTTCTCAATCGATATTAGCTCTTCTAGAATTTAGAAGAATCTAGTAATCTAGAATATATGCAACGTAACAGAAAGATTGACGCAACGGTCACGAAAGACACGAAAATCTAAAACGTTCGCACGCACCATATCTTATCGAGGTTTCCGATGGGAGTCCCAATCGGGCCTGTCGCCCTCCTAACGTTCGACGAATGCCTCGCACAAGCCGAAGGGAACGCCCATGTTCTCCTCGGGAACGGATTCAGCAGGGCATGCAGAGACGACATATTCGCCTACAACGCGCTATTTCAACGCGCAGACTTCAGCGCACTCCCACCCACTGCTCGCGACTCATTCAATGCACTCGGCACCACAGACTTCGAGATCGTGATACGGGCTTTGCGAACGGCGCAAGCGCTTGTACGCCTCTACGCCCCAGGTGACGACGCTATGCCGACTCGCCTTTCCGCTGACGCGGACGGCATCCGCAACGTTCTCGCGTCCGCCATCGCGCAAAATCATCCCGAACGCCCAGGCGACATTGCAATCGCACAGTACGAAGCGTGCAGGACTTTCCTCCAGCACTTCCATTTGATCTACACCCTGAACTACGACCTTCTCCTATATTGGGCACTCATGCAGGCGGAGCTAGAGCCGGAACTTACATCAGACGACGGCTTCAGAACGCCGGACGAAGGCGATGCTGATCATGTGACTTGGGACGTGGAGAAAACGGACAGTCAAAACATTTTCTACCTGCACGGCGCCCTTCATCTCTATGACGCAGGCGCCGAATTGCAGAAGTACACGTGGAGTAACACCGGAATTGCGCTCATCGACCAAATACGTGCGGCATTAGCTGCCAATTTATACCCACTGATCGTTGCAGAAGGAACGAGCGAAGAAAAGATGAGCCGGATTCTCCACAGCAACTACCTAAGCCGCGGATATCGTAGTTTCGCGAAAATCAAGGGCAATTTATTCGTCTATGGCCATGCAATGGGGGATAACGATGACCACTGGTATCGACTAATAGAAAAGGGGGGCGTCAAAAGGCTCTTTGTCGCTATATTCGGTGACCCGGGTAACCCAGGAAACAGGGCGCTCATTGCGAAGTCACTCCGGCTCCCCAGACAAAGGTCTCGAAGAAGGCCTCTGGAGGTCACGTTCTTTGACTCCGCAACCGCCCGCGTCTGGGGTTAACGCAGCGCCAATCAATCCGCCCCAGAAGAAAGAAGCGCTTCAGCCGCCCCTCGTAATCTCACTACAATCCAGGCTTCTTTGAACTCTTGATCGCGTTTTGAACCAGATCACGCTGTTTTCTTAGCTGATTGAGGACCTCAGCGTCTTTCGACGTGTAGAGCTCGTTCGCAAGTTCCTGAGCATCGCCAGCAGTGTCAAGCTCAAGCGGCCCAAGGAAATCAACATAAATGCTTGGGGCCAGCGTGGAGTAGTTCTCCTTGCACGGCTGATAGGAATTAAGAGCTGCCGAATAGACATCTAAAGGCTGGCCGCCCTTGCTCTTCCCGCGGAGCGCCACAATCGAAATGACCGCGTCAGCGTCTTGGACAGTGTCAGTGATAGTCAGGTCCCCCGGCACCCGCAAGCGATCCAGAAGGGAGCTTAGGATTTCGTCCCGAATCGCATCGTCAGCCGACACACTGACGTTAACGCGCACTTTGTCGTGCCCATCGTAAAAAGTCGGACAGCTGATGCGCCCATATTTGAAATACCATGCAACGAACGCACTGTACTGACTAGGTGTCAAAGTAGACAGGCCGATGGAGTCGAAGTCTTCCTTGGACAGATTCGTGAAGGCCTCAATCGCGGGAGTCCAAGAGATCCTCGCCGGAATGGACGGGACAGGACGCGGCGACGCTTTGGGCGGCAGATTCTTCCTCTTTACCTGCGCGGTAGCCTTCTGGGCTATCCCAAGCGAGAGGCTTAAGAAGAACACATTGATCATCAGCATAAAGACGCGTCGCTCCATATCACCTCCTATAGTTACCTTGAGGTAAAAATACCACAAACTGTAACTTTAAGAGTGAAATCGCTGCCCGAGAATACCGTCGCCCCCTTACAATCCTTTCTGCTACATTCGTAGTAAATAGCTTTCAGGTTTATTTGAGTCCCGTGTCAATGAATCATGCCAAGAACACCCCTCGACCTCCCAGACTTTAGGCCCCCGAACACGTCGGCCACGGGCCAAGAGTTACCGGTCACGGCCTCCTCCAGCCACTCACGTACCCCGAGCCACAAAGGGCCACAGCGCCTAGTACCCGCATCCCAACCCATTGATCCCCCGCCACTTCCCATTTCTTGCCCCGCCTGACACTTTTTTACCTTGGACGATTTTGTGTTGCATATAAAGGACTTGACAAATTCTTGACCCTCCCTTATAATTTTCCCCATTAACCTCGGTCCGTGTGACATGACGAGGCAAAAGTGACAAAAAGAGGCGCCCCTCGCGGCGCTCTTTTGTTGCCTGCCCGTCTTCGACAATCTTTAAAGGGCACCCCCGGTTCCATACCTACAGCAGGCGCTAATTGGGTCGCGGCACCGACGGCGACATCTCTCACCGCGACTAGCGGGTTTCCAGTTTCTAAGTTCGAGCCTCCAACCTCAAGAACCTGGCCTCCCAGGTCCACATGGGGCCGCCCAACTCGACGGCCAGTCGAGGTTGAGGGATCAGCTAATCGAGCCTGGTGGATCGTCGCGTCCGCTGGCTTCGTCAGGGCATGGCTTCAGCCATGCCGTAACGGATGGTTGCATGAAGAATTCCTTTTGCGGGCGTTCAAAGTGTCGCGGCAACGTCCGCGACTTCTTTGCCCGCAAGTAGTCGGGACAATTTTTTCCACAGGTCCAACCTTGGCTAGCCCCACGCTTCATTCTTTGTGGTCTGGGCGTCACTGCCGGTGACCCGCCTTGCCGCCGTCTGCTAATGCTCGCCTGCCCTGACGCAAGAGGGACCGCCCGACTCCCCGGCATAAAGGGCTCCCAAGCCCCGTCTAGGCGAGCTCGCGGGATCGTCGAGTTTACCCGCCGCACCCCGCCGCGCCGTGCGCGGGAGGGGTTCGGGGATCGTCGGGTCACTTGCTTGCCGCGTCGTAGCCTTGGCGAAGGCGGGTCACCGCTCCTAACTCAACAACAACAGGAGGGGCCGCCCAGGTCGACGACAAACGGGGCCTCCCGAGTCCCCGGATAGGGGAGCTCGGGGGATCGTCGAGCCTGGGGGATTGGTCCTCTGAAAATGCTCAAATTTCACGAAATTGGCTCTTTCGTAAGATCGCGATTACGCATCCCGAAATCTCCGTGCTTTTTCGCTCACCGCCGCGAAATCCCCAATATCCATGCGCATTCCGGCATGTGCGGATCCGTCTTGCAGTCAAAGAATCGGATTTGGAGGCCAAATTGAATGGACACTTGTACCACTAAAAATTGACCAAATTCACCCCCGCAAAGAGCCAATTTGGCTCTCTGGAAAGTTGTCGGGTAATCACCGGGGAGCCTTACCGGACGAAAGCACTATATTTTGTATCGTTCTCGTTACCCTAATTAGCGAGGGGAGATTTGCCCGGTCAAACGCAATGAATAACACGAGTACTGCAAGGGCATCGCCCTGCCGCGGGGGTAACAACCGATGAAGCGCAGCGCGTGGCTTTGCGTTGGGATTTTGCTAGTTCTGTGGAGCACGCCGGCCGCGGCGCAGAATCAGTTCATTGTGCGTTCCACGCTAGGCACGGCGGGATTGACGAGCGTGGTGGATACGCTTTGCGGCGCGGTCCTCGGCTGCAGCGTAACTTCGGGGCTTGACGCCACGCTTGGCCAGCTCTTCCTAGTCACAACTCCCAGCTTGATCGATGCGCAGACGTTTCTGACCGCTCTGCAAAACACGCCGGGAATCGTGGATGCCGAACTGAACCAGATCCTCAGCCTGGTCGGAGGCACGAATACAGTCGGCACTCCGCCGGCGAGCCTGACGGACTCCGCGCCCGTCAGTTATTACGGCGCGACGGCGTGGAATGGTTACGTGAACCAGCCCGCCGCAAGCGTCGTGCGAGTCTCCGAAGCGCACACCACGTTTAACGTCGCGGGGACGGGCATCGTCGCCGACATTGACACAGGAGTGGATCCGAACAATCCCGTTCTGAAGCCTGTGCTGCTGCCCGGATACGATTTCACGCGCAACCAGCCCGGCGGCTCGGAGATGACAGACGTCGCTTCGTTGGGACTGAATCCCACGCCGACGACGACCAACGTCGCGACGGTGAATCAACAATCGGCGGCGGTGCTGGACCAGCAGTCGGCGGCGGTGCTGGACCAGACGCAATTCGAGGCCTTCGGCCATGGGACGATGGTGCTGGGGATCATTCACCTGGTCGCGCCGAATGCGCAGTTGCTGCCGCTGAAAGCTTTCAAGGCCGACGGAACCGGGCAACTCTCCGACATAATTCGGGCGATTTATTACGCGGTGGCAAACAAGGCCAACGTCATCAACATGAGTTTCGACACGAAGACGAATTCGCTGGAACTTTCGAAGGCGCTTGCCTACGCGAGCACGAACAGCTTGATCAGCGCAGCGTCGGCGGGCAATGACGGCGCACAGGAAATCGTCTACCCGGCGGCGATTGTGAATGACGTGATGGGAGTGGCTTCGGTTGGCTCGACGAGCACGACCGATTCGACGCGTTCGTCGTTTTCGAATTTCGGCAACTCGATCGTGTGGGTGGCGGCGCCCGGCGAGGGCATCGTCACCACGTATCCGTTCAGCACGTACGCGGCGGGATGGGGAACGTCGTTCAGCGCGCCGTTCGTTTCCGGAGCCGGCGCGTTGCTGCTGAATCAGCAGCCGAGCACGAACGAGGCGGCGGCCGCGGCGGCGGTGGCGCATGCACAGCCGTTGACGGATCCCGGGATGGGCAACGGCCGGCTGGACCTGGTGCAAGCGCTCCAGTCGCAACAGTCAGGAACATCGGGCGACTTCAGCGTTTCCGCGAGTCCGAGCAGCGGGACGGCGAGCGCGGGTCAGTCGGCCAGCTTCACGATCACCGCCAGCCCGAGCGGCGGATTCAATCAAACGGTGACGTGGAGCTGCTCCGGCGCTCCCGCGGGGTCGACGTGCACCGTCTCGCCCGTCGCGGTCAAGCTCGATGGCACAAATCAGGCGTCGGCCACCGTCACGATTACAACGACGGGGAGCGCGCTTTTCGCGCCGCTGAATCATCCGCGGTTCGTGACGCCGCTGATGCTTTGGGCGCTGGGCATTCTTTTGGCCATCCTGTGGTTCGCGTGGCTGCTGATGTTTGGCGTTTATGCGAATCGAGGTTCAAGTTGGCATAAGAATTTCTCCTATTGCGCTGTGGGGTTGCTGCTTATTTCCGCGTTCTGCGCGGCGTGCGGAAGCGGAGCGGGAACCTTACTATCCCCTTCAGCCCTCACGTCTGCTTCGGTGAATCCGGGGAGCGTGACGGGCGGGTCATCGTCCGCAACGGGAAGCGTGATGCTGAGCGGCCCGGCGCCGAGCGGCGGAGCCGACGTAGCGCTCACCAGCAGCAACACAGCTGCGGCTTCGGTGCCGGCCAGCGTGAAGGTGGCTGCCGGAGCGACCTCCGCAACTTTCCCGATCATCACCAGCGCGGTGAGCTCAGCGACGAACGTGACCATCTCCGCGTCCTATGCCGGCGCGACGCAGACGGCCTCGTTCACCGTGACGCCCGCCAGCACTCCGGCTGGGACGTATACGTTCACCGTGACGGGCAGCTCGGGCAACGTAAGCCACGCGGCAACGTTCACGCTAACCGTGAATTGAGATCGAACAAGGACAGTGGGTGCAGAGAAGGTCGAGAATCCGTCAGGTTGTCTTGCGTGTGGGCGATAATCGTCCAAAGTGATTCTGGAGGCCGGTGGCTCGGCGCTCCCATGACGCCAAGAACGCCGACGAGAATTACCGTGCTGGTCGCGCGCGCCAATGGCCAGAGATTTTCCCTCATTGACCTGACCGGGGATTTTTGTACCAGGTGAAGTGATAGAGAATTCACCTGGAGGAAAACCGGTCATGCCCATGATGAGGTACAAGCCGGAGCAGATCGTGACGCTGCTGCGGCAAATTGAAGTGGCTGTCGCCAACGGAAAGACCACCCCGCAAGCCTGCAAGGAAGCCCAGATCACCACCCAGACCTATTATCGCTGGCGCAAGGAATACGGCGGCCTGAAGCTGGATCAGGCGAAGCGCCTGAAGGAGCTAGAGAAGGAGAACAGCAAGCTGAAGCGGCTGGTGGCGGAGTTGTCGTTGGAGAAGCAA
>DATEFX010000028.1:0-46521 GCA_035280405.1 Candidatus Acidiferrales bacterium | reverse complement strand
TACGGTAGTCCTAACGAGGGAACTGGAGGAAAACATGCGAAATTGCTGGGGTTTGGTGCCGGAGGAGGGGGTCGAACCCTCATGATGCTAAGCACCATTGGATTTTGAGTCCAACGCGTCTGCCAGTTCCGCCACTCCGGCTGGGAACCGATTATACAGGCAGGAACGCAGTTTTCTACACCCTCCGTTAGCCTCGCGCCCGGCGACGCAGCGTACATGCTTTTCTCCTTCCCATATTGATATAGAATCCGCCCTATGAAGGCGGTCAGAGTCTCCTCCACCGGCTTGTTTGTTTACGTGCTGTGTGTGCCTCAACTGGAAGAAAGAAGCAGAGGTAGTTTTCGCGCGATTTAGCTAACTGTGACCAATGCCCACTAACGAAGCACCCGCAGCCATGACCACACGGCCCGCAAAATGGCGAACCGGCTTCTGGTCGCTCATCGCGACGCAATTCCAGGGCGCATTCAGCGAAAACGCTCTGAAGAACCTCGTCATATTCCTCGTCTTCGGACTGGGGCTGAGCGAAACGCAGAAAAACGAACTCGTCCCCATCGTGATGATTGTGTTCGCCATGCCGTTCATCATCTTTTCGATGGTGGGCGGCTACTTTGCCGATCGTTTCAGCAAGCGCTCCGCGACCATCGGCACGAAGGTCTTCGAGATTTTTTCGACACTGGTCGCCTTAGCTGGACTCGCACTGAAAAATCTGCCGCTAGAATTTGCCGGCATATTCCTGCTCGATACGCAAGGCGCAGTCTTCGGCCCTTCGAAATATGGCCTGCTGCCGGAAATCCTCCCGGAAGGAGACCTCTCCTGGGGAAATGGGATCATCGAGCTCGGCACGTTTGTAGCCGTCATTTCGGGCACGATCGCGGCCGGCTATCTGTCCGACGGATTCCGCGGACGGCAGCAATGGTCCGGCGCGATTTTCGTCGTGCTGGCACTCCTTGGGACGATGATGAGCCTGGGAATTTCGCGCGTCCCTGCCGCCAATCCGGCGCGCAAGTTCCAGGCAAATTTCATCACGGAAGTGTGGCAGGTAACCAAGGAAATCCGGAAGGACCGTGTGCTTTGGCTGGCCGTCCTGGGCAACACGTATTTCTGGTTTCTAGGCGCGCTGCTTCAGCCAATCATCATCCTGTATGGCAAGGACGTACTCCATCTTAGCGACAGCCATAACGGATTCCTGCAAGCCGCGTTGGCGATTGGAATCGGAATTGGAAGCGTAGCCGCGGGATATCTTTCCGGCGGGAAGATCGAGTACGGTTTGATCCCGCTTGGCGCGATCGGCTTGACGGCGTTCTCATTCACGCTCGCGCTGAGCCACCTCACTTTCACTGCCGTTCTTATATTCCTGGCGCTTCTCGGCTTCTTCGGAGGCTTTTTCGCCGTCCCGGTGAACGCACTGATTCAGCACAGGCCGGAAATCGAGCGGAGAGGCGCGGTGCTCGCCACAGCCGGCGTGCTTTCGTTCATGGGCATCGGGCCAATCGCGGCTGGCGCGTATTACTTGCTCACGATCATTCTCCACCTGAGCGCCCCGGCGGTCTTTCTCGTCGGCTCGGGGCTGACGCTCGTTGCAACGATCGTCGCCGTGGTCCTGCTTCCCGATTCCCTTCTGCGATTCCTTCTTTGGATGGCGACCCATTCGCTTTATCGCATTCGGGTCGAAGGCCGCGAAAACATTCCCGAACGCGGCGGCGCGCTGTTCGTCGCCAATCATTTGTCGTTCGTGGATGCATTGCTGCTCTCTGCCTCCACCGATCGCCATATCCGTTTCCTCATCTACAAGGATATTTACGAGCATCCCGTCATCAAGCCGTTCGCCCGCGTCCTTCGCGCGATTCCGATTTCGTCCTTGCAGCGCCCCCGCGAGATGCTGAAATCCCTCCGCGAGGCGAGCGACGCCATCCGCGCAGGCGAAGTAGTTTGCATCTTCGCCGAAGGCCAGATCACGCGCATCGGCCAGATGCTGCCGTTTCGCCACGGCTTCGAACGCATCATGAAGGGCGTCGACGCGCCGATCGTGCCGGTCAATCTCGACGGCGTTTGGGGCAGCATCTTCAGCTTTGAGCGCGGCCGGTTCCTTTGGAAGATGCCGCGGCGCATTCCCTATCCCGTCACAGTATCCTTCGGCAAGCATATGCCCGCCACCTCGACAGCCGGCGAAGTTCGCCGCGCGGTGCAGGAATTGCAGACCGAGGCCTATTTCCTGCACAAAAAGCGGATGCGAACCTTGGTCGGTTCGCTGATCGGCTCCGCGCACCGCTATCCATTGCGATTTGCGATGGCGGATGCAAGGACGCCGCGGGTGCGATTGGGCGGCGTGCTCGCGAAGGCCATCTTTCTTGCGCGACGCCTGCAACCGCTCTGGGAAGGGCAGGGGATGGTTGGCGTTCTGCTGCCGCCATCCGTAGGCGGCGCGCTGACGAATTTCGCCGCGTCGCTTTGCGGCAAAGTGCCAGTCAATTTGAATTACACCGCCTCGCGCGAATCGTTGATTTCGTGCGCCGAACAATGCCAGCTCAAGACCGTCGTCACCACCCAGGCCTTGCTCGGCCGGCTGAAACTTGATTTGCCGCTGAAACTCATCCTGCTCGAAGACGTAGCATCCCATCCGCGCTTCGCGGAAAAACTTGCGGCAATGCTGCTCTGGTGGCTTCCCGGACGTTCGCTCGTGCGCCATTTTTCGCGCGGCCACATCGCGAAGCTCGACGACCTCGCCACAGTGATTTTCTCGAGCGGCAGCACGGGCGATCCCAAAGGCGTGATGCTTTCGCATTACAACATCGCGTCGAACATCGAGCAGATGGGGCAAACGTTCATGTTCAACTCTTCCGACCGCTTGCTCGGCGTCCTGCCGTTTTTCCACTCCTTCGGCTTCACGGTCACGCTCTGGCTTCCGGCCGTTCTGGGAGTGGGCGTCGTTTATCACTACAGTCCGCTCGACATGGCCGCGATCGGCGAGCTTGTCCGCAAGTACAAGGTCACGTTTCTGCTGGCCACGCCCACGTTCCTGCAGGCTTACATCCGGCGCTGCCAGCCCGAGGATTTCGGCAGCCTGCAATTCGTCCTCGTCGGCGCTGAAAAATTGCCCGAGCGCGTCGCCCTTGCGTTCGAGAATCGCTTCGGAATCCGGCCGCTCGAAGGCTACGGCTGCACGGAGTGCGCGCCCGTAGTGACCGTGAACACGCACGACTATCGCGCGGCTGGATTTCGCCAGGTCGGCGGAAAACGCGGCAAGATCGGCCAACCATTACCCGGCATCAGCGTGCGCATCGAGGACGCGGAAACCGGCGAAGTGCTCAGGACCGACACGCCGGGCCTGCTTCTCGTCCGCGGGCCCAATATCATGCAGGGCTATCTCGGCCGGCCCGACAAGACCGCGGAAGTGCTTCGCGGCGGCTGGTACGTCACAGGCGATATCGCCGCGATTGACGAAGATGGCTTCGTGACCATTACCGACCGCCTGTCGCGCTTCAGCAAAATCGGCGGCGAAATGGTGCCGCACATCAAAATCGAGGAGAAATTGCACGAACTTGCCGGCGCGACGGAGGCGACGTTTCTGGTGACCGGCGTTCCGGACAGCCAGAAAGGCGAGCGGCTGATCGTCCTGCATCGCTTGAAGGATGAACAACTGAAGGAAGTGCTGGCCCGGCTCGGCGAGTCCGGCTTGCCAAACCTCTGGGTTCCTCGAGCGAATCAATTCTTCCGCATCGAGGAATTCCCCTATCTGGGAACGGGGAAACTGGATCTCCGCGCCGCGCGCAATCTCGCCCTCCAATATTCAGGCGAAAATAATTCCTAGCGCGGCGTAAACCTCGCGAATCAATCTTCCGCGCCGGCTCCTAGAAAATCGACAGCTTCACGTGCAGGAATTTCTTCGGATTCTTCCGGAAATCGCCGATCATCAGCCGCATATCGCCGGTGAGCCCGGTCATGTTGTCGTAAAGCTGCGGATCGGTGAAGAACTTCCCAAACGTCCCCTGGCCGTTGTTGAGCTTGCCGGTCACGTCCTTGATGTTGGCCGAAGCGTCGCGGAGATTCGTGAAAAGCGAATCGTCGGTGTAGAGCTTGCCCAATGTGCCTTTCCCGTTCTGCACGTTCGTCAGCATGGCATTTCCGCGCGAGAAAAGCTCCTTGCCTTCATCCGCGATCGCCGGGTCGTAAACGAGTTTGCCGATGGTTCCCTTCTGCTGCTGAACGGCGGCCATGATGTCGTCGCCGCGGCTCACAATCGAGTCCGTCTTGTTGTAGATCTCGTCGGACACGAGGAATTTCCCGATCGATCCTTTGCCCGCCTGGACAGACGCCATCAGCGCATCCGCCTTCTCTACCGTGGCGTCCAAGTGATTATAGAGACTCTTGTCGTAGATGAATTTCCCTGCGCTGCCGCGGCTCTCGCGCACGGCGTTGACGACGTCGCTGATCTCTTGCGTCAGATTGTCCACGTGCTTTTCCAGTTCGACGCTCTGCTCCGCCACCTGCTGGATGGCCGACGATTCCCTGCCCTCGACGGTTCCATTATTGGGTACCACCGTCCCCGTTAGCCCTCGCGTGATGGTGATGTAGCGGTTTCCAACAAGGCCCTCCGTCACCAGCTTGGCGTAGGAATCAGTCCGAATCATGTCGCGGTAATCTCTGCCAATCCGCATGTCGACCTCGATGCCGTGCGCGCGGTCGCTCGGCTTCGGATTGATTCGAATTGTGGTGACGTTGCCCACCGCCACGCCGTCCAGCGTCACCGGCGAGCCGTCCTGCAGATCGGACACTTCGGGCAGATACGTCTTGATCTGATACTTCGCGCCCCAGGATTGCGCGCCCGTGACGTAGAAAACGCCCAGCGCCACGATGATCAGTCCCACGAGCACGAACAATCCGACTCGCAGTTCTCCCCAGGTCAGTCGCTTGTTCTGCGCCATTTCGCTCCTCCTTTGATTCCAAACCGAATCCTTGTAAAACTCTGACTGACTTTCAAATTCGCGCCACAATCAAAAAAGAAACTGCCGCAAGTACTCGTCCTCTGATTTCAATAATTCCTGCGGCTCACCCTCAAAATAAATTTTGCCATCCTTCAGGACCAGAAACGTCGTCGCCGAGGGCCGCGTCCGCGCGGGATCATCCCAAATCGGAATCACGCGGTCCGCCTTGAAATCAAATTCGAAACTGGCCAGCCCAAAAGCGTCCTGCAGCCGGTGCGTCGCCAGCAACGAAGTCGCTCCCACGTAGTCCCGCAATCTCAAAATCAACGTGATAATCGTCTGGCTCGTCACGGGGTCCAGCCCGCCCGTGGGCGAGTCGTAATACACCATCGGCGGCCGGCTAATGATCGCTCGCGCGATCGAAACGCGCCGCCGCATGCCTCCGGAAAGCTCCGGCGGATGTTTCTCATATGCTTCTTCCAATTCGACGAACCGCAGCACCTCGCGGACTCGCATCTCGATCTCTTCCGGCGCGATTCCTTCCTGGCTCAGGCGAAACGCCACATTCTCCGACACGGAAAGCGAATCGAACAGCGCGCCTTCCTGAAACACGAATCCCAGACTGCGCCGGAAATCGAGCAGATCCACTTCTTTCATTTCCGTAAGGTCGTGCCCCATCACCAGCACCCGGCCCTCATCCGGCCGCAGCAAGCCCGCCGCCAGTTTCAGCAGCACGGTCTTCCCCGAGCCGCTCTCCCCGATGATCACCTTCGTCTCGCGCGGCTGAACGGTGAAAGAAATCCCCTTGAGCACGTCCCCGTCGTCGAATCCGATACGGATGTCGTCGAAGCGGACGAGCGGTTCGGCGGGGACTGGCTCGATTGTGAGCGGCGTCGCCATGTCGCAGTATCAGATGATCTGACCTGGATTATAGATGGAAAAACATCTGCTTCAGGGTATAAATCGCGCGCGGAACGAGTGCTACTGCAGAAACCAATAGATCAGCAGCTTCCCAAGGAAGAAATCCGACACCAATATCGCAACCGAAGACACCACGACCGCCGTCGTCGTCGCCCGACCCACGCCCTCCGTGCCTCCGCGCGCACGCAGTCCTTCATAACAGCCCACCGACGCAATAATCACGGCGAAAACCAGCGGCTTCGCCATCCCCTGGACCAGGTCTCCGAAAACCAGCGCGTGGACCGACCGGTGCCAGAATTCCGACGCGCTCAGATGCAACGTGAAATGCGAAACGAGGAATCCGCCGATCAGCCCCACGAGGTCCGCGACGGCGGTGAGCAGCGGCAAGACGAGAACAGTCGCAATCAGCCGCGGCACCACCAGCTTGCGAACAGGATCAGTGCCCAGCGCCCTCATCGCGTCGATTTGCTCCGTGACGACCATCGAGCCCAGCTCCGACGCGATTCCCGACGCATTCCGCCCCGCGACTAGCAGCGCCGTGATCGTCGGTCCGAGCTCGCGCACCAGCGCGATCGCCACCACGTCTCCGGTGAGCGCCGTCTCGCCAAACCGCTGGAACTGCGCGGCAGTATTGATCACCATCACGCCGCCGATGAAGAAGCCGGTGAGCAGGATAATCGGCAGCGAGCCCACGCCGATCACGTCCATCTGGTCGAGCACGTCTTCGGTATAGTGCGGCGGCGAGAAAATCTTGGCGAGCGAATCACCGACGAGCAGCGAATAGCTCTGGAGCGCCAGAATTTGCCTTTTCAAAACGTCGCCGACAACGGAAAACGGTGAAATCTTCGGCGCTTCGGGCAAATTGGAATTGAGCATCGCCATTGCGCGATAAGTAGGTCACGACAGCGTAACGTCCGCCCCGCTGGACGTCAAGCAAACTGCAAAAATCTTCAATCGCCGCGCTGGATTGCTTTACGCTCCGCGGAGCCTCCGGTAGAATCGTGCGTCTCTGGATTCGGCTCACTCGAGACGATAAACGATGCTTCGTTTCTTCACTGCGGGCGAATCGCACGGCCAGGCGCTGATTGCGTGGCTCTCCGGTCTGCCGTCGGGCGTTCCGGTTGACGTCGAATTCGTCAATCGCGAACTCCACCGCCGCCAGCTCGGCTACGGACGCGGCGGCCGCCAGAAAATCGAAAAGGATCAGGCGGAATTTCTTGCTGGCGTGCGCCACGGCCGCTCGATTGGCGCACCCATCGCCATTCGCATCGAAAATCGCGACTGGAAAAACTGGGAAAAGGCCCTTCCCGTCGAAGACGTTGCCGGCGCGGAAGACGCGCAAAAGCCGCTGACTTCCCCGCGCCCGGGCCACGCCGACCTAGCCGGCTCGCTCAAGTTCAATCTCCACGACGCGCGCTACATCCTGGAACGCGCTTCCGCCCGCGAGACCGCCGCGCGCACCGCCGCCGGAAGTCTCTCGAAACTCCTCCTGCGCGAATTCGGCATCGAAGTCCTGAGCCACGTCATCGCCGTCGGCCATGTGAAGTCCGAGCGCGCCGCGAAATGGCACGAGATCGAAGGGATCTGCAAGAATCTGGAATCTCCTCTGCGCTGTGTTGATGCCGACGCGGAATTGCGCATGAAAGCGGAGGTGGATCAAGCGCTTCGTGCCGGAGATTCCGTCGGCGGAATCTTCGAAGTCGTCGCGCACGCAGTGCCTCCCGGCCTCGGCAGCCACGCGCAGTGGGACGAGAAGCTCGACGGCCGTCTTGCGCGCGCCGTGATGTCGATTCAAGCCGTGAAGGGCGTCGAAATCGGAACCGGCATCACCAACGCCACGTCTTATGGCTCGGAAGTGCAGGACGAAATCAGTTATGATGCCTCGCGGAAGCGCTTCGCGCGCTCGTCGAATCGCGCGGGCGGGACCGAGGGCGGCATCACGAACGGCGAAGACGTCGTCGTCCGCGGCTATTTGAAGCCGATTTCCACCTTGCGCCGCGCGCTCGCGTCCGCCGATCTGAAGACCAAGGCGGGCAATAAAGCGGCGTACGAGCGCTCCGATATCTGCGTCGTCCCGGCCGCTGGCGTGGCGGCCGAAGCGATGGTCGCGCAAGTGCTTGCCGAGGCGTTTCTCGAGAAATTCGGCGGCGATTCCCTCGAAGAGACGCGCCGGAACTTCCATGGCTACGAGAAGCAGCTCGACGAATTCTAGAATAGGAGAACATGATCCATCCCATCACCAAACTCGGCGCCGCCGTTCTCGAAAAGCCCACGAAACAAGTCGAGAGGTTCGACGACGCGCTCGTCCAGCTCACAAACGAGATGTTCGAATCCATGTACGCGGCGCAGGGCGTCGGCCTTGCCGCCACACAGATTGGCCTCGATTTGAATTTAGCCGTCATCGACGTCACCTCCGGCAAGAATCCCGAAGCCAAGCTCGTCCTCGCCAACCCCGTCATCGTTCACACGGAGGGCGAACAGCGTGAAGAGGAAGGCTGTCTCTCGATCCCGGGCTTTCGCGGAAATGTTTTGCGTCCCTTATACGTCACCGTGCGCGCGCAGGACGCCGCGGGCAAAGAATACGAAATGAAAGGCGAAGGCCTTCTCGCCCGCGCTTTTTGCCATGAAATCGACCATCTTCACGGAATCCTTTTCATCAGTCATCTCAGCCCGCTCAAGCGCAACCTCATCAAGCGCAAAATCCGCAAGCTGACAAAAGCCGGCGAGTGGTAGGCGCGCGGTGGCTTTGCGCATCGTCTTTTGCGGAACGCCGGCGTTCGGCCTGCCCACGCTAGCGCGTCTGCTCGCCGATTCCGATTTTTCCGTCGAAGCCGTAATCACGCAGCCTGACCGCCCCAGCGGCCGCGGCCAGAAAACCTCCACCTCGCCTGTCAAAGACGCGGCGCTCGCCGCCGGAATCCGCGTCTTTCAACCCGAGAAAATTCGCTCCGATGCCGCACGCGATTTCTTGAAGCGCCTCGCGCCCGACGCCGTCGTCATCATCGCCTATGGCCAAATTATCCCCAGGGACTTGCTCGAAATTCCCCGCCTTGGCTGGATCAACCTGCACGCTTCTCTCTTGCCGCAATATCGCGGCGCCGCGCCGATTCAGCGCGCAATCCTGAATGGCGACAAGAAATCCGGCCTCACGACAATGAAGATCGACGCGGGCATGGACACCGGCCCTGTCCTCGAACAAATTGAAATGGAAATCGGCGCTGATGAAACGGCTCAGCAGCTCGCTGAACGCATGGCCGAAACCGGCGCGCCGCTCATGCTCGGCACTCTGCGCAATTTGCAATTGGGAAAAATCCAGCCGAAGCCGCAGGACAATGCGAAAGCCACGCTCGCGCCTCCGCTCAAAAAAGAAGAAGGCCTGATCGACTGGTCCAGACCCGCGTCCGGCGTTTACAACCAGATTCGCGCCTTCGATCCCTGGCCCGGCGCATTCACGCGCTTTCGCGAACGCGTCTGCCACATCTGGGGCCGCCCCGCCAAACTGCCGCAAGGCGGCAAACGCAGCGAACCGGGCACAATCCTCGCCGATAAAGAAAACGTTCTCGTTGTATGTGGCGGCTCGTCATGTCTCGCGATCGGGCACGTGAAGCCCGAGGGCCGCAAGCGCGTCACCGCTCGGGAATTCGCCAGCGGCGCACGCTTCAAGCCCGGCGAGCGGTTCAGCTCTTGAACTGCATCCATTCAAGGATTCATTGATGCCCGTCGCCCTCGCCAGAAAAATCGCCTACGAAATTCTTCTTCGCGTCGAAAGGGAATCCGCCTACGCCTCCGAGCTTCTGCACGCGCGTATGGACGAGCACGTGAACGTTCGCGACGCCGCGCTTGCCACCGAATTGGTGATGGGCTCCCTTCGCCGCCAGCGCGAGCTCGATTTCTTCATCGAGCGCTACGCCAAAAAGCCGCCCCATTCTCTCGACGCCGAAGTTTTAGTCTCCCTTCGCATTGGCACCTACCAGCTTCGCTACCTGACTCGCATTCCGGCCCACGCAGCCGTCGGCGAATCGGTTGAGCTGGTTAAGCGTTCGCGAAAAAAATCCGCCGCTTCGTTCGTCAACGCCATCCTTCGCCGCGCCTCGACGGAAAAATCGCGATCGGTCCAGGAATTCCTAGCTCGCAGGCTCGCTCTCGCCGAACGCATGTCCGTCATTCATTCCCATCCCGCGTGGCTGATCGAACGCTGGCTCTCCCGCTTTGGCGAACCACGAACTCAATCCTTGCTCGAATCGAACAACGCGCCGCCAACCTCCGCCTGCGCCCTTCTCGACCCCGACCAGCGCGAACAAATCGTTCGTTCCCTGGAAGAAGCGGGCGTGAAAACCGAATCTGGCAAATTATCGAGAAACGCTCTCCTCATCTCGCGCGGCAATGTCTCCAAATCAAAAGCGTTCCGCGACGGCTTGCTCTCATTTCAAGACGAAGCCTCCCAGCTCGTCCCTCAGCTCCTCGATGTTCATCTCGGCGATTCCGTCCTCGACCTCTGCGCCGCTCCCGGCGGCAAAACTCTCGCTCTCGCGCGCCTCGCCGGCCCGTCCGCGCTCGTCGTTGCCGCCGATCTTCACGAGCATCGCCTCCGCGTCATGCGCCAACGCATCTCGCACGCGCAAAATCTGAACATCGCTCTTGTCGCCCTCGACGCGACGCGCCCTCTTCCCTGCCGCTCTCCGTTCGATCGCATTCTCCTCGACGCTCCCTGCTCCGGCACGGGCACTCTCGCGCGCAATCCCGAAATTCGCTGGCGCCTCCGGCCCGCTGATCTCGCGGACCTCCATCGCCGCCAGGTCCTGCTCCTCTCCTCCGCGCTCGATTGTCTCTCTCCGCGCGGCCGTTTCATCTACTCAACCTGCTCCCTCGAGCTCGAGGAAAACGAGCAAGTCCTCGACGAAGTCCTCTCTTCCCATCCGCAGTTTCGCCGCGTCCCCGTCAAACTCCCGGCCAACGCTCTCGCCCCGGGCATCTCTCCCTCGCAAATCGTTGGCTCCGACGGCTATTTCCGCACCTTCCCGCCCGATCTCCGCACCGACGGCTTCTTCGCCGCCTCCATCGAACGCAGTTGATTTCCGCCTGAAAATGTACAAAAAATCTCTTGCACTTGCTACGGAGTCGTGCTATCCTGCTTTTGCGTTTGTTGCTCTTGTATGACCTTCAGATTCGACTAGAGGCTGCAAGTACAAACTTGCGGCCTTTTTTTGCGGCTTGAGGCGTTCCAGCAGCACAAACAGCTCAACTTAGAAAAGGAAACAAAGTGAAAGAACAAGGAACAGTGAAGTGGTTCAATGCTAGCAAGGGCTACGGGTTCATCCAGCGCCAGTCCGGCGAGGACGTTTTCGTCCACTTTTCCGCGATTCAGTCGGAAGGGTACAAATCGCTGAACGACGGCCAGGCTGTTGAATTCGAAGTCACATCAGGCCCAAAGGGCTTGCAGGCTGCGAACGTCACTAGCCTCTAATTGAAAGCGGCGGGTCTGCGCATAGCGGACCCGCCATTTCTGTTTTTGCGCGAACCCGCCCGCCGTCATTTCTTCTTCGGCGTTTGCCGCTCAAAGAATTTCCATTTGTCCATTCCCGCCGGCACCGCCACGTCGAAGAATCCCACCATCATTTCATCGTACGTCTGATCGCCCCAGCGCACCGCCACCGTCGGATCCGGATTGTGCGGATTCGCCGCCGAATTGTCGTACCAGCCGACCGCTTGCAATTTCGTCCCCGCCTTCAGGAATATCGGCTGCGCCAGCCGGTAACTCAGTTGCCAGTAAAAATTGTACTTGACGCGCAGCAGCGGCTCGATGCTGCCGTCGCTGCGAATGATGTTGTACTCGAAACGCTTCCCTCGGAGGTGCATGTGCGGAAAAAAACTCAGCAGCGTGCAATCGTTCGGCAGCGTGCCGTGCACTTCGACGCGAAAATCCGGCACGCCCGGCGGAATCACGAATTTATCGTTCGTCAGTTGCAGCGTCAGCACACGTTGCTTCGGCGGCTGCTTCGCGAAAATCAGCCCTATGCTCGACCGGTCCGTCGCCGCCAGCCCCTTTGTCACGTAGTGCATCTGGAAAACCAGATCCGATCCCGCGGGCAGGAATTTCGCCATTCCTTCCGGCCACTCATCCGGCGAACTCCCGGGCGCGTACACCAGCAAAATCTCGCTGTCGGTCCACTCCGCGTCTTTGCGGTCCTGCGGATCGCTCAGCGTCGAAGCCGTGAACGGCGCGCCAATCGGCGCGTGCTCTAGCCATTTCGACCCCGGCGGCCGCACGTACACAACCGCGTGGTGCACGTTCGCGCGACTCGACGGCCGGATCTCTGCCTTCCGCACCCATCTGTCTTCCTTGAATCCCGTCGGCACGATTTCGTACGTGTACTCCACGTCTCCTTGCGCCGGAATCTCGACGGGCTTCGTCATCGTCACCACGTCGTCCGGCTGCGGAATAATCCAACCCTCGGCCCGCTTCCGCGGCGGCGGCGCGTCCTTCGGATTCCCTTCCGGCGCACCGGCCTTTGCCCAGTCAACCAGCGTCTGAATCTGTTCCGGCGTCAGCGAAGGGTCGTCCGCGAATTTCCCCACGCTCGCATCCGCGAACCACGGCGGCATCTCGCGCGCGCTCACCTTTTTTTGTATCGCCACGGCATAGAGATACGTCTCACGATATGTGACCAGCGGCATCGGCGCGATCTCGCCCGTGCGATGGCACTTTTGACAGTGGTCCTGGAGGATCGGCAGCACGTCTTTATAAAAAGTTGGCCGCGCGGGATTCGCTTGGTTCTGTCTTGCGTAGCCCGCGCAAAGCAACAGCGTCATCGCGGCGCAGCACAAGATTCCGCCGCGAAGAAAGCTTTTTCGCGCTCTCGGGTGTTTGTAACTCATCGCGCTGAAATTTCTTGGACGCAATGGCGCAAACAAGAGTGACGATTCATCAGCGCCCGTGTCTATTTCATGGAAGATTCTCCGGCCTCTCGCCGCGGAGAGCAAGGAACTTGCAGCACCGAGCCCGAAAATTCAAATTGAATCCCGATTTCGCTGTGATACAGAACATGTCCAGCTCGCGCACAAGAAAATCGTCGGATAAGCTCAAAAAAATCGCCGCATTCCTGTTTCCAGTCTGCCTCGCCGCTCTCGTCGCCTTTCCGCAGACCGCATCCTCTCAGTCCACCGGCGCTCCGCCGGCCACGCCGGCAGCGGCGCCTCAGCAGTCGGCTGCTCCGCAAGAGCCAGCCCAGCCCGCCAGCGGCAAAATCTCCGGCGTCGTCAAGTCCGGCAACACGCCAATTCCGGGCGCCACCGTCCTGGCCGCCAATTTCGACTCGCGCAAGCGCGCCGTCACCACCACGGACATTAACGGCAATTTTCTTTTCACCGGCCTCGCCAGTGGCCGCTACTTCATCGCCGTCCAGATGATCGCCTTCGCCCCGGGCCGCGGCATGACGCAGCTCGACGCCAAAAATCAATCGGCTCGCGTGGATATTGATCTCACGCTCGCCTCTCGCGTCCCGCCTGAGCAACAGGGCCAGTTCGGCGCTGGTGCCGGACGCAACGGCAGGCCGGGCGCGGGCTTGCAGGGCGGAGCCGGCCAGCCGGGCGCGCCTCCGCAAGGCTTCCCTGCCGGCGCGGAAGATCTCTCGCAAATGGCCGGAGGCGCCGCGGCGGGGGCCGGTGAAACCGGCGAGGATACTTCAGCCGCGTCTCAGGGCGTCCCCGGCATGCAAGGCGCCGCGGCAGACACGGCCACGGAATCCGTCGCCACCACCGGCAACATGTCCGGCGGCCAGATGCGAGGCATGAGCAGCGCGGAAATTCAGTCGCGCGTCCAGGAATTTCAGCAGCAGCGTGATTTCATGGGCGGCGGCCAGTTCCGCGGAGGTCCGGGCGGCAGGGGCGGCGAAGGCGGCGGCCCAATCATCATGTTTCGCGGAGGCGGTCGGCGCGGCTTCGACCAGCCTCATGGCGCACTGTTCTACACTCTCGGCGACTCCGCGCTCAATGCCTCTCCGTATTCCTTGACCGGCGCGCCGGTGACCAAGCCCAGCTTCGTTCAACACAATTTCGGTGCGACTCTCGGGGGACCTCTCAACATCCCCAAAATCTACAAAGGCGGCTTCAAGAATTTCTTTTTCGCCTCCTACAACGGCACGCTCTCTCAATCGCCCTTCGACCAGTTCTCCACCGTCCCCACGGCCGCCGAGCGAGGCGGCGACTTCAGCGCTCTTGGCAGCCCGATTTTTGATCCCGCAACGGGCAATCCCGATGGAACTAACAGAACCCAGTTTGTCTCCTTTCCGACGGGAACAGACGCCAACTCACTTTGCACCAATTCTTCCGGCTGCCCGAATATGATCCCGGCCAGTCGCATTGCGACCCAGTCCGCGGCGCTCATGACTTTCATTCCCAACGCCGGTTTGCCCGGCGCTGTCCAGAATTTTCATTTCGTCACCACCACCACAAACAATTCCAACAGCCTCAACTTCCGCCTCATCCACAATTTCGGCGCCAGCAGCACGGCTATGCCTTTCGGGCGCCGCGGCGGCATCCGCAACTCTCTGAATGTCGGATTCAACTACCGCGGCTCAAAAAGCGAACTGACGAACCCCTTTCCCGGCCTCGGCGGCAACACCACCACGCGCAGCTTCAACATTCCTGCCGGCTTCTCTCACACGTTCTCGAACAAGCTGACCAATATGGCCCGCTTCGATTTCAATCGCAGCCGCTCGCAGACACAAAATCTATTCGCCTTCGTCTCGAGCGTCGCTGGCCTTGCCGGTATCGGCGGCATCTCGCCGAACCCGTTCGATTGGGGCGCGCCGAATCTCTCCTTCTCCGATTTTTCCGGCGTTTCCGACGCGGCCCCCGCTCTGAATCGCAGCCAGACCTTTACCTACTCCGACACCATGGCTCTGACCGTCGGAAAACACACTCTCCGCTGGGGCGCCGACTTCCGGCGCATTCAAATCAACACGGAAACCAGCAGCGACCCGCGCGGCAGCTTCACTTTCAGCAATTTCAATACGGCCAACATCACGATCCAGACCGTGGGCGGACAGCCCGCGCCAGTGCCTCAGCCGGGAACCGGTTTCGATTTCGCCGATTTTCTTCTCGGCTTACCTCAGCAAACTTCCATCCAGTGCGGCAGCAATTCCACTGGCGGATGCGTCGGCCCGGGCAATTATCACTTCCGCGGCAATTCCTGGGATCTCTTCCTCCAGGACGACTGGCACATGCGCGGCAATTTCACCCTGAATTTCGGCCTGCGCTATGAATACGTTTCGCCGTTCATCGAAACCGCCAATCAGCTCGCTAATCTCGACATCGCTCCCGGTTTCACCGCCATCGCGCCCGTCCAGCCGGGTCAAACCGGCCCGTTCACCGGCGCGTTCCCGAAGACTCTCGTCAATCCCGACCGCGACAATATCGCCCCGCGCCTCGGCGTCGCCTGGAAGCCGCTGAAGAGCACTGTCGTGCGCTCCGGCTACGGCATCAACTACAACACCGGCGCTTACAACAGCATTGTCCAGCAGCTCGCCTTCCAGCCGCCTTTCTCTCTTACGGAAAGGAACATCGAATCGTCCAGCACGCCTCTCACTCTTGCGAGCGGCTTCCCTGCTCCGGCTTCCGGCACAATCACCAATAGCTACGCCGTGAACCGCAACTATCAGCTTGGCTACGTCCAGATCTGGAATCTTGACGTCCAGCAGGAACTTTCGAAGTCTCTGCTTCTCAATGTTGACTACACTGGCTCGAAAGGGACGAATCTCGACATCCTCGAAGACCCGAATCGCTCCGCAACTGGCCTGCTGATTCCGAATACGCAGCCTTTTAACCTCGAAACAGCCGAGGGCGACTCCATCCTCCACGCCGGAACCGTTCGTCTCCGCAAACGCCTTTCCTCCGGCGTCTCCGTCGGCGGCACGTACACGTATTCAAAATCCATCGACAACGCCTCGTCCATTGGTGGAGGCGGCTCAACCGTCGCCCAAAATGCCTTCGACCTCGCCGCCGAACGAGGCGTATCGAGTTTCGACCAGCGCCATCGCTTCACCGGCGACTATCTCTTTGAACTGCCTCTCGGGCCCGACCGCCGCTGGCTCGCTCAGAAAGGCGTCCGCCAGGCCTTCTTCGGCGGGTGGGAGTGGAGCGGCGACTGGACGATTTCCTCCGGCCTTCCCTTCACCGCCAACGTCAAGGGGAACACCACGGAGATCTCACGCGGCACCAATGGAACGCTTCGCGCCGATTCCACCGGCCAGCCCGTCGCGCTGTCGCATCCCACAACAGCAGAGTGGTTCAACACCGCGGCCTTCCAGCCTCCTGCCGGGCCGTTCGGCAACGTCGGCCGCAACACGATTCGCGGCCCGGGCGCTCTCGTTTGGGACATGGCCATGACGAAAGTCGTTCCATTCGGTGAATCGCGAATGCTCGAAATTCGCGCGCAGGCCGATAACGTTTTCAATCGTCCCCAGTTCAGCGGCATCGACACCACGCTCGGCACCTTCGCGTTCGGACAGGTCACCAGCGTCGGTTCAATGCGCACGATTCAAATCGTCACGCGCTTTCGCTTCTAAGGACTCCCGGAGATGACACCTCTTTCGCATCTGAAAATCGCCAGCGCAATCACAGTTTCCGCGGCTGTCGCGCTCGCCGTCGCGAATCTTCGCGCGCAGCAGGCGCAGCCGCCGCAGGCGAAAGACCAGCAGAAGCCCGCGTTTACCATGCGCGTGCAGAGTGAAATGGTTCTCGTCAACGTCTCCGCCCGCGACAACAAGGGCAATTTCGTCAAGGGCCTCACCGCCAACGATTTCACTGTCCTCGAAGACGGTCGCGCGCAGAAAATCGTTCATTTCGACGTCGAAAATGTCGATGCCGTCCAGCCGGGCGCCATCGAACAAACGAACCTCTTGAATTCCCAGCCCGATGCGAACGCAAGCGCCGCCGCTCCTCCGCCACCAGCGGCCTCGTCCGCGGAGCCAGCCGATCCCTTGAAAGATCGCCGCCTGATTATTTTCTTTTTCGACCTCACTTCCATGCAGCCCGAGGAAATCGAGCGCGCCGTGAAATCCGCCGAGGATTACGTGGATAAGCAAATGGCCCCCGCCGATCTCGTCGCCGTCGTTTCGCTTTCCACCACGCTGACGGTCGATCAGGATTTCACCAGCGACCACGCCGCGCTCAAAAAAGTCCTCCAGAGTTACAGCGACACCGGAGGCCAGGGCTTCGAGGAAGGTTCCACGGGCTCCACCGAAGGCACGGCCGACACCGGCGGCTCCTTCACGCCCGACGAAACCGAGTACAACATCTTCAACACCGATCATCGCCTCGAGGCGATTCGCAGCATCGCCGAACAGCTCGGGCACGTGAACGAGAAGAAATCCCTCATCTATTTTTCAAGCGGCATGGATCAGACCGGCATCGAAAATGAGTCCGAGCTTCGCGCCACGGTCAACGCCGCTGTGAAATCGAATCTCGCCATCTACACGATGGACCTTCGCGGCCTCGAAGCCATGCCCGCCGGCGGCGAAGCCCAGAACGCCAGCCTCCGCGGCCGCGCCGCGTATTCCGGCGCCGCCACTCTCAACGCTCTCAGCTCGAATTTCTCCACGCAGGAAACTCTCGTCTCCATGGCCGACGACACCGGCGGCCGCGCCTTCCTCGACACCAACGATTTCGCCCAGGTCTTCCGCCAAGTCCAGGACGACACGCGCACCTACTACATGCTCGGCTATAAGAGCACGAATCACGCGCGCGACGGCCGCTATCGCCGCATCGTCGTCCGCGTCAACAATCCCGGCGTGAAGCTCACCTTCACGCGCGGTTATTACGCTCCCGCGGATTTCCAGCACACGAATCGCTCCGATCGCGAAGAGCAGCTCATGGAGGCGCTCTCGTCGCCTCTCGCCGAAACGGATTTCCCCGTTTTCCTCACCACCGGATATTTCCGCGTCAGCCCCGACCGCTTTTTCGTTCCCGTTTCCCTCGCTGTTCCCGGCTGGGACATTCCCATCACGCAGGAAAAAGACAAAGAGCGCGCCACGCTCGACGTCATCGGCTGGGTCGAGGACTCCGATCAGCGCCCGTTCCAGCGCATCCGAGACACCGTGAATCTCCAGACCACCGCCGCGCAGCAGGTCCGCCAGAAAAATGTGCAATACGACACCGGCTTCGAGCTTCCGCCCGGCAAATATCATTTGAAATTCGTTCTGCGCGAAGATCAGACCGGCCAGATGGCCTCATTCGAGACCGATATCGCGATTCCCGACCTAAAAAGCGCGCCGATGAAGGTCAGCTCGGTCGTGATGTCGAATCAAATTCAGCCCGCGAAGAAAAAAGTCAGCGACGACCCGCTCATGAGCGGCGGAAACGAAATCGTTCCCAGCGTCACGCACGTTTTTTCCTCGCAGCAGAAGCTCTACCTTTTTTACGAAGTCTATAATGCCGGCCGCGCCGCCGCTCCCGTAGCGAAGGGCGAAGCGAAGCAGGAAGCCAAGGCCGGCAAGAACGAAATTCACGTCCTCACCAACGCCGCATTTTTCCGCGGCAACGCGAAGATCTACGAGACGCCTATGGTTGAAGTGAAACAGGCGAATTCGCCGCAGCGCCAGGCCGCCGGCGTGCAGCTCGAAGTCCCGCTCGACAAATTGAAGCCGGGCTTCTACGTCTGCCAGGTCAACATCATCGACGACGCCAATCATTTCGCGTTTCCGCGTTTGGCGCTCTTGGTGCGGTAGCCTGACGCGCGCTTTTCCGAGCAACCGCGGCTATTTTGCCGCTGCTTGATTTGCGTGGTACGATTTCTGTTCACTCTTGCTCGGAGGCTACGCCGATGCTGAGAATCGTTTTTCTATTCGCGACCGTTGCCGTTTTCGGCTTTGCCGCCGGCGCGCAAACAAATCGCGAGACGCAAACCTTCGACACCTCCGCCGGCCTCGTGAAAATCACGCCGATTTTCCACGCCACCGCGCTCATCGAGGCCGCGGGCAAGAACATTTACATCGATCCCGCGAAGCCCGCGAATTTTTCCGGCCTGCCTCCCGCCGACCTGATCCTCATCACAGACATTCACCCGGATCATTTGGACCCCAACTCCATCGCCGCGGTCAGCAAGCAAGGAACGGAAATCATGGCGCCGCTCGCCGTCGTCCGCACGCTCGCCAGCGCCGATCCCATCTCCAACGGCGAATCGAAATCCTGGGGCGATTGGACCATCGAAGCAATTCCCATGTACAACATCCAACGGGGGCCCGCGCCGGGGAAGTTTTATCACGACAAAGGCCGCGGCAACGGATACGTGCTGACGTACGGCGGGAAACGATTTTATTTTTCCGGCGACACGGAAAATATTCCGGAGATGCGCGCGCTGATGAATATCGACGTCGCTTTCGTCTGCATGAATCTGCCGTACACCATGCCGCCCGACGAAGCCGCCGAAGCCGTCAAGGCCTTTCATCCCAAGGTCGTGATTCCCTACCACTACCGCGGCTCGGACCTGAGTGTGTTTCAGAAGGCCCTCGCCGGCACCGGCATCGAAGTCCGCCTCCTCAACTGGTACCCATCGAACTAACCTCCTTTCTGCCCCGAGAGTTGAGGGATCGTAAGACCGGCCAAAGAGCCAAATTGGCTCTTTTCGGGGGCAAATAGTACCGACCAGAGAGAGCCAATCCGGAAATTGAAATTTCGCTCCAAATTCCGTTTTTCGGGCGCAAAGAGATTCTGGATGCTCGGAAACACGCATGGATATTGGGGACTTCGCGGCGGTGAGCGAAAACGGACGGAAATTTCGGGATGCAGGTTTGCGACAGTTCAAAAGAGCCAATTTGGTGAAAATTCGGCATTTTTAGAGGACCAATCCCCAGGCTCGACAATCCCCCGAGCTCCCCTATCCGGGGACTCGGGAGGCCCCGTTTGTCGTCGACCTGGGCGGCCCCTCCTGTTATTGTTGAGATAGGAGCAGTGACCCGCCTTCGCCAAGGCTACGGCGCGGCAAGCGTGTGACGGGCACGCCACGGCAAGGGCGTTCACCCCAGGCGCGCCGTGAACACAAAGAATGAAACGTGGGACTAGCCAAGGTTGGACCTGTGGAAAAAATTGTCCCGACTACTTGCGGGCAAAGATGTCGCGGACGTTGCCGCGACGCGACTGATCCCCCAGGCTCGACAATCCCCCGAGCTCCCCTATCCGGGGACTCGGGACGCCCCGTTTGTCGTCGACCTAGGAGGCCCCGTTATGCTCTCGCATAAGGAGATGCCGCAGGGCAGCCTTGATAAGGAAGTGCACGCGCAAAGAGATGCGATTAGGTTGCAAGGTTCTGCATTCGTCTTACCGCGCTGCGCGGAGGGATGATCCAAGTCCTTACGTAGAGGGCAGTTAGGGACAATTGAACATGGAATACAACCTACTCGAAAAGTAAAAACTGCGCCCTGCGCAGATGGGGGTTCCATTGACCACGAGCCGATTGCTGAGTCGAGTAACGATTTGCGCGGTTCTTGCATGCGCTTTCCTCTAGATAGTCCCACAGCCGGCCTCGGCGGGGAGCGTGACTTTCACGCTGAACACCACAAGTCTAAATGTTACTGAGGGGAACACGATCACCCTCGACTGGACCCTTACCAACAACACGGGTGCTACGATTTTCGGCGTTGGAGGTGCATTTGTTTTGGGTGCCGGCATTGGTATTCCAAGTGGCGACTCCTCGGATTCGTTGACATTTGGCGGGGGGTTCACTGGCACCTGTATATCAGCGTCAAGCTTAACCGCCGGCTCCTCATGCACCTTCTCGCTTCCACTGTTTGCAGGTTTTACTACTGGCGAACTGGAGAACTCGGATAGCGGTGTCAGCCCGGTAAGCATCATCATGGATTACGTTTGCCCGAATTGTCTCCCTGGCAGTGACACGGACAAGTTGGTACTGGCGCCGGACCAATATAGTGCCCTCTCTCCCCAAGTTATGGTCACCTCGTTTGACCAGGGCGCGACGCCGGAGCCGGGCAGCTTGCTGCTGCTCGGGACGGGATTGCTGGGGCTCGGGCCGATGCTTCGCAGGCGGTTCACGCGGGGGTAGATACCGAAGCTGCATCAGAGCGCAGGGGTTAGGCTGGGCCCGGGTCGGGGCCGAGGCAGTTCCGCAGACACGAAGCCCCAGAGTGTGAAGGCCGAGACGTACGACATCCTTAGCGAGATTCCTGAGTCTTATCCCTGGTGATGATTCCCGATGTGGAAGTCTGCCCGAAGTGCGGGCGGAGAAATCGAGGTTAATGGAAAGAATTATAATGGAGGGTCTAAAATCTGTCAAGTCCTTTATATGCAACACAAAATCGTCCAAGGTAAAAAAGTGTCACGTGGCCTGTTTTTTTGGAAGTGGCGAGGGATCAAGGAGTTGGGGCGCGAGTTATGGTACGGCGATCCGCCTACGCTCTCACGAGCTACGGCTGTCCTTCGACATCGCGCGCCACTCGCCACGGCGAGCAGGCGGCGGGCAAGCGCGCCAAACGGCGAGACGGGTAAACTCAGGATAAAAAGCCGTGACCAGACAACAAGAGGATGCGCGGCGAATGTAAACGTCTCTGTTCTTTCCGTATGCCGCGGTCGGATTTGACCTCTACATTGGCGGCATGCGGCAATTCGCGACTCGGAGTCACTCAGCGGAGGAGGATGTCGCCGGACCAGGGGACGCCGAAATAGCCTTGGTGCAATTCGATGGTGACGGGTTCGCCGACGGCGGCGCGGGAAAAGGTGCGGGAGTCGACACGGAAATCCTCCGAATGATTGGCACGGCGCCAGGAGGAGACGGTCAAAGTGTACGTGGCGCCGCCCCGGCCGCGACTGACGCTCTTTTGGACGAGAGTGGTTTGCACGAGAGATCGAGGGGACTTGTCGAGCGCGCCATTCAGCAAGAGGAAGCCCGCCAGAAGTGCAAGCATGAGGCTGGAAGAGACGTAGGCCTTGCGAAGCAAAGAGGCATCATCGGCGAGGCGTCTTCGCAGAATGCTTCGCAATTGCAAGAGCATGGGCAGAAGAAGAACGCACAGGCCAAAGATTATGAGAAAGGCCTGGTCGAGAGGCGGATAAACCACGTAGACGAGAATGCCGCCTAAAGCGCCGGGGGCGAGGAGAAGCGAATAGTTGTTGAGGGACTTGGTCACCTGCTTCACGGACGAAGACGCGTTGGCATCGGCAGCGGCGCTCTGGACGAGGCCAAGGCGAATTCCCCTTGGTTGAATCGTCGGTCGAGTTGAAGGGAACAGGCACGCTGGACCTCCCAGGCTGGAACGCATCTCGTAAATGCTCAGCTCCAACCGCTCCGAGGACCTCAGGGGTTAAAACCCCTGATTCGGGGCTAGTTATTGGCACGACTGAAGTCGTGCCCTGACGAAACCCATTTATGAGGCGGGTCCTAGTTTACGTGTGCTTGTGGGCGACGCAGGGGCGCACGTGAGCGCTCGTGCCGTGAAATTCAATGGCTGAGGGATCGGCGCGCATACTTCCCTGCGAGAAAAACGATGCGTTCCCAGGGAACTCGCGGAGGCCGAAGTGCGTATCTACGGTCACGGAACGGAACGTGAACACCGGAGGCAGAATTCATGCGAAACAGGATTAGTGGCGTGCTGACGGCGCTGGGGGCGGTGACGGTGTTGATGGCGGCGATGACGCAGGTCGTCTGTGCGCAGGACGAGAGCGAGACGGCGGTGCGGGGGCAGGACCAATTCTCGGCAGACTTCCCCGCCGGAGGGCGCGTGAGGCTGGAGCTGTGCTCTTCGGGCGTGAACGTGACGGGAACGAACGAGGAGAAAATCCAGGTGCGGCTGTCGCGGGAGCACGGAGGGGATGTGGGCGACGTGCGCGTGTCGTTCAAGAAGAAGGGCGATACGGGGACGCTGCGGATCTCCGGCTGCCCGCACAATGATTTCCAGATTGACCTGCGGATTCCGCAAAGCTCCGACCTGTACACGAGGATGTTCGCGGGGGATCTGGAAATTCGCGGCGTCACGGGAAACAAGGACATTGAATTGCACGTCGGCGACATGAATCTTTCCGTCGGAGACGCGAAGCAGTACGGGAACGTGGATGTGTCGGTGACGATCGGGGATTTGGATGCGGGGGCGTTCGATGTGTCGAAGGACGGATTTTTCCGGTCTTGGCACAGGAACCAGAACGGGACGTACAAATTGTATGCGCACGTCGGAGTGGGAGATCTGACACTGCAGTGACAGGTGACAAGTGACGAGCAAGATTAATGTGTTAGTCGCGGGGCGCGACGTAGCCGGGGCCGAGAAAGACGCGGCCGGGAAGCGCGTTGGTCATTTTGCCGCCGGCGATGACGGGCACGCCGTTGACGAGAACGAAGTCCATGCCGACGGAGAGCTGATTCGGATTTTCGAACGTCGCGAGGTCGCGGAGCTTCGCGGGATCGAAGACGACGACGTCGGCCCACATGCCTTGCTTGAGAACGCCGCGGTCGGCGAGGCCCATGCGCTGCGCGGGGAGCGCGGAAAATTTGCGGATCGCTTCGGGGAGAGTGAGGAGATGCTTCTCTTCGACGTATAAGCGGATGATGCGAGGGAACGTGCCGTAGGCGCGCGGATGCGCGTGCTCTTTGCCGAGGATGCCGGTGGGTGAAGTGCCGGAGTAATCGTTGTCGATCGAGACCCAGGGCTGCTGGAGGGCGAGCTCGACGTCGGGCTCGCTCATGCCGAAGACGGAGACGTTGGTGAAGCCGTCGTCCTTGATTAGCAAATCGAAGATCGCGTTGATGGGATCCACGTTCCACATTTTGGCGACGTCGGCGATGGTCTTGCCCTGAAGCGATTCGAGCGCCTGATTTTTCACCGAACTGATGAGGATGCCGTCGGGGCCGGAAACTTCCTGCCATTCGTTGTCCCAGGCTTTCGTCGGCGTCTCCATATCTTTGCGGATGCGCGCGAGCGTGGCGGGATCCTTCAGGCGCTCGAGCATTTTGGAGATGCCGCCGTTCACGGCCCAGGGAGGAATGAACGCGGCGAGGTCGTTGTTCCACGCCGTGTAGGCGTAGGTATCGGCTCCGATGTCGAGGCCTTCGGCGCGGGCGTGGTCGATAAACGCAACTACTTGGGGCATCTTGCCCCAGTTGGGCTTGCCGGCGGTCTTCAGATGCCAAATCTCGACGGGAATGTGCGCTTCGCGGGCGATGCGCACCGTTTCGGCGAGGGCGTCCATTTCGCCGTCGCCTTCGTTGCGCATGTGCGTGGCGTAGATGCCGCCGTACTGCGCGGCGACGGAAGCGAGAGCGATGAGTTCGTCGGTGGAGGCGTAGGGCGCGGGAGGATATTCGAGGGCCGTCGAGACGCCGCGCGCGCCGTTTTGCATGGCTTCGGCGACCATTTGCTTCATGCGCGAGAGCTCGCCGGGCGTGGCCGCGCGATCCTCGTCGCCGATGACGACGCGGCGAAGCTGTGTGGCACCGACGTAAGTGCCGAGGTTGATGCCCATTCCCTGCTTATGCAGGCGCGCGAAATACTGCGGGAACGTCCGCCAGTCGGGCGTGATTCCGTAGTGCTCGAACTCGGATGCGAAATCTTTCAGCGTGGCGTCGGTCTGCGGCGCGATGGAGTCGCCTTCGCCGGTGATTTCGCTGGTGATGCCCTGGAAAATTTTCGAGGGGAGATGCGGGTCCACGAGCATGGTGAGTTCGGACTGGCCGAGCATGTCGATGAAGCCGGGCGCGACGACGCGGCCGTTGGCGTCGATTTCCTGCTTCGCGTGCGCGCGGGAGAGATCGCCGATGGCGACGATGCGGCCGTCACGAATGCCGACGTCGCCGGAGTACCAAGGCGAGCCGGTGCCGTCGATGATGTGGCCGTGGCGGATGATGACGTCGAAGGCCGCGCCGGAATCCGACTGCGCATGCGCCGACTTCAGGCGCACGACGGCAAAAATCGCGACGGCAACAGTGATAATTACGAGCGATTTTCTCCGCATCACAACTCTCCCCATGAAGGAAATCGAATCAGGCCGCAAGGCGCGCCTGAGTATAACGCTGGAGGTTGCGCGGCGCGCGGGATTTCAATACGCTTGGCGCCATGATGACAGCGCGCAGCGCGGCGAGATCGCTTGATTTGCTGATCACAGGCTGCTCGGAACTCGTAACGCTGCGCGGAGCCGCGCCGCGAAGAGGACTGGCGCTTGCGGAAGTGGGAATTATCCGCGACGGCGCGATGCTCGTGCGCGATGGCCGAATCGCCGCAGTCGGAACGCGAAAGCAAATCGAGCGGCTGCGCGAAACGCGGCGAGCGCGCAAACTCGATTTGGGCGGGCGCGTGGTGCTGCCCGGGTTCGTCGATTCACACACGCATCTGATTTTCGCGGCGTCGCGCGCGAATGAATACGAGATGCGCATCGCGGGCGCGACGTACGAAAAGATCGCGCGGGCGGGCGGAGGAATCGTTTCTTCGGTCCGAAATCTGCGGAAGGCCGCGCCGGCCCAATTGAAATCCCGGGCGCTGGCCAATCTCGCGCAGTTCGCAGCGCATGGAACAACGACGATTGAAGCGAAGTCAGGTTACGGGCTCGACTGGCCGAGCGAAAGAAAGACGCTTCAGATTCTCGGCGAGCTGGAACGCAAGCAGCCAATCGAAATCGCGCGAACGTTCTTAGGGGCGCACGTTGCGCCGCCGGAATACAAGAAACGCGCTGACGAATATGTCGAGCTGATTTGTCGCAAGTGGATTCCTCAAGTAGCAAAGGAAAACCTTGCGGAATTTTGCGACGTATTCTGCGACCGGGGAGCTTTCACGCCGGCGCAAGCGCGAAAGGTATTGACTGCCGCGCGGGCTTGCGGATTGAGGCTGCGAGTTCACGCGGAGCAGTTGGCGCATACCGGCGCGGCGCGGCTTGCCGTGGAATTGCACGCGGCGAGCGCGGATCATCTGGAACGGGTCACGGCGGGCGACATTCGAGCGCTTGCGAAGTCGAACGTGACGTGCACGATGCTGCCCGGCTGCTGTTTTCATCTGGGGCTGGCGCATTTTGGGCCGGCGCGAAAGCTGATCGAGGCTGGCGCAATCGTCGCGCTGGCGACGGATTTCAATCCCGGGACGAGCCCGACAGTTTCGATGCCGATGATATTGTCGCTGGCGTGCACGCAGATGCGGATGAGGCCTGCGGAAGCCATTTCCGCGGCAACGATCAACGCGGCATACTCACTCGGGCGTCACGACAGAATCGGGTCACTCGAAGTTGGCAAATTCGCAGACCTCGCCGTGTTCGACCTCGCCTCCTACCGCGAAATCCCCTATTATTTTGGTGTGAATCATTGCTGCCTGACGATGAAGCGCGGCCGAATCATTCACCGCAACCGCGGCATCTGAGTGAAAGCGATTGATCGGCGTACCGGCGAGGAATCCGCACAAGATGAAGCGACTGATTGAATGCGTGCTGAACTTCTCCGAGGGGCGCGACCAGGCGAAGATCGAGGCGCTGGCTGCGGCGATGCGCTCGGTGGAAGGCGTGTACGTCCTCGACCGCGAAAGCGATGCGGACCACAACCGCTGCGTGATTACGCTGGCGGGCGAGCCGGAAGCGGTGGCGGAAGCGGCGCTGCGCGGCGTGGGCAAAGCGCAGGAGCTGATTGACCTCACGAAACATTCCGGCGCGCATCCGCGGATTGGCGCGACGGACGTGGTGCCGTTCATACCGGTGGATGGCGTAACGATCGAGGATTGCGTCGCGCTGGCGAAGCATGTGGGACAAGAAATCTGGAAGCGATACAAGATTCCGGTCTATTTTTACGAAGCCGCCGCGACGCGGCCCGAACGCACGAACCTGGAAAACATCCGCAAGGGGCAATTCGAAGGGCTGCGCGAGGAACTGCCGAAAAATCCGGAGCGCGCGCCGGACGTCGGCGAGAGGCACGTCCATCCCACGGCCGGAGCGACGGTGGTCGGCGCGCGGAAATTCCTGATCGCTTACAACATCAACTTGAACACGCCGGACGTCGAGATCGCGAAACGAATCGCAAAGCACATCCGGTTTTCGAACGGCGGATTACGCTACGTGAAATCCATGGGAGTGGAACTGAAGGCGAGGCACCTGGCGCAAGTCTCGATCAACATGACGGACTTCGAACAGACGCCGCTGCATCGCGTGTTCGAGATGGTCCGCAGCGAAGCGATGCGCTACGGAGTGACGATTGCGGGGAGCGAGATTGTCGGCTTAATTCCGAAACGCGCGATCGAGATGACGGCGGATTTCTATCTCCAATTCGAAAACTTTTCACCCGCGCAGGTGTTTGAGAATCGGATAGCAGCGGCGCTATCGGGAACGCCGCTCGAGTCGGGGCCGGGCAAATTGACAGCTATTGCGAAGCCATTTCTCGACGCGGTCGCGGAGCCCACAGCCACGCCCGGGGGCGGCTCGGTGGCGGCGCTTGCGGGAGCGCTCGCGGCGAGCCTGGCGCAAATGGTGGCAGGGCTTTCGCGGAAGAAAAAATCGCAGGCGGCGTACGTGGACCAGCTCAGCCAGGTTCTGAACGACATGCACAGTGCGGCGGGAGAGCTCAGCGACGCAATCGACCGCGATGCGGAGTCGTACAACGCGGTGCTGACTGCGTTCAAGCTGCCGAAAGATACGCCCGACGACGAGCGCAAGCGCGAAGCGGCAATTCAACAAGCGACGCGCGGCGCGGCGGAGGTGCCTATGACCGTGGCGCGCAAGGCGCTTGACGTTTACGAACGCCTTGGACAACTGGAAAGTATCTCCAGCGCGTCTATGTTATCGGACATCCGCGTGGCGCGTTTGATGGCAGCGGCCGCAGTTCGCGGCGCGCTCGAAAACGTGGCAATCAATCTCGGATCGATCACGGACGCTTCGTTCGCTGCTTCGATGCGGAGCCAGGCCTCGGCGATCGAGTCCCGGCTGGCCGCAACAGCCGTCAGCGCATAGTCAGGAGCCAATCGTGAAGCAAAATGGCACAGTGAAATTACTTGCTGCATGCGCAGCCCTTGCGTGCAGCGCACTCGCGCTGACGGCGACGCCGGCGCGCGCGGGAACGCTGAGCAGTTCCGTTATCGGCATGTTTCCAAAAGACATGAGCGAATTCGCCTACGCAGACCTGAAGGAAGCGCGTCAGCTCTCCTGGTTTGCTGAAGTGCAGCAGCAGATGCTGCCGGCGAATTTCCGCGAATTCGAGCAATTCCTCCGCTCGGCCGGAATCGATCCCATCACGCAAGTGGACGAAATGGCCTGGGGCGCGGAATCGGCAACGTCGAAGCATCCGTATGAAATCGTGGGCGTGGCGCTGGGCACGTTTTCCCCGGATTCGACCGAGGCGCGATTCGCCTCGCAGAAGATTCCCGTAGTGCAATCGGGCGGCTACAAGCTGTGGGCGTTCGGGAGCGGCGCGGGACCGAACGACATCTTCTTCATGTTCTTCGACAACAATACGGCTGCGTTTGGCCAGCGCGACCTGCTGCAGCGGCTGATCGACGTCCGATTTGGAAAAGCCGAGAGTCTGTTCAACAACAATCTGATTTTTCCTCTGATCCAAGACGCGAACGGCAACGGCACGATCTGGGCCGTGCTGGACCAGGCCAACACGCGGCTGGCGCTGCAGCAGCTCCTGCCGCAAGCGAGCCAGTTTCCGCAAGCGGAAGCAATTCTGAACCGGATTCACGCCATGGAAATCCATGTGCAGGCCGGAGACGGAATTGACGCGAAGTTTCAGGCCGTGTGCGCAACGCCGGAAGATGCCAATCAGCTTGCGGCGATGATGCAGGGCGGGATCGTGTTGCGGCGCTACCAAGTTCAGCAGTCGGATCCGGATCTCGCGCAGGCGCTCTCGAACGTGACCGTTTCCCCTGCGGGTGATCGTTTGAATGTGGAAGCGCCGGTATCCAATGACCAAATTGCCGGGCTGATTCGCAGCCGCGCGTTCGCTGTAGGGACTCCGCAGTAGGGCCATTCCAACCAAACTAATCGGGAAAAACAGGCGCGAGAGAACCGCGATCAGGGCGCGGCGGGCTTGTTGCTGAAATACTTCACGAGCGTGACGCTGGACATTCCATTCCGCGCGTCGTAGAGGACGCGATCGACCTGGTGCATCACGTCGAAGCCACGCGGTGCATCGGGCTTTGCGGCCGAGGAAGAATTGGATGCGGATGCAGGGGAAGCGCACGACGGATGCTCGAGGCGAACTTCCAAGCGGTCGTCGAAATCGTCAATCAGAACTTTGCAGAGGGGATGCTGAGCGGAAAGACCAGCCATGCAGTTGCGCGCGACCATCTCCCAGGCGGCGCCGAGGCTCTGGCGGTCAGAATCGTTGAGGCCGTCGCGCGCGGCGATGAATTCCACGGCGGCGCGGATGCTGGAAATGAACCGCGCGTCTCCGCTGAACTTCAATTCCGTATGTGTGCGTCCCGCGCTCACTTCTCTTCGGCGTACTTTTCCGCGACGTCGAGCTCGCAGGCTTCGCGGCAATCCGGGCAATAGTACATGCCGTCCTCGCACAGGCGAATGGCGTGCTGCGACTGGCAGTAGACGCAGAATTTCTCGCACGAGCACTGGCCCTCGGGCTTGTCGCACTGCGTACACAAAACTTGCCCGCCGCTCGAACCTGGCATTGGAGCCTCCTGGCCTGCCTTCGCCCAATATAGGGCATCGCGCGGGAGGGGACAAGCAGCAATCGCGCACGTGAAGCGGCTGCCTCAACATCTGGATTCTTGAGGCGCGGCGGAGGGTTTCTTGACGCACCTTCGGAGCACGTGTTAGCGTACGTGTTTGCTTCGGACGCGAGAATTTTTCCTGTGAGCACACCGCAAACCGCAGAACTGCGCAAGACAGCCCTGAATTCCGTCCATCGGCGGATGGGCGCCAAGATGGTGAGCTTCGGCGGCTGGGAAATGCCCGTGGAATACACGGGGATCCTGGCCGAGCACGAAGCCGTGCGGACTCGCGTGGGCCTGTTCGACGTGAGCCACATGGGAGAAATCGAGATTCGCGGGGCGCGCGCGCTGGAGCTCGTGCAGCATGTGACCTGCAACAACGCCGCAAAGCTGGCGGTCGGCCAGGCGCAGTATTCCGGGCTGATGACGGAGCGCGGGACTTTCGTCGACGATCTGCTGGTGCACAAAATTTCGGACACGCATTATTTCCTGTGCGTCAACGCGGGGAATCAGGACGCGGACTTCGCGCACATTGTGAAGCACAACAAATTTGGCGCGCAGACGGAAAATGCGGGGCCGCGATATTCGCAAATTGCGATTCAAGGGCCGCGGGCGCTGGAACTCCTGCAAAAGCTGACGAAAGTCGCGCTGGCCCCGATAAAATATTACTGGTTCACATTCGGCGACGTGAATGGAGTCAAGTGCGTCATCGCGCGCACGGGATACACCGGGGAAGATGGATTCGAGATTTACTTTTCGCCCGAGCATTCCGAAAAAATGTGGAATGCGCTGATGGACGCCGGGGAGCCTTTCGGCGTCGCGGCGTGCGGCCTGGGCGCGCGAAATACGCTGCGCCTGGAAGCCGGAATGGCGCTCTATGGGCACGAAATTGACGACACGACCACTCCGCGGGAAGCAAACTTGGCGTGGATTTGCAAGCTCGACAAGGGCGATTTCCTCGGCAGCGACGTGCTGGCGCGGCAAAAGGAAACGGGCGCCGGGCGCACGCTTGTGGGTTTTGAAGTGGAGAGCCGCCTGATCGCGCGCGATGGTTATCCCGTGCTGGATGGCGAGCGAGAGGTTGGGAGCGTGACGAGCGGCGGGCCGGCGCCGCATTTGAAAAAGAACATCGGCTTCGCCTACGTGCCGCCGGCGCTGAGCGGCGTGGGAACGAGGCTCGGAATATCCGTGCGCGGACAAGTGGCGCCGGCGCACGTTGTGCCAGCGCCGTTTTATAAGCGGGGGAAGTAAATTCCGGAGGAGCGGACGATGTATCCAGCGGATTTTCGTTACACGAAGGACCACGAGTGGATTCAGGTGAGTGGCACGACGGGAACCATCGGAATCACGGATTACGCGCAGCACGCGCTGGGCGACGTCGTGTTCGTCGAACTGCCGAAGACGGGAATCAAGGTGAAAGCCGGCGACGTGCTGGGCACGGTGGAATCCGTGAAGGCGGTGAGCGAAGTATTCAGCCCCGCGGCGGGAGAAGTGATTGAAGTGAATTCTTCGCTCGCAAATGCCCCGGAGAAGATCAATCAAGAGCCGCACAGCGGAGCGTGGCTCGTGAAATTGAGGCTGGACAGCCCGAAAGACGCGGCGAATTTGATGGACGCGAAGGCGTATACGGCGTACGTCGCGGAGAAGGAGAAGGAACAAACGGCCTGATGCGCTACCTCCCCAAGAGCCAGTCCGAACGGCAGGAGATGCTCGCCGCGATTGGCGCGAATTCCATCGAACAACTTTTCGAATCCATTCCGACGAAATACAGGCTGCGCGAGCCGCTGAAGCTGCCCGGGCCGCTTTCGGAAATGGAAATCATCGACTACTTTCGGGCGCGCGCGGCGGAAAATTCCCGCGGCTACACATCGCTTCTCGGCGCCGGCGTTTACTCGCATGTGCGCTCCGTCGTCACCGACGCGCTCGTGCAGCGCGGCGAATTCCTGACGTCTTACACGCCCTACCAGGCGGAAATTTCGCAGGGCACGTTGCAGGCTATCTTCGAGTTTCAGACGCTGATGTGCCAGCTCGCCGGACAGGAAGTCGCAAACGCGTCCATGTACGACGGTTCGACGGCGCTGACGGAAGCCGTGCTGATGGCCGAGCGGCTCACCGGGCGTCATCGCGTGCTGATCGCACGCACTGTGCATCCGGAATACCGGCAGGTGCTGGCGACTTACGCGAAGCATCTCGGAATTGAGATCGATGAAATCGGATTTACGCCCGGGGGTCAGCTGAATCTCTCCGCGCTGCGCGAAGAAGTGCTCAAGCAAACCGCCGCGGTTGTCGTGCAGTCGCCGAATTTCTTCGGCGTGCTCGAGCAGCTCGGGCCCATCGCGGAGGCCGCGCACGCGCATGGCGCGCTGCTGATCGATTCCGTGACGGAGGCCGTTGCGCTCGGCGCAATCCGCCCGCCGGAAGAAGCGGACATTGTTTCGATCGAAGCGCAGAGTTTCGGCGTGCCTCCCAGCTACGGCGGGCCGTTCGTGGGAGGCATTGCCACCCGAGAAAAATTCGTGCGGCAGATGCCGGGGCGGCTCGCTGGCGAGGCTTTCGACGCAAACGGGCGACGCGGATACGTGCTGACGCTGGCGACGCGCGAACAGCACATTCGCCGCGAAAAGGCTACGTCAAATATTTGCACGAACGAGGCGCTTTACGCTCTCGTGGTAACGATTCACTTGTGCTTGCTCGGTAAGGAAGGCCTCCGCGAACTCGCGTCGCAAAATCTGGCTAAAGCGGAATTCGCGAAAGACGCATTGAAGCGAATCCCGGGCGTCTCGCTTCCCTTCTCGGGAAAGACTTTCAACGAATTCGTCGTGGAATTTCCGAAGCCGATGAGGCAAATCAACGAAAAATTGCTGGGCGAAAAAATCATCGGACCGCTACCGCTCGATGTTTATTACAGGGGCGATGCGAATCGAGGGCTCCTGTGTGTTACTGAGCTGACGCCCCGCGCGGAGATCGAGCGATTTGTTGCTGCGCTCCGAGGGATTTTGACGGCGACAAACTGAAAACCGATTTGAAGCGGGAGTGTTGGTTTTGAGCGAGAAGAACTTAACCGAAGAAATCGAAGCCGCGGTTGCGAGCGGCATCAAGAAGGCCGGGCGGCACGTCAGCCAGCGCGAAGATCTGATATTTGAGAAATCCGCTCCCGGAAAGCGCGGCATGGAATTGCCGCCGCTCGATGTTCCCGCCGCGGACCCGGGCAAAGTGCTCGGGTCAGAATTTGCGCGCGGCGGCGTAGAAGGGTTTCCCGAAGTAAGCGAAATTGAAGTCATCCGGCATTTCACGCGCCTCTCCACGTGGAACTACGCGATCGACCTGGGGATGTATCCGCTGGGCTCCTGCACGATGAAATACAATCCGCGCGTGAATGAATTCGTCGCGCGGCTCGAAGGCCTCGCGACCGAGCATCCGCTGCAGCCGGACTGCCTTGCGCAAGGCTGCCTGCGGATTCTCTCTGATTTGCAAGAGTGCTTGCTCGAAGTAACAGGCATGGATGCGGTGACGCTCGAACCTGTCGCGGGCGCGCAAGGCGAACTGACCGGCTTGCTTTTGATTCGCTCTTACCTCGAAAGCAAGGGCAATGCGCGCAGGAAGGTCCTGATTCCCGATTCGGCGCACGGCACGAATCCCGCGTCTGTCGTCATCGCCGGCTACGAAGTGCAAAACATCAAGTCGAACGAGCGCGGGCAGATTGACATCGCGCACTTCAAGGAATTCGTCAGCGAAGATGTCGCCGCGCTGATGATTACGAATCCCTCGACGCTTGGCGTCTATGAGGAGAATATCGCGGAGATCGCGGATATTCTCCACGCGCGCGGCGCAATGCTCTATATGGACGGCGCCAACATGAATGCGCTCGCCGGCGTGACGCGTCCGGGCGATTTCGGCGTGGACGTGATGCACCTGAATTTGCACAAGACTTTTTCGACGCCGCACGGAGGCGGCGGTCCGGGCGCGGGGCCGGTGGCGGTGAAAAAGCACTTCGAGCCATTTCTACCTGTGCCTGTAGTGGCTGAAAAAAATGGAAAATTCGCGCTGGAGTACGACAGGCCCACGTCGATTGGGCGCGTGCGGGCTTTTTGCGGAAATTTCGGCGTGCTGCTGCGCGCTCTCGCTTATACGCTGGCGTACGGCCCAGGCATACGGCAAGCAACGGAAGATGCGGTGCTCAACGCAAATTACATTCGCAAGAATCTGGAGGATGCATTCGACCTTCCTTACAACCTGCCTTCGATGCACGAAGTGGTTTTCAGCGACGCGCGCCAGAAAAAGCATGGCGTCAACACGATGGACATCGCCAAGCGGCTGATCGACTACGGATTCCATCCCTACACTACGGCGTTTCCATTAATCGTGCCGGGCGCGATGATGATCGAGCCGACGGAATCGGAGTCCAGAGAAGAATGCGATTTATTTGTACAGGCGATGCGCTCGATCGCCGCGGAAGCTGAAACAAATCCGGAGATCATCAACACTGCACCTCACGCGACGCGCGTTGGACGGCTGGACGAGGTCGCAGCAGCGAGAAAACCGGTTCTGCGCTGGAAGAAATAGGCCCTTCGAGCGCTTCCTACCGTCGCATAATAGGAACAACAGACACATTCAAACTGAACGGGCTCTCTTGCGGAGCTATAATTTCCCTCGCTTCCGCTCAACACCAAATGACGCAGCATAGAGAAAGTGCGCTGTGACGCCGGACGAAGCCGCGACGCTCGCGAGCCATCTGCTCGCCACGATTCAGCAGGAATCGCGAATCACGCGTGACGTGATCGGCGCTCTGCCCGACGACAAGTGCGCCTATCGCATTCACGCAAAAGCACGCACGGCCCTCGAACTCGCCTGGCACATCGTCCTCATTGAAATGTGGTATCTCGATTCGATTTTTCAGGGACAGTTCTACACGGGCCCCGCGATGGATTTGCCGGGCGAGATAAAGACTGCTGCGGACGTCATTTCATGGTACGACACGCAATTGCCCGGCAATCTCGCAAAAGCGGGAAAGCTGAGCGGCGAATACCTGGCGCGGCCGATCAACTTCATGAAGCGGGCTGATTATCCGGGAGTGATTTACCTGCAGATTCTCTTGTCGCACACGATTCATCACCGGGGGCAATTCTCCGCGTACTTGCGCGCCATGGGCGCGAGGGTACCGCGCATTTATTACGCCAGCCTCGATGAGCCCGCGGACAGTTCGGCGAAGGCCTGAAGCACTCCCTTTTTTTCGGCTGCAAATTTAATTCGTGAATTTCACGGAGTGAATCACGCTGCGAAATGCGGAATCGTAAGCATCAAAATCCGTCTGCGGCGAGACGCAAATCACGTAAAACAGTCCGTCGGGCCGCAGCGCAGTGACCAGCCAATCCGCTTCGCGCCCGCCGGCAGGAGAGTCGCTCTGCAAGTACGTAGACCGTGCGGACAGGCCGCCAAGAGTCATCGCATCGCCCACGCGCATGATTGACATTTTAGGATTTGCCTGTCGGAGGCTTGCGATCAGCTGATCGGTCGCTTGCTCGAGCGATGGCGCCGCTCCGGATACGTTTTGCGGAGGAAATGTTCCCACGATCATGCCATACGCGAGCGCCGCATTCCCTTGCGCGTCTTTCACAACGCCGCCATCGGGCGCAAGTTGCACGCCGCCGTACTCCGATTGCGCTTTCCAGTTGTCCGGATGCATCAAGCGGAAATCGCTTCCCGAGTAGGCAACATAACTTTCAGAAGGAGCTTGAGGTGCGTTGCCCGATGCGCCGCCTGACGCCGATTGCGGAATTGGCTGCTTCGGAGGGGGCGGCAGCGATTTGACGTACCGCTTGATGGATTCGAACTCCGGCGAATCCTTTTTCGGATGCTGCAAAATGCTCAGCCGGCCCGCCTCTTCGTCGGCGCGGCCCACACGATTCTCCGGATTAGGATGGTCGCTCAGGAACTGAACTGTCTGGGTGCCCCCATCCGCCTCAATCTTCTTGAAAAACTGCGCCATTGCATAGGGATCGTAGTCCGCGTCGTGAAGGATTTGCGTGCCGAGGATGTCCGCCTGGCTCTCGTCCGTGCGCGACATTTTCAGAAACACCAGGGGAACGACGCCACCGCTGAAGAGTTGCGTCATCAGCGAGGCCGCGTCACTTCCGCCGACCAGCGCGCCGATGATGCTGATGCCCGCCTGCGCGGCATAGGCCTTCGTCGCCTGATTCGTGCCGTGCCGCAACGCGACGTGCGAAGTTTCGTGAGCCATCACGGCCGCGAGCTGCGCTTCGTCATCCGCATTCTCGATGACGCCGCGATTGATATAAATGTAGCCGCCGGGCAACGCGAATGCGTTGAGTACGTCGCTGTTCACGCAGCGATATTGATAAGGATATTTGTAGCCGGGCGCGTGCGCGGCCAGGCGCATCCCGAGCTGTTGCAGATAATCGTCCACGCGCTTGTTGTCCAGCAGCACGAATTGCCGCGGCACCTGCGCCGAGGCCTTCAGTCCAAGCTGTATGTCCTGCTGGGGTGAAAAGAGGTTAAAGCCGGGCCGCGGAACGGTGCGATCGTCTGAAAGGCCGACGGAAGCCAGCAAAAGCACAAGCCCCGCGACGCCAATGCCGCGCGCTATTCGAAATTTTGCGGAAGCTCTCACGCGACTCTTCGCTCCAATTCTGTACAGAGCATTAGATGTGCCCGCTCGCGCGAGAGTTCGCCGCTCTCGGCAATATTTCGCGGGAGCATTGGGACTATAGCGGAATGATCGAAACAGGGGAAGCGTCAGGACGAACGACGAAGGCGCGAGAACCGCGAAAACAAATCCTTCGCAGACGCGCAATGCGCCCGCGAAGCATTCACGGCAAATTCTAAGCTCTTTCCTTTTTTGCCTTCTCTGAGGGAGATGCCTGATGCGCCGCCGGCCGCACGCCCGTCTTGAAAGGCAGTGCTTCGACGGTCGCGGGTTCAGTCGGGATTTGCCGCCCGTGACCGTCTTCGTCGGCCGAAGCAGCAGCCGCCAAACCAGGCTTGGGCGCTTCGACGGTGACGAGCGCGCCCTCCGCCTCGCGCCAGAATACGAGGCTGTTGTGCGCGGAGTCCCAGTCAACCGAGAGAACATCGCCCAGGCGGATCTGATCCGTCGCGAGCAAGCTCGCCAGTGGATAGACGAGGTGCCGCTCGATGGCGCGCTTCAAATGCCGCGCGCCATATTTCAGATCCGTGCCTTCCTTGAGCAGGAATTCGCGCGCCGGCTGCGTAACGCGGAACAGGAACTTGCCCTTCGCCGTTTCGAGCACGCGCTGTTGCACCATGCCCAGCTCGATATCGAGAATCTGTTCGAGCTGTTCTTCGCGCAGCGGATGAAACACGACCACCTTGTCCAGCCGGTTCATGAATTCCGGCGAGAATTTCCTCTTTGCCGCCTCGGCCGCCGTGCGCTCGATTTTCTGCTCGAGGCGCGTCGGCGTATCGGAGTTGTTCGCCGGCGCGAAACCCATCTTGCCGGTCAGCAGCTCCGTGATGTCGGAACCGCCGAGGTTCGACGTGAGGAATATCAGCGTTTGAGACAAATCCACTCGGCGGTTGTCGCCGAGCGTCAGCGTCGCCTTGTCCAGCATGCCAAGCAGCAATTGCCACAGCGCATCCGATGCCTTTTCGATTTCGTCGAAAAGCAGGAATGAGAGCTTGATCTTCTCCGTATGAAATTGCGCGAGCGCCTCCTGAGTGATCAGCGGATGCGTCTCGCGGTGCCCCAGGTAGCCGGGAGGCGAACCGATCAGCTTCGCGATTTCGTGCGAATGCTGGAATTCGGCGCAATCCACCTTGATGACCGCGCGCGGGTCGCCGAAGAGAACTTCCGCCGTGGCCTCGACGACGCGCGTCTTCCCCGCCCCGGTCGGCCCCAGGAACAGCAAATTGCCCACCGGTCGGCCCGGCGAATTGAGCCCGGCGCGGAAGACTTGGTACAGGTCCACCACGGCCTGCACCGCTTCGTCCTGGCCGACGATTTTGTGGCGCAGGGAAGATTCGAACTCGCGCGATTCCCTGCTGCGTTGCGAAGGATCAAGGTGTTGCGACCGGGCTGTCATGGTAATGCTCCCCCTTACCGGAATCTCCGGCTGCCCTCGAGCGCGGGCGGTTTGACTCGCTCGAATTGTTCCAGCTTTATATCAACGGTGGACCGCAACAGTCGCAGCTGCGTCACCAGTTCCTGGCTCGATTGTGCGCGATCCGCCATCAAAAGAAACGGCGGCGCAAGATCCGCCAGATCCAGATTGAGCAGCCGCAGGGAATTCAGAAGCTGTTTCGTGTACGCTGAGCTCGGATCGAAAAGTTCAACGCGGCCATTCAAATCCTCGCGGAGTTGGCGCCAGTTGACTTCGAGAAGCGGATGATTCTTCGAGACTTCCTTCACTACGTCGTCTGTAATCCGCGGACGCTCACCCAAACGAGCCAGATACAACTGCTCTACCTTGCCACGGCGGCGCACATTGTGCACCAGATAGTAGGAATTGCCTTTGCGCCGGACAAATGCCACGGTCGCCTCCTTCTTGCCCCTAGCCCGCCGCGTAGTGTAAGGGGCTTCCACTACGCCGTCAATGGTATGATGCCGTGTTTTCGCGGGGGTTGCATCGAATCGGTAATTAGTAAAAGCGGTTCATTCAGGCGGGGTTGCAAGCAAGCCTCCAGCACTCGCGCAAGGTAGCTGCGCAAACTGCTGCACACTCTTCTGCTTGATTAGATGCGAGATAGAGGTAACAAGGACACGTTAGGCTGGCTCACGCGCAGCGATTTTGATGGGACCGTGCTGCGCCATTCTGGGATTGAGGCACGAAATGGAACGAAAACAGGGAGGATGGGACACGGTCTACGCCCTAGTGAAGCGCATTCCGCGAGGGCGCGTAATCACGTACGGGCAGCTTGCCAAAATGCTTCGCCTCCCGGGCGGCGCGCGAACTGCCGGATTCGCCATCGCGGCTTGTCCTTCTGGCAGAGGCATCCCGTGGCATCGCGTCGTCGGCGCAGGCGGCAGGCTCCTGACGCAAGAACCCGTCGCCAGCCTGCAGCGCCGATTGCTCGAAGGCGAAGGGATTCACTGCGACGGCAAGCGAATCGACATTGCCTCCCACCAGTGGAACAAGGCGCCCTCCGACAGGTCCAAATCAAAAAAGTCTCGCCGCAGATAGCGTGATTCGCGTCGAAGCGCGCACTATGATAAAAAAGCACAAGTGATGAGCGAAGCTGTCGTACAAGTCGGAAGTCTCTGCAAGAGCTACGGGTCCGTTGAAGCGCTGCGAGGAGTCAGCTTCGACGTCGAGGAAGGCGAACTCTTCGGCTTGCTCGGCCCCAACGGCGCGGGCAAGACTACCACAATCGAAATCCTCGAAGGCATGCGCACACCGGATCGCGGAATCGCCCGCGTTTGTGGCCTAGATCCGCAGAAGAACGCCCTGGAACTGAAGCATCTTGTCGGCGCCGCGCTGCAATCGACTTCCCTTCCCGACAAAATGCGTGTTGGTGAAACCCTCGAGCTTTTCTCGCGCTTCTTTCGCAATTCTCGCGATCCCGAAGAGCTGCTGCGCAGGTTCCAGCTGGTCGACAAACGCGACGCGTTCTACAAGCATCTGTCCGGCGGCCAGAAACAACGCCTCGCGCTGGCTCTCGCGCTCATCAATAATCCCCGCATGATTTTTCTCGACGAGCCCACGGCGGGACTCGATCCGCAGGTGCGCCGCGAAATCTACGACATACTCGAAGAACTGAAGCGCGAAAAAAAGACGATTCTTTTGACTACTCACTACATCGAAGAAGCAGAACGCCTTTGCGACCGCGTCGCCATCGTGGACCACGGCAGCGTGATGGCCATGGGCTCGCCGCGGGAGCTGAAGCAGCGCTCCGCGGGGACGACTCGCATCGAGGTCCGTCTCGGACGGCCCGTCGTGGACGGCGCTCTCGGACGGCTCGATGGCGTCGCCGATTGCCGCGAACTCGAAGGCGCTTACGTCTTGCATTCGACGAAGCCAACGCAGACGATTGTATCGCTCGTGAAACATCTCGAAGCCGAAAACGTCGAACTGCAGGGCCTCGAGATGTTTTCGCCCTCGCTCGAAGATGTTTTTCTTGAACTGACTGGCCGGAGATTACGCGATTGAACGATGCATTCAAGGCGGCGCGTTGAACCACACCTGGACGCTCTCCATGATGCGCATGAAATTGGCGCTGCGCACACCAACATTTCTGTTTTTCAGTCTCGCGATGCCGATCGGCTTCCTGTTCGGCTACGTCGTCTTTTTTGGACGCGGCAATCCCAACATCATTCCTTACCTGCTGGGCGCCATCCTGGCCGTCACGGTGATGGGCAGTTTCTGGGGCCTCAGCATTCAGCTCGTAACGTTTCGCGAGCAGGGGATCCTTCGGCGCTTCCGCCTCGCGCCCATTCGGCCCGGCGCGATGCTTGGCTCCAGCATCATCTCGAACTTTTTTCTGGTTGTGCCCACCGTCGTGGTCGAGTTTTTGATTTGCCGTTTTGTCTTTCACATGAAGACCTGGGGCGACTTGTGGGAGGTCGTACTGCTGATCGCGATTGGCGCCGCGACGTTTTCCTCCCTCGGACTCATTGTCGCCAGCGTCACCAACGATATGCAGGAAACGACCGTAATCAACAACATCGTATGGTCGGCGTTCTTGTTTCTCTCCGGCGCGACGATTCCGATAGCCATCATGCCCGGCTGGGTGCAGAAAGTGGCCCTCTATCTTCCGGCGACGTATCTCACCATGGGCCTTGAAAAAGCGATGCTTCACTCCGCGGGACCGCGCGAAGTCGCCGAGGACCTGGTTGCGCTTCTCCTCGGCCTTTTGATTTCGTTTGAAATCTCGCGGCAGCTTTTCCGCTGGGAACCCGAAGAAAAGATTCGCGGCAAGCGCAAACTCTGGGCCGCTGCGGCGCTGATTCCCTTCCTGATTCTCGGCGCCTATGAAATGACGCATGGCACACGGCTCCAGGAGTTCAGCCGCGATTTTCAATTGATGAGCCAGCACATGCCGCTCGCAAAGTGATTCCAGCCAAATGCCACGTGCGGAAAGGAAGAAGGTCATGAAAATCGCGATACTGGGGGCAGGAAACGTGGGCGGAGCGCTGGGAAAAGGCTGGGCGGCGAAGGGCCATTCGGTTTTTTACGGCGTGCCGGATCCGAATGGCGATAAAGTGCGCACGCTGATTGGCTCCATCGGGGCAAATGTCCGCGCAGGCACAGTCGCCGAAGCGGCGGCAAGCGCGGAGGCAGTCGTAGTCGCAACACCTTGGCCCGCGGCGCAGGATGCAATCCGCGCCGCCGGCAATCTCGCCGGAAAAATCGTTGTGGATTGCACGAATCCGCTTGATCCCGATCTTTCCGGCCTCGTCCTCGGCCATTCGACGTCCGCCGGAGAGGAAGTCGCGAAATGGGCGAAGGGCGCCCGCGTGGTGAAAGCGTTTAATACCACCGGCTCGGGCAACATGACCAACGCGAAATACGATTCGGTGCGCCCAACCATGTGCATTTGCGGCGACGACGCGGCAGCAAAGGCAAGCGTCTCAAAACTCGCGGAAGATCTCGACTTCGAAGCCGTCGACGCAGGCCCATTGCGCAATGCGCGCCTCCTCGAACCATTCGCCATGCTTTGGATTTACCTGGCAATCAAACAAGGCCTCGGCCCAAATATCGCTTTCAAGTTGCTCAGGCGCTGAACGAATCGGCCAGATCAGGTGAGTCGAAATATGGCCGGACAAAATGGACCGTACCTCGGGTGGAGTCGGGTTTATAACGGAGCTTGCGAAAAAATTCCGTGTGCTATAATGCGCTCGGATTCGCTAGTCAGCATCCATTACGCCCCAGCGGAGATGACCGATGGCCTTCAATAAAACCGAGAAAATCTGGCACAACGGCAAAATGATTAACTGGGACGACGCGCAAATCCACGTCATCTCGCACGTCGTCAGCTACGGCTCCGCCGTCTTTGAAGGCATTCGCTGTTACGCCACCAAGCAGGGCCCAGGGATTTTCCGCCTTCGCGAACACATGCAGCGCCTGCACAATTCCGCGCACATCTATCGAATGGATTTTTCATATTCGCTTGACGAGACGTGCCAGGGCGCGATCGATTTGGTTCGCGCCAACAAGATGGACTCAGCCTACATCCGCCCGATCGTGTTGCGCGGCTATGGCGAAGCGGGCGTGAATCCGTATGGCTGCCCCATCGAAGTCTACATGGCTTGCTGGAACTGGGGCCGCTATCTCGGCGACGATGCCATCAAGAACGGTGTCGACGTCTGCGTCAGCTCCTGGAACCGCTCCGCGCCCAATACGCTTCCACAAATGTCGAAAGCTGCCGCGAACTACATGAACTCGCAGCTCATTCGCCTGGAAGCCATGGCCAACGGCTACACCGAAGGCATCGCGCTCGATGTGAACGGCTACGTCAGCGAAGGCTCGGGCGAAAACGTGTTTGTCGTTGTCGGCGGCAAGGTGTTAACTCCTCCGCTCGCGAATTGCGTTCTCCCGGGCATCACGCGCGACACGATGATGGAGATTTGCGGCGACCTCGGGATTCCCTTCGCCGAACAGATGATTCCCCGCGAAATGCTCTACATCGCCGACGAAGTATTTTTCGCCGGCACTGCCGTCGAGGTCACTCCGATTCGCTCAATCGATAAAATCAAGGTCGGCAACGGTAGTCGCGGCCCCATCACCAAGCAGTTGCAGGATGAATTCTACGCGCTCACCGGCGGCGCGAAGCCTGACCGCCACGGCTGGCTCACCCCTGTTCCCACTCCGGCCATCGCCGGCGTACGCTAGGCGGCGCAGCTTCGTTCGCTGCGAAAGCTGTTTTGACCTATCGCTGCGCTTACACTAGAATCCCCTCGCACTTGCCCCTCTGAATCTAGGCAAGGCGTTTCTGATTCCCGTCACAGGAGAAATTGAATGTACAACACTGCGCAAAAGCTCCTGGCAGAATTCATCGGGACATTCCTTTTCGTCTTCATCGGCGCCGGCGCGATTTGCACCGACCAGGCCATGCGCGCCGCCGGCGGCAGCGGCATGGGACTCATCGGCATCGCGCTCGCCCACGGGCTTGCGCTCGCTATCGTCATCACCGCCGTCGGCCACATCTCCGGCGGTCACATCAATCCCGCGGTAACCATTGGATTCTGGGTCACGCGCAAGATGAGCACTTTCCTCGCACTTGGTTACTGGGTTGCTCAACTCGTCGGCGCCGTTTGCGCCGGCTACCTCCTCACTCGACTTCTCCCTGCGTCGATCTGGGGGCCTGTCGCGCTCGGTACGCCTGACCTGACCGATTTTTCGCGCCTCCACGGAATTCTCCTAGAGGGCGTGATGACGTTCTTCCTTGTTTTCGTCGTCTTCGCCACCGCCGTCGATCCCAAGGGCGCGTTCAACAAAGTCGCGGGCTTCGCCATCGGCCTCACGGTATCGGCCGATATCCTTCTTGGCGGCCCGTTCACTGGCGCTTCAATGAACCCCGCACGCTCCTTCGGTCCAGCGGTCGCCGCGCACCACTGGCAGAATCATGGCGTTTACTGGGCCGGCCCGCTCCTTGGCGGCGTCATCGCGGGGTGGGTATACGACTATTTCCTCCTAAAAAAAGACTGAATTCTCGGGGTTGCATTTCAGGCAATCGCTTCGCGGCCCACCGTTGCCCTGCCCTGGGCCGCGTGCTACGGTGGCGGAGTAGCTGTCCGCGAGGGGCTCTCCGCCATGGCCGTAGCAATTGATGATCTACTGCGTCGCGCAGTCGAAAACAAAGCGTCCGACTTGCACCTGAAAGTCGGCAACCATCCTTATCTCCGCGTCGACGGCATACTCAACCCCATCGCCGATGTCCCCCGCGTCACGCCGGAAGAAATGCTCTCCATGGCATTCAGCATGATGACCAACCGGCAAAAGCAGAAATTCAAGGAGACCGCCGAACTCGACATGGCGTACGGCGTCGCCGGCCTGGGCCGCTTCCGCGTCAACGTCTTTCAGCAACGCGGCAACGTCGGCATGGTCCTCCGCGTGATTCCGACTAAGATTCGCACCATCGAAGAACTCAATCTGCCCACGGTCATCGACAAAATTTGCGAAGAGCAGCGCGGCCTCGTCCTCGTCACCGGAACCACCGGTTCCGGTAAGTCCACTACGCTCGCCGCGATGATTGACCGCGTGAATTCGCTCCGTCCCGAGCACATCATCACCATCGAGGACCCGATCGAGTATCTCCACCGCGACAAGAAAGGCTTCATCAACCAGCGCGAAGTCGAAGTGGACACCTCCACGTTCTCAACGGCTCTCCGCGCGGCGCTCCGCCAGGACCCTGACGTCATCCTCGTCGGCGAAATGCGCGACCTCGAAACGATTTCCACCGCCCTGCTCGCCGCCGAAACTGGCCACCTGGTTTTGTCCACTTTGCACACTCTCGACGCCACCGAGACGATTCAGCGCATCATCGCCGTCTTTCCGCCGCCGGAGCAGAAGCAGATTCGTTTGCAGCTCGCCTCGACTCTCAAGGCCGTCGTCAGCCAGCGCCTCGTCCGCAAGAGCGACGGGGTCGGCCGCGTTCCCGCCGTCGAAGTCCTGGTCGCGACGGGCTACATCCGCGATTGCATCATCAATCCCGATAAGACGCGCCTCATTCGCGACGCTCTCGCCGCCGGCACCAGCCAGTACGGCATGCAGACGTTCGATCAGTCCATCTTCGATCTTTACACGCGCAACCTGATCACGCTCGAGGAAGCGATGATGCACGCTTCGAATCCCGATGAATTCAAGCTGCGCATCCAGGGCATTCGATCCGCCGCAGACGCCGCGCGGGAGGAGATGGAGCGCCAGATGCAGGAATTCGAGCGCACCTCCGCACACACCCGTCGCTGACGTTCGGCGCATTCTGGTCTGTTGCTTCGGAATCGCGCTCGCACTATCCTCGCTGTGTGCACTCCTCTTCTCATAGAAAACTCTCCACGGAATCTCAGCTTTACACTTCCGCCGTCCGCGCCCTCATGCGCCGCGCGCATTCCGTCCATGAAATGAAGGAATATCTTTCGCGCCGCGCCGAAAATCAGGAAACGATTGCGCCCGTTATCCAGAAACTCAAGGAGCAGCAGTATCTCGACGACGCCCGCTACGCCCGCGACTACGCTCGCGTTCACGCGCAGGGCCGCCGCCAGGGAAAATTCCGCATCGCCCGCGAACTTCGCGCACGCGGCGTCCCCGATCGCCACATCGAAGCCGCGCTCGACGCCGTTTTCGCAGAGACGGACGAAGCGGCGCTCGTTCGCGCTCGTCTCAAGCGAAAACTGCAAAGCATTCGCGGCTTGACTGCCGTTCCGGGCAAGCCGCTTGACGAGAAAAAGCTCGCCTCTCTCTACCGCAGCCTCCTTCGCGCCGGATTTTCCTCCGACGTCATTCGCGCTGAGCTTCGCTCCATCTCGCGCGAAGATGTCTCCGAAATCGAGGATTCCTCCGAAGCCGCCCCATAAAAATTCGCCTCGGGCTTCCCGATTCGTCGCGATCGGTTTTCGCCGCCGTTTGCGCGCCCTGTCCTTTCGGCCAGTTTTGCCTTCAGCACTCGGGAACGCCAAACAATGCCGCGCCGCCGAATTCTCCATTAGCATGAACTCAAGAGGAATCCTCCGTGAATATCACTGACGCCCAGTTCCGCGCCCAATCCGAACTCGAGTCCGGCGAATCCCTGTCCTGGGCTGGCACCGCCGACCCTCGTCGCGCGGCCATCGGCGCCATTCCGGCTGCGATTTTCGGTATTCCTTTCGCTGGCTTCGCTCTCTTTTGGATGTCCGAGGCTTTCCGGGCGACGAACACTATGAGCAGGACGGCGCACAACAGTTTCGTCAGTGGCTTTAAAGTGTTTCCGCTGTTCGGCGTCCCCTTTCTCCTGATTGGGCTCGCCATCACGCTCGCGCCTCTCTGGGCCTTCCTGAAGGGCAAGAGCACGGTTTATGCCGTGACCAATCGCCGCGTGATGGTCATCAGCGGGACGAACAGCCGCGCTGTTCAGTCGTTCACTCCTGCCGACATCGCGAGCGTCGAGCACCGCGAGCGCCCCGACGGCTCCGGCGATATCGTTCTGATGACCAACACTCTCCAGCGACGTGGCAACAATATCGCCATACCCATGAAAGTCGCGCTCTGCGGCATCCCCAACGTGAAGCAGGTTGCCGAGCAGGTCCTGGCGCTCCATACCCAGGCCGTCCCGGCGTAGCCCGAAAAGGCCCGAAAGATACTCGCGCACCCCCATTCGCGACACGCGCAACAAGTGAAACTCATTTTCGATCAGAAATTGATAAGTCCTTTGTTTGCAATAACATGACTTTTCACGACTGTGCATGTCATTTTCGATCAGGAAGATTGAATTCCGGCGCCTTTTCCTCGCCGCGCGCCTGAGAAAATCGGGCCCCTTTTCGCTCCACAGCGCCCTGATCTCCGAATTGGCCGGATTCATCATTCAACTCGACGCTAGCATGGCCTCAAATCCGCCGCAACAGCAGCTATCTGTGGAATTGGCCGTCCGACTCGATTGCGACTGCCGCGCCGGTTTGCGATAATGATTCCTCTCAACGGCAAATCCCAGGGGCGAAAATGGACTGGCCGGGCAACAAAATTCGGCAGACGTTTCTGACCTTCTTCGAACAGCACGGGCATAAAATCGTGCGCAGCTCGTCGCTCGTCCCGGCGAACGATCCCACGCTACTCTTCACCAACGCGGGCATGAACCAGTTCAAGGACGTCTTCCTCGGCCTCGAGCATCGCGATTATTCGCGCGCCACCACGTGCCAGAAATGCGTGCGCGCCGGCGGCAAGCACAACGATCTTGAAAACGTGGGCTTCACCAATCGCCACCACACGTTTTTCGAGATGCTGGGGAATTTTTCCTTCGGGGATTATTTCAAGGAGCGGGCCATCGAGCACGCGATGGAGCTGGTCACCTCTCCAAAGTGGTTCGGTATCCCGCTCGACAAGCTTTATTTCACCGTATTCGGCGGCGCCGAAGTCGCTCCAGGCAACACGCTCGGCCCCGATGAAGAA
>DATEFX010000027.1:0-67467 GCA_035280405.1 Candidatus Acidiferrales bacterium | reverse complement strand
TGGTTCGGGACCAGGAGGTCGGTGGTTCAAATCCACTCGCCCCGACCATTTTCCTTTCCGTTATTGTCTGCAAACCTCTTTGTTGAGATTTATTATGCGACAAAACGAGGCATGATGACCAGACCGAAAATGTGAATCCATTGACGGACTTAGTGGATAAGCCCAGATCGACGCGATTCACCGGTGGCAGAACGTGCGGGATGGCATCGTAATAGTAATATCCGGCGTCGACATTGCAGTGGTGGGTCAGGTCGAGCTTCGAATGCCAGGTTACGGTGTGCCTCGGCTCGGCCCAATTGGTCAATGCGGATCACGAGCGGACGGAAGTTCTGAAACGTGCGGATAGTCCGCAGGTCAATTAAACCGAGACTGATTGCCACAAGCACAAGCAGAACAAGCGCAATTTTGAGATACGTGTTCGTCACCATCGGGTCACCGTATTGCTCCAAATAGAGGCGTTTGGCGTCATCGAAACTGGAATCATTCGTCATCGGAATTGCTCCAAGGTTGTTGAAGTCTTGGTCTTAGCTGCGCTTCATTCGACCGGAAGGAAAATAAAAATTTTGGGAGACGAATCTGCAATGTTCGGCAAAATAGGTATTTTGAGAAGCGATTTTCAAGAAACGTACAGGTAGAGCCGCTCGCGAGCGGTCAATCAGGCGCAGCCTGCCTTGAAGCTATTTGCTATCAGATTTCGACACGCTCAATCACCATCTGCGCCTCGAGAGCGTGAGCTTCTTACCGCAGTTTGGAGATGAACGCCCGTATCTCGCGCAGCACCTCCGCTTCGTTCGACAAAAAGACATAGTGGTTGGCATTGGGGATGATAACCACACGCGCTGCGGGGACGCCGTTTTTGACCGCATTTTTGCATTTTCGGGGTTTTCTGAATCGGATTGCAATTGGATTTCTATCCAGTCTTTGAAAAGCCCGGAATCCTCAGTTCGTATCCAGCCAATTTCGCGCTAACTTTGCCCGGCTTCCACTGAGAGGCTAACGTCTTTCTGTCCGGTCGTTCTTCTGCTAGGGTCACGATTTCGAGTAGCTTTTTGTCGGCCTGTAGTTGTCTGACGAACCAATCTTCTGTGACGATTGGCACCTTAACATTTTGCAGGAAACCCGTTTCTTCGGAACCCTTACTCACAACAAGCGCACGTACCGCAATATCACCTAAGGCAGGAATCTCAGGTATTACGCTTCTGGCGAAATCCCGATTGCTAAGATGAGCTTCTCCGATGATCGCCTGCTCGATTCCTCGGGCAAGTTCTGTATCGCAGGTCTTGGACTCATTCACTGAATCAGGCTCAATTAGCCATTTGTGTTGGATTCCTACGAGACATCGGCTTTGGGGGTCAAAAGCCACGATGTCAATGTCGGTCAGTGTCTGGCCACCAGCGGAAACGGTTACACCGAGGCGGGTGTGAATGCCTTTCGATTTTAGAATCCTCTCTAGTCGTGGTAGAGCGATGTTCTCCTTTTGACTCGACAGCCTGTCGTACTCATCTTTGGTGTTGGGATTCTTCGCCAGCAGCTTGAGAAAGTTGCGCTCAAATCGACCACCCAACACGTAGACGTGCGGAACTATGACTTCTGCCTCGTTTGCTCGTATGAGAGGCTGGCATATCGACGGCATGTTCGGGATAGTGCCGTCGAAACTCATTAGATCAGCAATTTTCGATACGTCACCTAGCTCTAGTTCAGCGATCTCCGCAAGCGTAGCTTGTAGCTGTTTCATCCCCATGCGGAGCGCAAGGGAAGATACTGCGCCACCCTCGATGTCCTTTACCGCCTTGGAAATATGAAGGAATTGCTGAGCGTGTAAGAGCGCTCCGAGTGCAGCATGGAAGCAGCGTATTTTTCCATACTCCATTCCGGCGAGTACTTGAGAATCATCCATTTGTGCAAGTTGTCCGGCTCGCACGCCTTCGCTCACCACTCGCAGTGCAACCAGCAGAGGATCGTCCACATCAAGTTCCACTCTGTCCCCGCTGCCTCGCTTGAAATTTCGAGAAACTGCATCGCGAAGCGACACCAGAGCTTCTATTCGCCCTTTTGAAAGGGCGGACTCCTCGCCTAGAGTTTCTAGCTCGTACATTTCGTAGGCTTCTCTTTCGAGTTCGGCAGTTTCGACCTCAATGCTCGCGTGCGTGAAGGTTATCCGGCGATCATTTGCCGCAACGAACGCATTAAAACGCTTCAGATGGTAGTTTGTGAAAGCGATCACAGCAGAATCGTATGCCTCTGCATATTCCGACAGTGCGATTCCCTCCAACTGCCCTTCTTCAGTCACAAATTCGGGAATCGGGTTCTTAGAAGGTGGGCAGATCGAAAATATCCACGGGATACCAAACATCAATGCTTCCTGACAGAATCTCAGGATAACTGACGAATAGACCGCCGGGTCCGCACCCGCGATCAGCGCAATTCTCATTCGGTCGTCTGTTGCCGATATCAGTTTTAGCAGCGCGGTTGGACGATCAGAATTGAAAATCTGTAGCTTCTTCCACGCGGTGTCTATTTCCACTTCTGCGCTGGCCAAGAACTCTTCTGGATTCCGCTTTCCCACTGGCCCTCATCCCAATCTGAAAGAGTCTGCTCCCCACTCTCCGAACGTCTTCGCAACCGATCTCACCGAGAGGGCCGGGTACTCCTTCGAGATTCTTTCGGATAGCTCGCCCGCCTCTGGTGAAACGAGAAGCAGTGTTCGTTCTTCGGATTCTCCCAGCGCTTGGAGGAGGCGGTGGTATGAGGAACGGTCATACGGGTTAAAGCTGTAGCCTACCGCTATAAGCACTCCTGCCTGACGAATCAGCGGTAGAGCCACCGAATAGCCTTTCTGGATGAAGGCCTGTTTAAGATGCTCACTTTTGTCAGGAATCGGAGCGATTACCCGTTCGTCAGGGCGCATGCGCCCCGTCACTGACATCACTCCACGATATCGCGAGAAACAGTTCCCAATCGAATCAGGGGCGAAAGCGTATAGCGGTTCGTCGAGGTGAAGCAGTTCGGCGATTTCGCCCACCGGATTGCCTTTGATGTCAGACTCAATTGTGTATACGCATGAACTCCCGTGGAGATGGACTACCAGTGAGGACGACCTTGTGCGAGTCGCTTGTTTCGCTAGAGGCGCGAGTTCAGCCTGAACGCGCACCCCGTACCCATCTTCTGGAAACCAGCGATCCCTCCTCGGCAGGAAGATTTCCGGCAGACAGTCGTAGTTGAACGTAAGAAAATTCGCTTCGTTAAAGTGGTCGAAGAATTTCTGGTAGGAGTTTCGGCTCCCGTTAGTCGAGAGTTTCCAAGCGACGTAATAGTCGGCCTCCATGAGTCGGTCCACGAGCGCTTCCATCGGTTTGAAGTCTCGTACCTCCAAAGCCCGAGCAAACAAGTCCTCAACTGATTTACCTTCTGGGGCTTTGTCCAGTCCGAAGCTCAGTTTCAAGATAGCCGAGACCAACGGATAGCCGCATGGAATCGCAGAGCCGTAATAAGAATTGATGATCGACCCCGCTTCCTGATTGGCGTTGATATTGAATCCTGCACCGAACAGAAAAAGCATAAGAGTCCAATGACTAACTGCCGATCACTTTGAGCTTAATTCCGCGAAGAGTGTTGAGGTAAAGCTCGGTAGACCCCAACAAATCCCGCAAATCTGCCGTCATCACGCTTTTCTTTAAGCCGGGCTGCACAATGAAAACCCGAAACTCGGCACGCGCCGTGCGGGCCAAGGCTCGTAAACGGGATAGCTCTTTGAAATCGCCTCGTTCGAATCTGCTAACCTTGTGTTTCTTTAGTCGTTCTCGTTCTCTACTCATTAAATGCCGAAAAAAGCGGTCAACGTCATCGGCTTGCTTCACACTGCGTATTGCTTGACTGACCGTTCAACCTGTGATTTTTCTGATTTGAGGAGAATTTCCTGACGCAGAATTGTCGTTCCAGAGACGGAAGCCGCCGCGAAACGCATTTTCATTTTCGCCTGCGAAGGTGTGCGGTGGGAGATTCTTCAATTTGTGGACATTTCCTCCGCCGACCACAATATAATCGGGCTCCAGCGCGGCGCGAAGCTTTTCGACTACGTCCGCGACGTGACGTCGCCACTTCTTCTTTCCGAGCCGCACCAGGCCGCGAATTCCGACGAAATCTTCGTACGTCTTGCCTTTCTTGTAAGGGAGATGTCCCAGTTCCATCGGCTCAAGGAGCCCATCGACAATCATCGCCGTGCCTAGGCCTGTGCCGAGCCCAAGAAAGAGCATCCGGCCGCCTCGGTAACTGCCGAGTGCCTGCATTGCGGCGTCGTTGACCAGCTTGACCGGCTTGCCAAACGCCTTATGGAAATTGAAGCTAACCCATCCGCCACCCAAGTTTGCCGGCTCATGCAACGGCTTGGCATGGATTACCGGCCCCGGATATCCGATCGAAATAACGTCAAATTTCCAGTCTCGCGTGATGTTCTTGACACTCGCGACCATCCGCTTCGCGGTCATTTGCGGGCCCGATGCGAATTTCCTCTCGGCGCGTTGGCCTGTGGCGAGCACCTTGACGTGCGTGCCGCCAACATCAATCACAAGAATTCTCTGTGCGGTCTTTTTCGCGGATGGTTTCATCCGAATCATGCGCTATCCACTGGACACTTTAATGTCGTTCTTCTGCCCAAGCAAGGCTCTACGTCGTCCGTGGATATACTCCTGTTTAGAGCAAAAGGATTGGCGCGCGGTTTCGCGATTGCGTACAATCGCGGTTTGTTTTCCACGCCCGAGGAGGTTCATGGCCAAGCGCATCGCAGCGAAAATCACGGGGGTAGCGGGATTCCTACCGCCGCGCGTGGCCACGAATTTCGACCTAGAGAAAATCGTCGAAACGAACGACGAATGGATTCGCACACGGACAGGAATCCGCGAGCGGCACTACGTCGACCCGGGAATGGCCGCTTCGCACATGGCGACGGAGGCGGCGAAGGAGCTGCTGAAGGCCAAGAACCTCAGTCCCGATGAAATCGAACTGATCATTGTGGCGACGGTGACGCCGGACATGCTTTTCCCGGCGACGGCGTGCCTGGTGCAGGACCGCCTGGGCGCGAAAAATGCGTGGGGATTCGACCTTTCCGGCGCGTGCTCGGGATTTGTCTATGCGCTGACGGTTGGCGCGCAGTTCGTTGGCGCGGGGACGCACAAGAAAGTGCTGGTGATCGGGTCCGACGTGATGACTTCGATCCTCGATTTCAAGGACCGCGCGACGTGCGTGCTATTTGGCGATGGCGCGGGGGCGGTGATGCTCGAGCCGGCCGGGTCGGCGAATGAAGGCATCCTCGATTTTGCGAACGACATTGACGGTTCGGGCGGATGCAATCTCTATATGCCCGCGGGCGGCTCGTTGCATCCGGCTTCGCACGAGACGGTGGACAAACGCATGCACTTCGTGCATCAGGAAGGCTCGCAGGTGTTCAAGTACGCCGTGCGACGGATGTGCGATGTCGCGGCCGGGCTGCTGGAACGCAACGACTTCACCGACCGCGACCTAGCGCTCGTCGTACCGCACCAGGCGAATCTGCGGATCATCCGGGCCATGCAGGAGCGGCTCGGCATTGATGACTCGAAAGTGATGGTGAATATCGATCGATACGGGAACACGACAGCCGCGACGATACCGCTCGGTCTGCGTGACGCGTTGCGAGAAAAGCGGCTGAAGAAAGGCGACCTGGTCCTGCTCGTGTCGGTTGGAGCGGGGTACACCACAGGAGGAATTCTCCTTCGCTGGGCTTACTAGAATGGAGCCGCAATTCGGAGACGAAGGGCGAACGACGCGAGGATTATTATGTCTGGGCTACGGATTAGTAGGAGCGGAGGTCGGCGAGGAGGGCTTCGTTCGCCTTGAGGCGAGCATCCATGGAAACGGCGACGAAGCGCGTGCAGGCGGCCATCTCTTTTTGCGCCCACTTGCTGGCCTGGGGAAGCAAGGACTTCGAGAATGCAGCTACACCGCGCAGAAGCTGGTAATAAACCCTTACGGCGCCGAAGCTGCTTTCCGTCGCGCCGAGGTCGGGGCAAATTTGCGTCAGCGAAGAGATAGCCCCGAAATCGTTCTGCTTGAGGGCATTCGAAATGCCTTCCTGGGCCATCTGGATGCGCTCGGAGACAGGTTGCGCCGCCTTCGCCAAGAACGCCGAACGCCAGAAATGTATCGCGAACTGAGCGGCCATGGCCACCGAGAGCACGAAGATAAACGCGCTGAACATGGTTCTTTACTCGCGAGCAAGTGTGGCACCCGGTACTGCAGGATCCAATAGAACTAGCGTACCATTTTGTTGGAACTAAAGAAGTTAGGGTACTTGGGCAACTTTCTCGGCGAGGTAGGATTGGGCCGCCCAACTCGTAAGTTTCAGAGGACTTGGGGCCGCATTGTCTGGAGCCGGTAGAGGAGAGAGGCGATGAAACTAGCGCGAAAGCCAGGTTCGATTGCGCTCGTAATTTTGGCGATGTTTGCCGGAAGCGCCTGCATGGCTGTGGCCCAGCAGGCCGCCAGCTCGTCTGCAATCGACGCAGAGCAAACGGCCATCCGGAAGGTGTTGGTGGACCAGGTCGCGCGGTGGAACAACGGCGAGATTCCGGGCTTCATGAAAGGCTATTGGAAGTCCGAAAAGACGGAGTTTGTGAACGCGAGCGGAATCTTCCGTGGCTGGGACAACGTTCTGCAGCGCTATCTGCGCGAATACCCAGATCCTGTACAGATGGGCCAGCTTACTTTTTCCGACCTCGAAATCAACACGCTGTCGCCGGATTCGGCCTATGTGCTCGGGCGCTGGCGGCTGGACCGTCAGAGCGGCCCTATCGGGGGCATTTATACACTGATTCTCCACAAATTCCCCGAAGGCTGGAAAATCATCCACGACCATACGTCGCAGTCTCCCAGCGCGCCCGCGGAGAAAAAGCCGTAGCCGAAACGGCTAAGGAATAGAGAGAGTGCCCTTCTCAGGGGTGACCGCTTCGTAGCGAATTCCCTGCCAGAGGTAAATCACGCGAAGCTGCTTTCGTTGGCCCTCGGCGGGGTCGCCGCCCAAGGCGTCGTTGGTGACCGTAACTTGCAATTGCTGGCCGCTAACGAGAGACGCAAGCCGCGCTGTCACGTCGCGGCGATGGTCGCCAGCTCCGTAGGTAGCATGCAATACCTGAAAGTCCCCGCTGTCGGCGCTGGAGCAATCAGCGCCGTTGGGGATGCTGAGCGTGGCCTTCTCATTGACGATCGCGCGACACTGCTGGTCATTGAAGATATAAACAACCGCGAGCTGTTTGGGACGATCCGGAGCGGGATCGCCGCCCATCGTGTCGTTGGTGATGCGCAAGTTGAACTGATCGCCCTGGAGCTGCGAATTCAGGCGATCTGTAACATCGGAATAGCGGTAGTCGGCTCCGTACTGCGCCCGAAGAACGCGGAGACTGCCGGAGATGTAATCGTTCGGGCCGGGAATCGTGAGTGTGTCCTTTTCGTTCACGACGACCTGGGCGGGGCGGCCATTGTAGACATACCAGACGGTGAGAGTTTTCCTGCGGTCGTCGGCGGGATCGCCGCCCATGGTGTCGTTGGTGATGCGCAGATTCAGAATATTGTTCTGAACCTGGGAGTTCAAGCGCGCGGTCACGTCGGCGAAGCGATCCTGAGTGCCGTAATCAGCGCGGAGGATGCGCAGGCCACTGTCGGCGCGGCGATAATCGCGGCGGTCGCGAGCTGGATCGCGGTCGTGGTCATTGTCACGCGCGTCGCGGCGGCCGAATCCGGCGTCAGACGTGGAGACGGAAAGGCTGATCGTGTCCTTTTCGTGGTACGAGAGGACTTCTTGGCGGCCATACTCGTTGCGGACGGTCACCCGGAGAGTCTTTGGCATGCCGGGCGCGGGATCACCGCCGAGAGTATCGTTGTTCACGGTGGTGTCGAGCGAATTGCCCTGGATCAGGGAGGCAATGCGGGACGTGACATCGGCCCAGGAGTTTCCCGCGCCATACTCAGCGCGAACCAACTGCCAGTGAGCGTCCTGAGCATACGCGGCGAGGGATGCGGCTGCGAGAATCACAAATAAAGTTGCGATGCGCTTCATAGAAGACTCCTTGCAAATTTCCCGGCAATCAAAATTCCGGGGTAGCCCCCAAGAAACTTAATGCGGAACCGCCATACAGATAGGTCAACATCCGGGCGCGAGAAAGTCAATAAACTGGGGGAAATGTGTTTCAGAGTAGTGACACGCAGCCGGCAATACGAAACAGCGCCCGGCATTCGCTTTCGCTCGAATTGGGGTTCGACGATAATGGATGGCTTGCGATGAACCGGCGAACCTTCATTCTCATACTCCTCGTCCTTTCCATCGGCATCTACGTCGGCACGTCGGGCTGGCCGCCGCTGCTCGACAGCTCCGATGCGGGACATGCCGAGGCCGCTAGAGAGATGCTCGTCAATCACCATTGGATCATTCTGCACATCGACGGGATTCGCTACCTGGAAAAGCCTCCGCTGCATTACTGGCTCGTGGCGATGAGCTACGCCGTGTTCGGTGTCGGCACGTTCGCGACACGGTTTCCGCTGGCACTGGCCGTGGCGGGGCTGGTGATGATGGTTTATATCTTCGCGCGACGATGGTTCGGAGACCGCGCAGGATTTTACGCAGGGCTTGTGATGTGCACGTCGCCGGGCGTGTTCCTTTTCACACGGATCATGATTCCGGAGGCGATTCTGGGGCTGGAATTAACGGCGGCGTTCTATCTGTTTTTGCGGGCGTGGCAAGGGTCGCTTTCCCTGCGGAAAGGCAATTGGGGCGCCGCAGTGATGATCGCGCTCGCGGTGCTGACGCGATCTTTGATTGGGATCGTGTTTCCCGTGGGCATCATCTTCTTTTTCCTATGGGCGACGGGAAATTTGCGGAAGTGGCGGAAATTGCCGCTCATTTCGAGTGCGATTGTCTTCCTAATTGTCGCAGCGCCGTGGCACATCGCCGCCGGTTTCAGCGGCAAGGGATTCCTCGGCGGTTTCCTGTGGTTTTACTTCATCAACGAGCAGGTGTTCCGCGCGCTGGGCTGGCGATACCCGCAGGATTTCGAAGCTGTACCGCTGTGGCTATGGCTGGCGGAGCATATCGTCTGGTTCTTCCCGTGGATTGCGTTCCTGCCATCCACAATCCACGAGATTCCGAACTGGAGAAGATGGCGCGCGGGGCTGGACGAACGCGGACAAGCCCTGGCGCTGCTGACTGTGTGGACGTTGTTCATCCTGCTCTTCTTTTCATGGACGAAGAGCCGGCTGGAGTATTACAGCTTCGGCGCGTGGCCAGCGATTGCGATTCTGCTCGGGTTGGGGTTGACGCGCGCGGAAGAGAAGATGGCACGTTGGCTGCCCAAGGTCCAAGGAGCACTGGCAATTGGCGGCGCGGCGATTGCAGCGATTCTTGGAACGATGCTCTGGATTTCTCGCGGAATTCATTCCACGGGAGACATCTCCGCCCTGATGCAGATCCATCCCAACGCGTTCTACCGGCTGGCAATGTCCGATTTCATGGATCTGACGCCGGAGACATTTGCCAACTTGCGGCATCAGGCGGTGGCGGCGATGGCCATCGTGCTCGTCGGATTTCTGGCGGCGTGGGCGCTGCGGAAGTGCGGGCGGCAACTGGCAGCGAGCATGACGATGGGCATAATCATGGCGGCGTTCTTCTTCTGCGCGAACTGGGCATTTGGAGTTTTCACGCCGCGCCTTTCGTCGGAGCCGCTTGCGAAACTCATCATGAAGTATTTCAAGGCGGGCGACAAAATCGCGCTGTACGGAGAATACGACGCGGCAACGAGCATCGGTCTCTATACGCAGAAACAGATCCTTTTATTCAATGGGCAATATAACGGGCTGGAATTCGGTTCGTATTATCAGGACGCACCAAAGATTTTCCTGAATGACCATACATTCTGGCCCGTCTGGCGAGGCGGCGAACGGGTGTTTTTCATCGTGCCGCCGGAACAGACCCGAGCCGCGCTCATCCGGATGCCGCCGAAGGAGACGTATTTGTTTGCGTCGCTGGGCGGGAAGCAGGTGTTCGTCAATCACCGCGTAACGCCGGATGAGCCGACGCTGGCGGAGGTGCGCGAAATGGAATTGCGCAAGGCGAAGCCGCAGACGGCCGAGGTCTCGAAGTGATCCTCGCCTTGGCGGGGAGGGCAGAGAGTATGATTAGGAGTCTCGGAAGGGGCAAGACTGACGAAACAGCGATGCAAGGGAGACCAACGTGAGGGCAGTGATCACTGGCGGGGCGGGATTCCTTGGTTCACATTTATGCGAGCGATTCATCGAGCGCGGATGGGACGTGGTGTGCCTCGATAATCTGTGCACGGGCGCGGAAGCGAATATCGAACACTTGAGGTCGAATCCGAGGTTCCGGTTCGTGTTGCACGACGTTTCGAAATACATTGAAGTGCCCGGGACGGTGGACGCGGTGCTGCATTTCGCTTCGCCGGCAAGCCCGGACGATTACTTGAAACTGCCGATTCAAACGCTGAAGGTCGGTTCGCTCGGCACGCACAATTCGCTCGGGCTGGCGCTGGCGAAAAAGGCGAAATTTCTGCTGGCATCGACTTCGGAGTGTTATGGTGACCCGGACGTAAGCCCGCAGCCGGAAACGTACTGGGGACACGTGAATCCGATCGGGCCGCGCGGCGTGTATGACGAAGCGAAGCGGTTCGCGGAGGCGATGACGATGGCGTACCACCGCGCGCACGGGGTGGACACCAGAATCGTGCGAATTTTCAACACGTATGGGCCACGGATGCGATTGAATGACGGAAGGGCGCTGCCGAATTTCCTGTTTCAGGCGCTCACGGGACGCGACATCACGGTCTATGGCGAAGGGAAGCAGACACGGAGCTTTTGCTACGTTTCGGATTTGATCTCGGGAATCCTGGCGCTGTTCGATTCGGGAGAGCACTTGCCGACGAACGTGGGCAATCCGCAGGAGATTACGATTCTGGAGTTTGCGGAAAAGATTCGCGCACTGACGGGGAATAAGGTTTCGATCGAGTTCAAGCCATTGCCGCAGGACGACCCGAAGCGGCGATGCCCTGACATTCAAAAGGCGAGAAAGCTGCTGCGTTGGGAGCCAAAAGTGGGGATCGACGAGGGGCTGCAGCTGACTCTCGCGTACTTTCAGAAGAAAGTAGCTGAAGTGAATGCGACCTCAGGTAGCAGCGTCGGTTAAGCTGACGGCCGGCTTGTCAGAGCGGCCGATGGAGTGGTACTCGAAGCCGAGAGATTTCATCTCCGCCGGTGAAAGCAGGTTGCGGCCATCAACAACGAGAGGCCGTGACATCGCCTGGCGAATCTGCTTCCAGTCGAGCTTCTTGAATTCCTCCCATTCGGTGACGATCAAGAGAGCTTCGGCTTCGCGCGCAACACCGTAAGCATCAGCGGCGCAATCGAGATCAGGGAAACGGCCGCGGGCTTTCTCCATGGCCTCGGGGTCAAATACGCGCAGGCGCACGCCCTCCGAGCGGAGGCGCTGGATCAACTCCATCGCGGGAGCGAAGCGAATGTCGTCCGTATTGGCTTTGAACGCGAGACCCAGCATTCCAATCTGCTTTTCCTTGAGAACCCACAGGGAAGTACGGATTTTCTCGACAAAGCGATCAATTCGCTGATGATTCACGCGCTCGACTTCGCGCAGGATGGCGAAATCGACACCATTCTTCCCGGCGAGTCGGACGAAGGCCTGCAAATCCTTCGGAAGGCAGAAGCCGCCGAAACCGAGGCCGGGACGGAGGAAATGCGGGCCGATGCGCGGGTCGAGGCCGACACCATGCAACACCTCCTCGACATTCGCGCCCAATTTTTCCGCGAGGTCGGAAACCATGTTGGCGTAGGAGATTTTGAGAGCCAGGAAGGAATTGGACGCGTGCTTGATGAGCTCAGCGCTGTTGATGGTAGTGACAAGCCATTCCGGCGGACGCGCGGGCGGACACGAAGCAGCGTGAACGGGACAATTGAATTTTCGCGAGAGGATTGGCTGATAGATTTCGTGAAGGCGGCGCTCTGCGACAGACTCATCCACACCGACGACGATGCGGTCGGGATGGAGGAAATCGCCGACCGCGGTACCTTCTCTGAGAAATTCGGGATTCGAGGCGACGTGGAAATGTACGTTCCCAGAACGGCCATAGGTGTCGAGAGTCCGTTTGAGCTGCTGACCCGTCTGCGCGGGGACCGTGCTCTTCTCAACGACGAGCTTGTCGGATTTTGGGTTTGTGGCAATGAGCCGGGCCACTCGGTCGATGGAACTGAGGTCGGCGTCGCCATTAGGGAGAGGTGGTGTGCCGACGCAAATGAAGATAACGTCGTTAGCGACAGAGCGAGCGACGTCTGAAGAAAATGACAGGCGGCCTGAGCCGCGCGCTTTTTCAATGATGCCGTCGAGACCAGGCTCGTAAATGGGAACTTTGCCCGACTCCAGAGCCGCAATTTTCGCAGTGTCGTTGTCCGTGCACACCACATGATGGCCAATTTCCGCAAAACAGGCTCCGGTGACGAGCCCGACGTAACCTGCACCGATGACTGATATTCGCAAAGGAACTCCCCGCTGGAAGAAGCGGCGTCGAGTCTGATGACAGCGGTACTAGATTCTGTTCCCGAATCGAAGTGTATGGAAGCAAAAAATTTTGGCTCTACAGTCTGATTCTGGCGCGAACGCTCCTTCAATAGTACAATCCGCCGGATTCAAAAGCTGAGCAGTCGCAGTTTCTGACAACGGGGCGGGGATACTCTCCATGGAAATCGTATGGGTGGGACTTGGAATAAGCGCAGTCGTGGGATTCGTCTTCTACATTATGGCCAGCCAGTGGGCACGACTGCTGAGGAGCCACTCAAAGGCCATCCGATTCCTCACGCAACGCGTGCAGGCGCTCGAAGAGATGGAGGATTCACATTCGCGGCGGAGGCTAGACGATTCCGCGGCTTCGCCGCTCGAGAAGGTCTACATTTTCAGTTTCCGGCTGAGCGACCGCTTCTGGTCGGAAACAATCGGCGCAACCGCAGACCAAATGCGGTACGTGCGCGAGCAGGGGAAATTTCTCGGCTCGGCGAAGATCGAGCGGTGGCGCAGCCACATCACGGTGACGCTGACGGAATTGCTGCCTCAGAGCCAATCGGCGGGGTGGCAAACACGGACCGTAGACATATATCCGGGGAAGGAAATCCGAGAAGAAGCAATTCTCTGGGAGCTCCACCTGGAGCCACCAGCCGATTCCGCGTTGCATGAAAAGCATCCGGCGATTGAACTGCGCTATGCGGACGAACTGCTCGTGTTGAGAACGAGACAGGAGAGCGTCGTGGCCAAGAGCAAAGGAAGCGCTGCAACAAGCGAAAGAGTCATCTTCCACGTACCGCTCGATGTGGATCTGCTGTCAGATTACCGCGTTCAGGAAGATGAAGGAATAGAGGACTCGGAGAAAGGCGCAGGTGAGGAATTGGCGTCACAGCTTCCACGCGCGGATTCCTGGGTCACGTTCTACCAATACGAGGACGAAAAGCAGGGCGTCGACTGGCAGCTTTGCCTGCGTGATCTGGAACGAAAGGACGCGTGGGAGCAGTTGAAGGTCGTGGAGCCGCAGCAGGCCCGGCGCGCAGGATAACAGAACAAACCGTTTCTCCTCAAGCGATTCGCGCGCTCACGTTATCGCGAGTGCACGTTTCCCCTTGAATGGAGGTAGAGATGAAAGCAATGCGTTCGCTTTTCCTCGCCACAGCTTGCATCGCGCTAGGTGCAAACACATCCCGCGCGGCGGACGACCAAAAGCCTCCGCTGACGCTCGACGCATTTTTCAACACTGTGTCTTATGGGACGGTGCAAATTTCTCTGGACGGCAACGCGGTGGCGTTCACTACTGAACGGCCGGATTGGAACGCGAACCGATTCCGCAGCGACATCTGGCTTTATCGCGCGAGCGATGGGTCGCTGGTGCAACTCACGCAGTCGGGGAAGGATTTTGAGCCAAAGTGGTCGCCCAATGGACGGTGGATCGCTTTCCTCTCGGGAAGAACGGAGGGAGCAACGGCCACTGCAGCGGATGCGGATGCAGATCCGGAAAAGGATAAAAGCGTACAGCAGGTGTACGTGATTGCGGCAGGTGGCGGGGAGGCATTTCCGGTGACCGTTGGCGCGGATGAGGTACACGATTTCGACTGGTCGGCGGACTCGAAGAAGATTTATTTTGCGACGCGAGAGCCGTGGTCGAAGGACAAGGAAGACGCATACAAAAAAGAGTGGAATGACGTGATCCGCTACCGCGAGCAGGAACGGAGCGGCCGGATCTATTCGATCGACGTCGCGACGACGCTTGCGTGGATTCAAGCGGGCGGCGAGAACGCGGGGAAGCGTCCCGAGGCGCAGGAAATCGGTTCGACACTATATCGAGTGCAGCAACTCGCGGCCTCGCCGGACGGACGGTGGCTCGCGTTCATTTCAGAACCGCGCTCGCAACGAGAAGAATCGGTCGAGCCATTCGGCATTCACCTGATCAACTTGGCGGAGGCCGCGAAAGGAGACGACGATCCGACCCCGGCGCTGACGAACCCGCAGGCGTTTTTCGACCGCATTCAGTGGTCGGACGACAGCCGGAAGATTTTCTTCAGCTTCCTCAACGGATCAGTGGAGGGACCATATCAAGACGCGCAAGGCAGAATTTATTCGATGAGCATAGGACAGATTCCGCCAGCAAAATGCGGCTCACCTGCAAATGAACTCACATGCGAGCGATGGGGCAGCGAATTCACGGGATCGATGAGCGGGTTCACTGCGCTTCCGGGAGGCGGGCTGCTCGCGGCGGGGATGACGGGAACAGAGGTACAGCCATATACTCAGGCGAGCGCGGCAGCAGAGTTTGCGAAACGGCAGGGCTGGCCGGGAACGTATGCGAATTTGTCCGCGGCGAAGACATCCTCGCGAGTGGCATTCGTGTATTCGTCGCTGCAGAGACCCGTGGAGGTGTATCTGGCGGACGAACCATCGAAGATGGACCAGGCAAGAGCAATTACATCCTTCAATGAGGGCCTGACGAAATACGCGCTGCCCCAAGGGAAACCGTTCCGGTGGACTGCAGACGACGGAACTTCCGTCGAAGGAATGCTGATCTATCCGCCCGGAAGATTTGGCGACAAGTACCTGCCGATGTTCACGTTCATTCATGGCGGCCCGGAAGACGCGGACGGAAATCACTTCGAGGCGGACTGGTATCAATGGGCGGATTTAGCGGCGACCGACGGATGGCTGGTGTTCGAGCCGAATTATCGCGGGTCGGTCGGATACGGCGATAAGTTCGCGCTCGGAATCATTCCGCATATCGTTTCGAGGCCAGGCAATGACATATTGGAAGGCGTGGACACACTCGTGAAGCAGGGACTGGCCGATCCGACGCACCTGGCGATTGGCGGATACAGCTACGGCGGGTACATGACGAACTGGCTGATCACGCAGACGACGCGATTCAGGGCCGCCGTGACCGGCGCGGGCGCGGTCGAACATGTGGTGAACTGGGGGAACGACGATACGACGTTTGACGATGCGTATTTCCTCGGCGGGTTGCCGTGGGAGACGGATGGAAACTACAACGCGGAAGCGGCAATATGGCAAATCGGAAAAGTGAAGACACCGACGCACATCGTAGCCGGGGCGGATGACATCCGCGTATACGTGGGCGAGGATTATCTGCTCGAACGCGCGCTGCACGCCATGGGCGTGCCGTGCGACTTGCTGATTTTCCCGGGCGAAGGGCACGGCCTGGCCAACAACCCCTGGCACGGAAAGATCAAAGTGCGCGAGGAACTCAAATGGCTGGAGAAGTACGGACGCTGACGCAAGCGCGTTCAGCATTTGACGAGGAGAAAGCTGCCGATGACGAGAGCGTCTACTCCAGAACAGAAATAGCTGCGGAAAGCGTGGCGAGGGGAAAGCACCAAAGGTTCACCGAAGAGATTGAGCGACGTGTTGAGCAGGACGGGCGCAGGGACCTTTTGGCCGAAGCGGCGAAGAAGCGCCGTGAGGAGCGGATTGACGCCGGGAGCAACTACGTGAAGGCGAACCCTGTCTCGCGGCAAGAGATAGTTTGCGAATTTTTCGCGATGCTCAGGACGAACGGCGCTCATATTGGTCATAAAACGCGCCGGCAAAGTGAAAACGAAATACTTCGCGGCATCTTCCTCGGACACTGAAAAAGCGAACGGCCGGAATGGTTCGTGGTGTTTCACGTAGTCGTTGAGGTTCTCGCGCACATAAGGCGCCCAGGGCGAAGCGAGCAAACTGCGATTGCCCAAGGCTCGCGGGCCGAATTGCGCCGCGCCTTCGAACCAGCCAACAATTTTCCCCGCTAACAATAGCTCGAGAGTCTCTTCGATTTTCTGCGAGTCAGAAGAAAGCCAGCCATAAGAAGCCTTGCAGTTGTCGAAGATCGCCTTGATCTCGTCATTCGTATAGCGAGGGCCGAGATAGACGTGAGGAAGCGCGTTTGCAATCGCAGGCGCTCCAGAATGTGCGCGGGCTAGAAATGCTGCTCCGAGTGCAGTGCCCTCGTTTCCAGCCGCGGGCTGGACGAAAACATTCTCGAATGAAGATGAAGCTTCGATCGCGGAGACGAGTAGGGGATTGAGAAACAGGCCGCCGGCGAGGCAAAGATTCGAGATGCTGGTACGCTTATGCAAAGATCGCGCAAGCTCGGCGAGGATGATTTCACAGGCGTGCTGAAGGCTGGCAGCGAGGGCGCCACTGGTCTTCGAGTCGATTTCCCTTCTCTGCGAGGGCGAGATGCCCGTCTGGCGATAGAACTTATCTGGAAAGGCGAGCTGGCCGGCAAAACCGCTGCGAAAGTAGCGTGAATCGAGGCGAGGATAAGGATTCGGCGCACGGCGAAGCATTTTCAGGAAAACGTCAGCGAAGGCGGGCTCGGCAGTCGGGCTGAGCCACTGCGTTCTGTGTTCGTGTTCGCGAGGGCGAAAACCCAGAAGCTCTGTAACCTGCGAATAGACCCAGGCGAGAGAGTGAGGGAACGCGACGGAACGCTCGATGCGGAGCTTGCCATTCTCGCCGATAACGACCGTGCCCGCAAGTCCGTCACCTTGCTCGTCGAACGTGAGGACGACCGCGCGGTCAAAGGGCGACGCATAGAATGCACTCGCCGCGTGACAGAGATGATGTTCGAAAGCGAGGACAGGCACGCGCGAGTCTCGGGAGAGCAAGCGGAGAATACGTAAATTGTTCAGTTCGCGCGCCATATCGCCGAGGAAATTGCTTTCGTAATATCCGCTCGTGCCCGGAGACAAAGGCAGGTATCGCGCGCGCATCCAACTGCGCCGAGCCCAGGAACGCCACGGGCGGCTGGCGACGGCGATTGCGTGAACATCACGCCAGTTTATGGAAGCGCGTTCGAGGCAGAAACGGATGGCTTCGCGAGGAATGCCGGAACTGCTGCGCGAGCGAGTGAGTTTTGATTCTTCGATAGCGGATAAGAAGCCGGCGTCGCCAAGAAGGGCAGCGGCCGTGTCGTGAGCCAGCGCCGATAGCCCGAGGACTTGCATGGAAAGATCAGGAGCAGACGCGGCCGAACGAGCGACCGTGAGTCAGCAAGCCGCGCAGACCCATCAGAATCAAACGAGGCTGGCTCAGGCACACGCGACAGAGAACTTTCAGGGCTTCGTCGCGGGAATACTGGCTGAGGGAACGGCGCGCAGAAGCGCTCAGGGAATCGACGAGGCGGCTGTAGTCGTCCTGCTGAAAATGATGGATGGCGCGGCGAACGAGGAGATGCAGATCGAGTTCACGGCGCAAGCGGCTAAGTTCGCGGCTCGGGCCGCCTCGCAAAATCGATTCGGCCACGCCGACAGCGCCGCGCAGCCCTGTGACAATACCGCCGACGGTGCTGACTTTAACCTGCGCTGCCGCATCACCGACGAGAAAAACCTGGCCGCTGCCCAGTCGTTTGCGGACCGGGACCCAACGCGTGTAAACAGGAATGCGCGCGCCTTGAAACGCGAGAGGCTCAAGTTTCCGTTTCACTAGGAATGCATCCAAATGACGACGTGCCTCCGCGCCTGTTTCGCCAATCAGACCGAGAGCGCCCCGCCCCGCGGACTCGGGAATCAACCAGTAGAAATAAGGCGTGTCAGACGGAACAAACCAGACTCGGACCGTATCCGGCGACATATCCTTCGGCAGCGGGACGATTGCTTGAACGAGAGGAGCCGTTGCGGGCTTGGGCCATCCAGCGGCTTCAGCGACGCGGCTGAGCGCGCCGTCGCCGCCAACGACCGTGTCCGCGGCGACGCTTTCCTTCTCGCCTGTGGATTGACGCTCGAATTCGAGAGAGATTCCATTGCGATTTGCTGTCAAGCCGCAGAACTGGCGCCCCATCTCGAGCCGAGCGCCGAGCTTCTGAGCCTGCTGGGCGAGGCCGCGAATCAAGTTCGAACGTTCGATGATCAAATCAGGCTGATTCAAGCTGATGGTTGCGGCGCGGCCATCAGTGAAGAGTTCAAACTTACGGATTTCATTGACTACGCATCCTGCAGCAGCGCTTCCAAGAACATCCTTCATTCGTTGAGTGACGATCAGCGTGCGGTCCGTGGGGGCGAGTGAATCCGATTGCTCGAAGATACGGACGTGCACGCCTTCCCGAGCGAGCAGGCAGGCGGCAAACAATCCGGCCGACGAGCCGCCAACGACCGCGACGGGAAACTTTCCCGGAATGGAAGGAGTTGAGGTCGTCGCCGGTATTTCGGTCGAAGAAAACTCGATCATTTTTCGCGGAACACTGATGTCCCGATCCTTGCTCCGCACAAACCGGCAATGGAGAAAACCATACCTCTAAATCGCATGGCGACGCTATGAATTAATTCTACGCTCATTCGCTCAGTTCGCGGCGAGAGAATCTCGGCGAAGCAGTATAGCTTACTAGCCTGTTTGCGCAAGAGAGATCGCTTGCGCGGGAAGCACGCAAAAAACTTAAGGCACGGAGGGCGAACTGTGAGGTTTCTGTTGGCGTTCGAAGGGACATTTTTCGAGAGCGAAGACACCCAGCGCGGAAACAATGACAGCTACAACGAAGATGACTTTGGCTTTGGCAGGGGACAGCGTCGTGAGCAGGAGTCCCAGACCGCCGAAGACACAGCCAAGACCGTAAATGGCAAGCACGGCCCGTTTATGTCCCAGCCCCAGATTGGCTAGCCGATGAGCTGTGTGGTCCTTGCCGGGAGAGGCGAACGGCAAAAGGCCTCGGCGCGAGCGGGAAATGATGATGAGCATCGTATCGAAAATAGGAAAGCCGAGAATCAAGATCCGAAGAAACCAATCCACAGGGATGCCGGACGATACGGCGCGCAGTTTCAATCCGAGCGTAGCCATGAGAAAACCCAGGAGCATCGCGCCGCCATCGCCCATAAAAATCTTCGCTGGCGCAAAGTTCCAAAACAAAAAACCGAGCGCGGCGCCGAGGCTAGCGGCGGCCAGATTGCGCACGAGCAACTGGCCATTCAGGCTAGCAGCGACGACAAAAAAAGTAGCGGCCACCGCGGCTACGCCGGCACACAGGCCATCCATGTGATCGAGAATGCTGAAAGCCGCCGTGACCCCGACGACCCAGAAGATGGTGAGAGCGATATCCAGCACAAAACCGCTCCCGCCGGGAATCAAAGTTGAAAACAAATTCGCGCGTATCCCGGACACAACTAGCATGCAAGCAGCGACGGGCATGCCGACGAACAGCTTGATTTGATGGTGTAATCTGCCGCTGTCGTCCAGGATGCCAACGATTGCAAGGAGCGTGGCTCCGGCGAGTATGGCGAGAATTTCAGCTCGCGCGCTGCTACGAACAGAAATAACGACCGCCAGCCAAAACGCAGCGTAAATGGCCAGGCCGCCGAGGAGAGGCATGGGCTTCAAGTGCACTTTGCGAGGGCCTGGGAGGTCCACCAAGCCGATGTGAAGAGCGAGGAGGCGAATCGGGCCAGTGAGAACGAGAGAGGCTACGAGAGCGACTGCAAGAGCAATCCAAGTGCTGGACACGGTTTACCTTGGTGCGCTCATCGTGCCGTGAGCATGGTTTCGAGGCGTTCTTTCACCTGCTCCGGCTTGCGAGCGGCAAAATACCAATCCATCGTGCGGCGCAGGCCCTCGCGAAACATGACTCTTGGCTCCCACGCCAGCAACCTCTTTGCGAGCGAGTTGTCGGCGACACGGTTAGCCGGGCCCGTCGGCATATCACGAAGAAATTTGAAACCGGCCTTGCGTCCGGCAAAATCGAGCGTGAGTTTGGCAGCATCAATGACGCGCACGCGCTCCATCGTACCGAGGTTCACGGCCGTACCGTCGTGGATTTTTTCGGCAGCGAGAATCGTTCCTTCAACGATATCGTCCACGTAGGTCCAATTGCGAATCTGTTGACCGTCGCCCCAGATTTCAAACGGGTCCTGTCCGACGAAAGCGCGCGCGATCATGGCGATAACAGCGTGATTTTCCACGCCGCGCGGACCGTAAACGGTGAAGTAACGGCAGGAGGCAGCTCCAAGCTTGTACTCGCGGTGATAAGCCTGAAGCGTCAGCTCAGCCATCAGTTTGGCCCAACCATACATGTTGTCGGCGTCGTGCGGCGGCCGTACATCTTCTTCCTTGAGATAGACTTCCTTGGTTGGGTCAGTTTGCATGTAATTGGGATAGACGCAACCGGAAGACGCATAGCAGACTTTCTCGACTCCAGCCTTCGTCGCTTCCCAGAAAACGAGGCCATCGAGGAAGAGGTTTGACGCAGGGCCGGCCTGATGCAAATTCACATAGCCGCGGCCACCGTGATCAGCGGCGAGATGAAACACCACCTGTATGCCTTTCATCGCAGACCGAGCGACGCCGGGTTCCCTCAGGTCAGCTTCGATAAAACAGACGCGGCCGGAAGTGACATGGGCCTGGATGTTTTCGAGGCGGCCGCTCGATAAATCGTCGACGACGCGCACTTCCGCGCCGCGCGCGAGAAGCGCATCCACCAGATTCGAGCCGATGAAGGATGCTCCTCCAGTGACTAAAACCCTTTTATGCTGCCAGATTTTTCCCTCCCAATGGCTGAGGGCGTACCGCTTCTTCGATGACCTCGACGAATTTTTCAAGCTCGGCTACTCTAGCATATCTCTTGGACGCCTCCCGGGCGCGATTGCCCATCAATTTGAGGCGATCCGGTTCACATCTAAGCGCGCGAATGGCGGCGGCAACCGCAGCGGAATCATCCGGATTGGCGACGAGGCCGCATCCATTTTCGCGAACGATACGCGCCACATCGCTTTCCTCGGGCGCAACGGCAAGAATGGGCCGGCCCGCGGCAAGCGTCGAATACAACTTGCTAGGAACAACCACGCCACTGAGGCCGCGCCGGATTGTCACCACATGAACATCGCCAGCGGCCATGACGCATGGAATTTCATTCGCGGGGCGGAACGGAAGGAACCGAATTGAATCGCAGCCGCGGCTCGATTCCTCGAGGCGCGCACGGTTGGTTCCGTCGCCGACAAATATCAGTTGCGCACCGTGACCATTGAACGATTTGGCCGCTTCGATGAGAGCGGGCCAGGCCCCGTAGAAACCAAGATTGCCCGCATGAATCACGACAAACTGCGCGGAGCCGCGAATCTCGCGAATTGCCGGGTGATTCGCCGGCGCGGTTGCGGCCGGAAGCGAAGTGCCATCGCGAACGACGACAACGCGGTCCGGCGAGACATTCTTTGAAAGGATGCGCGCGCGCATGTCGTCGCCCAGGACGATGACACGCGACGCATGACGCAACGCGTTACGGTGCATACGCTCCCACATCCTGACCCACGCACGTGCCTCAATGATTTCGCCACCGACGGCCATGTCAGGGTACAAATCACGGATGTTATAAACGAAGGGGAGGCATTTCATGCGCGCGACTGCAGCTCCGACAATTCCGGCGAACGGAGGATCCGTCATCGCCAGGACAAGGTCGGCTTTGACAGCCAACGCGCGAGGCACGACAAACGAAACGTAACTAAGATAATTTGTAACGCGACAGCTCATGCGATGACGCGAAAAAGCCGTAGAGCCTAGACGCTCGACGACGAGGCCATTGCGCGCGTCGCGGCGAAGTAAAGAGTAGGGATAATGTTCACTCGGGTTGTAGGAGGGGCGCCCGGCGAGAACCGTGACGCGGTGGCGTTTCGATAGTATTTCGGCGACGGTCGCCGCGATATTCGCCGTCGCCGAAGTGTCGGGCGGAAAATACTGATTGAGCAGCAAAATGTGCACTGCGTTTTCCCAAGCGTTCTCGCGCATGCACCGACGGATGGCGCACGTTCGCGCGGCATGACCCCATACTGCACGAAATCAATGGGCTTTGTTGTCGGCCATCGCCGGAGAATTTCCTGCCGACGGAGCGACCGAGTGTTTTTCGAGCATCAAATTGCCAAGCACAAGAACGTCCATCTTAGTGCGCTCGAAACAGCTTAGCGCCTCTTCGGGACGGCAGACAACCGGTTCATTGTCATTAAAAGATGTGTTCAAGAGGACGGGAACGCCCGTGGAGTCTCCGAAAGCGCGAAGGAGCCGCCAGAAAAGCGGATGCGAAGTGCGACTGACGGTTTGAAGCCGAGCTGTGCCATCTGCATGAGTTACCGCAGGAATTACCGCCCGTTTTGGTTGCCGCACAGGCAAGGCAAATGTCATGAATGGAGACGGATGACTGCGTTCGAAATATTCGGCCGCGGACTCTTCCAGAATCGCCGGAGCGAAGGGTCTGAAAGGTTCACGATGTTTGATACTGTCATTCAGCACTTCTTTCATCTGCGCGCGCCGCGGGTCTGCGAGGATGCTGCGATTGCCAAGCGCGCGCGGCCCCCATTCCGTGCGGCCTTGGAACCAGCCGACAACCTTGCCGAGGGCAAGATGGTCCGCTGTCGCCTGGAGAAGCGCCGCTTCATCAAGTTCGCGAATCTGAAATTGAGCAGAGGATGAACGCTTTACCAGGGCGCCCTTTACTTCCTGCGGATTGAAGCCCGGACCCCAGAAGGCGTGATCCATCGTAAAGCAGCGAGGACGGCGCAGAATCTCGTGATGCACAAAATAGGCTGCGCCAACGGAGAGTCCGGCGTCCCCGGCAGCCGGCTGAACGAAGACGCGCTCGAACGGCGTGCGGTCGGGGATTTTTCCGTTGGCCAAACAGTTGAATGCTACTCCACCGGCAAGGCAGAGCGTCTTGGCGCCAGTCCTTTTCTGCAATGCTGTCAGATTCGTGATTAGGACTTTCTCGAGCGAAACTTGCATTGTTGCGGCGACGTTGCGATGGCGATCCTCGAGGGGCTGCGAAGTTGCGCGGGCAGTGCCAAGACGGTTTTCGAGAAATGGCGAGAAGAGTCGGCCGAGAACCGGAGTTTCGGTGGACTTCCGCCAAGTCATCTCGGGACCGCCCCGGTGATGCGTGAAATAGCTCAAATCGAGGCGAAAGCCGATTGGATTCTTTGCGCGGACAATGTTTCGAAATTCGTCGAGATACGTGGGCGAACCATAAGCAGCAAGGCCCATCACTTTGTATTCGTCGCCAAATTTCCAGAAGCCGAGGTACTGCGTCAGCGCGGTGTAGAACATGCCAAGGGAGTGCGGAAAAGCGACAGCGCCCGAAATGCGCAGTCGCGGTCCTTCTCCCACGCCCCACATGGTACTCGCAAAATCGCCGAGACCATCTGCTGAAAGAACGGCCGCGTGGTCATGAGGCGAGACGAAAAAGGCGCTCGCGAGATGCGCGCGATGATGTTCGACGCGATGAACTCTGGCGCGGATGCTTTTCGGGTCAACGTGAAACACGGCTGCGATGTCGTCCTTAATCCCGGCAAAGCGCTGGGCGACGCGAAATCGTTCGAGAGCGAAGCGGGGCATACGGCATGCGAACGCCAATTTCGTACCGAGACGCGCCCATGGATTGCGTGGAACGGCGATGTGGTCCACTTCGTCGATTTTCGCGCCGACGGTTTGCAGGCAATATTGAATTGCGAGAGCTGGCATGCCCGCCGCGTATTTCACGCGATTCAGGCGCTCTTCTTCGACCGCGGCGACGAGGCGGCCATCCACGAGGATCGCGGCGGAAGCGTTCGCGTGATACGCGTTAATGCCGAGGATGATCATCAGCTGTGGGTTCTTTTCGAGTCTCCGATGTTCGCTTGACACACATTTTCTTCAAGCCATTGCATCTGCAACACGACATTCTTCCTGAGGTGACGTTTGCGTAATTTGGTCCAGATTTCTTCGCGTCCATTCATTGAGAACAAAAAGGCTCCAGGGCCGAGACCAGGAAGTCCGCCGCGCAAGAAAGTCGCGCCACACTCTTTTCACCTGCGCGTCATCCATAACCGCGCGCAGTGATGGAGTCAGGTCCAAGAGACTTCTTTCTGTCCGCGCGCGCAAGGGGCCACGGAGCCAATTTTCCCACGGCAGCGTAAAGGTGTGCTTGCACTGGTTGATGATTTCAGCCGGAAGCAAGTCACGAAGTGCTTCGATGAGCAGGAATTTGTGTTCGCCGCCCTTCTTCGCGGACCCAGGCAATCGCAGCGCCCATTCAAGCAAATGGTGATCGAGGAACGGAACGCGTACCTCAAGTGAATGGCGCATGCTCATCGCATCCGTGTCGCGCAGGAGCGTGTTCACGAGGTAAGAGCGAGTTTCCAGCCATGACACGGCATTGAATGTATCAAGTGAGGCGGAATCCTTTGCGTTTCGAAGCAGCCATTCGTACCAACGCGAATTTGTTGTCTCAACATCATGGTGGCGAAGCATTTGTGCGGCGAATTGCGGAGGAAAGAGAGCGCGCGCATAGAAATAAGCGTGAGGAAAATCGCGAGCATTCGAAACTGCAGCAGCGAGCTTACGCGCGGCATCGGGCTGCAATGCGCGCGCTGCGACTGCCCTCACGATCCTTGAAGCTGACTCACGCATCGTCGCGGGCAGTACGCGAGAGAAAGCTACGAACTTCAATAGCTGGGGCACGGAACGGAACGTATCATAGCCTCCAAAAAGCTCGTCGCTACCCAAGCCAGATAGGGCAACTTTCAGCCCTGCCTGATGGGCAGCCCATGAGACGAAATACGTGTTGATGCCGTCCATACTGGGCTGATCAAACGCGTCGATGGTCTCTTCGAGGCGCCCACGCATCTCATCGCCATAAAGCGATAGTTCGGAATGATTCGTTTTCAAGCGGCGTGCGGTTTGGCATGCCAGTTCAGCTTCGCTGAATTCTTGCTCGGGAAACACAACTGTGAACGTGCGGATGCCAGCGCGCTGGCGACTGGCAATCGACACGAGCGCGGTAGAATCAATCCCGCTGCTCAGGAAAACTCCCAGTGGGGCGTCAGACTCCAGATGGTAATAAACTGATTCCTCGAGTGTTTCTCTCAACCGTTCAGCTGGCGCCGCTTCATGTATGTCATCAGGTTGCGCGTTGAATACCTCCCGATAGTTCCAATAAGCGACCGGCACAAATGAATCGGCCGGCGCTTCACAGGACACAAATCCGCAATGACCGGGAGGAAGGGAGAAGATTCCTTCAATGATTGTGTCTGGTTCGCCCACGGAGCCGAATTGGAGAAAATTTGTAAGTGTGGAGCAAGAAAGCTGGCGAGGCAAATATTCGCTGGCCAAAAGGGCTCGGACTTCAGAGGCGAACAAGAACTTCCCGGCATGTTGAGCATAATAAAGCGGCTTGATTCCCAAACGGTCGCGCGCGATGAATAACCGGCGAGGGAGGCCCGCTCTTCCCTGTGGCAGTTCGAGAATCGCGAACGCAAACATTCCACGGAAATGACGAACGCAATCCGCCCCCCAAGTTTCATAGGCATGGACAATGACTTCGGTGTCCGATTGAGTTTGGAAAATGTGCCCTTCAGCTTCGAGCGAGCGGCGAAGTTCGCGAAAATTGTAAATCTCGCCGTTGAAAACGAGCGTAAGCGTGCCGGATTCGTTCCAGATGGGCTGATTGCCACCGGGAAGATCAATGATGCTGAGGCGTCTCATACCAAGCGCCCCGCCGAAAACAGCGACGAGACCTTCATCGTCGGGGCCGCGATGAATCATCGAACGCATCATGCGACGGACTACGAGCGCGCCTTGCTGTTGCGAGTCGAAGCCGATTACGCCGCAGATTCCGCACATATTTCTAGCTTGTTTGCTCCTAAAATGCCATTTCACTACGACGAGTGCCAGCCGCTGTTTCGCGATACAACAATTCCATATGCGTCAGTGGTTCGTCCCACGTCAGGTTCGCGGCAACTTCCGCGCAGCCGACGCGAAATTGCGCCGCGAGGTTAGAATCTCCGAGGATCAGTCCGAGCGCTTTGGCGATTGCACCCGCGTCATGCGTGACAACCAATCCTGCTCTCTCGGCGATGATCGTCGCGATGCCGCATTGATCCGTTACGATCACAGGTGTGCCGCAGGCGACCGCTTCGGCGGCAGAATTTCCAAAATTCTCGTTCTGCGAAGGAAGAACGAAGACATCCGTGTCGCGATACGCGGCCCATTTCGCGTCGTCGTAGAGCGGCCCTGTGAACAAGACGCATTCGGACACACCTGATGACTGTGCATGCACTTTCAAACTCGCGCCATATCCGTTTCCTCCTCCCGGACCGGCAAGGACTAGAACGGATTCCGCGCCATCGCGTGACGCATGACGCCAGCGTACAAACGCATCGATCAATAGATTGGGGCTTTTCTTGGGAACCAAGCGGCCGAGATAGAGAATCAGCTTTGCGCGCGACGAAATTCGCCACTGCTGACGAAAAGTCCCGGGAGCCGGAAACGTACGGGGGGCTTCAATTCCGTTTCGGCGGACAATGATACGCTCCTTTTCGATGCCGCCTCGTATGAGTTCCTGCTTTTCCTGTTCGGAGGTCGCGACTAGGCGATTGGCCTCGCTCAACAGCCGATCGCCAAGCGCGCGATGGTAGATTTTCTTCATGCGCAAGTTGCGGACGATGGGCCGGTACATGCCCATTGGTTCAACGACGTAGGGGATCCCCCGCCTGCGACAAAAAAACGCGACAGCGGGACCGAGGAGATCGTAGAGCCCATAGATATGTGCCAAATCAAAATGCGAGACTGACCCCGCCGCGAAGCTTATCACACCTGGATTGAGCGTGAGGGCACGATATCGACCGAAACTTCGAAGATAAATCGCGGTGACGCCATTTTCCTCTGCGCTCAAACCCGATTTGACTTTTTCAATGGCAAAACGGGGAGGAAGAGTCGACCGCAAACCATAATTTGTGGTCAAGACCGTCACGGAGTGGCCTCGCGCGGCTAAGCCCAGCGCGATTGACCGCACTTTGACGACGGGTCCGCCTTTTTCCTGAAAAGGGAAATAAGCCTGCACAACTTTTAGGATGCGCATCCAGCCCCGCTTTCCTAGTGCGGCTGGGAACCGCTAAGATCCTTCGACACAGAATGAGAGAGAATCAGCGGAGATTCTACACCGAGATTAGTCCAGTGCATCGGCACAAAGTATCGAGCGCAGGTCGCGCTGGAAATTCTCAAATTTGAAACGTGTGCGAACGATTTCGAAGCCTCGTTGGCCCATTTTTACGCGGAGCTCGGGCGACGTTATCAGCTTGCGCAATGCCGCGGTGAGCGAGGATGGGTCTTGAGGATCAATCAGGAATCCCGCTTCACAATTTTGAAGAATGTCGGGAACGCCGCCTGCAGCGGCGCCCACAACGGGCTTTTTCATCGCCATCGCTTCGAGGAAGACAAAACCGAAGCCTTCGCCGCTGCTTGGAAGCGCGAATATGTCCGCGTGCGCATAACAGGCGACGAGAGCTTCGCGAGTTAGATTTGATAGAAAGTGAATTCGTTCCGCGCAGCGAGAGTTTTTCGCGAGCGCCCGCAGACGCGGCACGTCATCTCCCGCACCGACGAGGACCAAGTGAAGGTCCGGAAATTGGCCAGACAATTCCGATACGCCGTCGATCAACAGGTCCGAGCCCTTATAGCTTTCCGAGGCCGCCCAGCGTCCTACTGACAACACGATAATTCCGCGCGGAAAACCTTCGGGCAAAGGGAGCGCTCCCGCAGTCTCAGTCAGCAATAGAAAATCGGGATCGAGAGGCCAAGGCAGCTTGCGAACTTTTTCTTTCGCGATAAGTTGAGCCTCAACCAGATTGCGGCCTGTGTCTGTGCTGGGCGCGAGCACGCGATCGGCTCGGCGAAGCGCGAGCAGCCGGATGAGCGGGAGTGGATGCCACACCTCGATCCCATGCGCGCAAACTGTGACCCGGGGCTTGCCAGCGAGAAATTTCATGGAAAAAGCAATCGGAGCAAGATTTGGGTGAGCTGCAAGGATGATTTGTGGGCGCGAGCGGGCAAGCTTCATTGCTGAAAGGAAATACTGAAATTTGGCTTTTTGGAAACCTTGAAAGCTGAATCTCAGGTTACCGACACTGGATTCATGTTGGCCCGTCTCGTCGTTCAGACTCAAGGCATGGAATGGCGAGCCTACCTCCGCAGCAATTGACGTCAAAGCGGCCGCAAGCTGCCGTCCAGCCAGTTGAACGCCGCCAGAGGCTAATAATTCGGGGAACAGAGCAATTATCATGCGGCAAGTTCGCATATTTCCTGCGAAATCGTAAACTCACTCCCATTCATTCAAGCTTCCTGGCGAACGGCAGATGCGTGACCAGATTTTTTGGCCTCCAAAACTTGGAGTAGCAGGTCCGTCATTTCGCGGCCATTCCGTTCCCAGCTAAATTGGAGCATCTTTTCCGCCGCTTTCGCGCCCATCCTTTCGCGCAAACTCGAGCTTTCATACAGTTTTCGAATTAACGAGGCAAGTTCATTCGAGTCGGAAGGGTTTCTAAGCAGGAGCCCATCAATTCCATCTTGAATGATTTCCGAAGTGCCATTCGTGGTGGAAGTGATGACCGGCAGACCGCATGCCATCGCTTCCGCCGGAGGTAAGGCAAAGGTGTCCTCCTGAGATGGGCCAACGTATGCATCCGCAGCAGCGTAGAGGAATTCGACATCTTTTCGCGGTGATAAGAATTCTATTTGGCGAGCACATTCATTTCGTTGAATTAACTTTCGGTAAGAAGATGAATCATCTTGTCCGACAACGAGAACATAGATCGGAAGGTCCCGCAACTGAGCCAGCGCCTCAAGAAGGCACCCGAGGCCCTTATTTCTCCAGTCATTACCGATTAGGAGGAGCACGAATTGGTTAGACAAGAGACCTAGGTCGCGCCGCGCGGCATTCCGCAGTCGCCGACGCGTTTCGGTGCTGAAAATGTGATGGTCAAGACCCAAGTAAATGACTGGAAGCGGTTCGCGACGGCCGTAGAAAGTGCGGAGCGCCGTCGAGGTCCGGCGCGAGATAAGTATGAGTGACCTGCTCTTATCGCAATACAACCGACGCTCCAAAAACATTAGTAAATTGTAATAGAGCTTGCGATGAAGAATTACAGGCCAAATTCCGATGGAATGAGCACTGAAACGTAAACTCATCTCGTTTTGCACACGATATTCAGCAAATACGATGTGAACAGACATCACGTCGGCATCCAAACAGTTGATGCCCGGGGAAAAAATCATATCAGGGCAAATCCGACGGATACGGCAATCCCAGATACGCCAGAGGTGGTTGGCAAGAAACCACCAGAGGTAACTTAGGAGGTGAGGCCCTGGAAGCTTCGGAATTCGATGCCAATTGATCCGGGATAAATCTAAATCCTCCACTCGCTGACTGTAAAGGTGAATCTGAAAAGTGTCCGACAACCGCGTCAACCATTCCGCGACGCGGCGCTCCGTGCCGTGGCGCTTATCTACAAAAGGGGAGACGACGAAGAGGCAAGGTTTCTTCTGAGGCATGTCTGAAGTTTAAAAGGATGCTTTCATCGTTTCGCGCCAATGAGTGAGGACAAATAGGCTCCAAGTGCGCGACCACCCGACATCTGGCGAGTTCCGTTGATACCGATGCCGGAGTGCTACAGCGCGATTCGACTCGAGAACTCCGTCGTTCCGAAGTTGCTCGGGCTGAAAAGCTGCGTTGAGTTCGAAATTCGTCACACGCAAGATCCCTTCGCAGAGGCACGTCCGGAGATTGAAATCGCTGAGGAGATTTCTGGCAGCCGGAAGAGAATTCCAATGAGAATCCAGAGAAACGCATTGTTGACGAAATTCTGAAAAATGTCGAGGCCGAGGTATGTCAGAGGATACAGTAAAACGAATGCGTACCAAAGGATTGAAATGGCGAGAGGAAATAATCGCGTCTGCTTCAACGGGCGAATTGCTTTCCACGCGCTCCACAGCAGTGTGGCGGTCCACGATATCCAAAGGAATGGCCCTAGGATCCCCAGCTCCATTATCAACTGACCGTAACCTTCTTCAACCCAGACATGTGGTCCCGGCTTTCTCAACACGCTGCTTACGTACTGGATGCCCAAAGACGCAGTTCCCGTTCCATTCCCAACCACCCAGTGCGGGCTGGAGAATGCGCTCAATAGATTGTGCATCGGATAGCTCCACGCGCGATCAGACAGTTGGAATGCGGAACTGCTGGGCGTGAGCGTCTGAGAATAGAAAGCCCATCGTGAGCTCGCGGCTGCTGGAAATAAGAAGACAAATAGAGCGAGCCCGAGCACTGCAAAAACGCAACTACTCCGCAAGGCTTTCGTCAGCCGATGCGCCTGTCCCCAACGCCAAGGAGCACCCCAGAGAAACATAACAGTCAAGGCAATCAGGCTGACTAACGCATAGACGAATGCTGTCCGCGAGCCGCTGAGTAGAACAGCTACCGCGATCGTTGCAATACTCGCGAGGACAATGATTCGGCCTTTTACCGCAGAAAGTATGAAATAGCCGGCAGTTCCCAACCCCAGAATTGCCGCCAAGACGAGAAAGAAAGCGAATCTGCCAGTGCTGACAAAGACCGAGGACGGAAGCAAGAAAATTTGATCCGTAAGGGGAGCCACCTTGCTTAAATTTCCGAGCTCACGAATGTCAGGTGGCAAGTTTGCCGGACTCAGTACTTGGCTGCCGGCGGTCGCCTGAACAATTCCGAGGGCCGAGATGACACACGACAGGAGGATACACGTGAATAGAAATCGTCGCAGATCGGCTTCGTTTCGAATCAGCGCATAGCCAACAAAGATGAGCGGTACGTAATAAAAGTAGATTTTCATACCCAGAACGCCGTACAAAACGCTGGGTGAGTACGGGTTAAAAACCTGGAGAGCGGTGAGCCAGAAGAACAAACTCATAACCAGTAGAAATGGCGGCCGAAAACTCTTCGCTCGGCCCCTACGAATTGCGAAATAGAGGGCAACGTAGGTGAGTCCCGCCAAGACATCTTTGGCAAAATAAATGACCATGTTGTTGCCAAGATATTTCCGGACCAGGTCTTCGACTAACAGCCAGACGAGGAAAAGATAGAATCCAGAACGCCAATTCCGGGCGATTGTCAAAGCGATCAAGCAAACTGCAAGACCAACGGCGGAATAAACCAATTCTTGATAATTGCCATCGGAAATCCAATTTCCCAGTTTCCACGCGGCATAAGTTCCGGAAAGAAATACGAAGAGAGAGATTCGCGGCTGGCTGCGAAGCGTCGGAGTTTTTGCCCCAATCACGGAGTTCCTCCCAATTCCACTGGAGCTTCACTCTCATCGCACATCGGGCGCTTCCCGCGAATGGAGATCTTCACTTCCCGTAGGCGATCCCAGATAACTTGACACTTTGCCGCCTCGATCTGGTTTTGGCGAATAAGGAGCGTTCAGTACAACTCCAAACCTACGTGCAATTTCTTCCCATGCGAAAAACTTCTTGTAGGCACTTAAACTTAGCAAGTGAAGAGAATTCCACATGGAGTCGTCAGTTAGAACTCGCTCAAGCGCGTGCGCGAGTCCTTCTCGGTCTCCGGGTCGCGCAAGCATTATTCCTGCCTCGCTCAACGGGTAGCTGGCAGTTGCGTCTCCATATGAAACGATTGGGAGGCCGCAGGCAACCGCGGCGAGTGAGCAACCACGCCGAGGATTAAGAACATCGCGAACATACAGAAGTGCGTCCGCGTCACAGAGGATTCGTTTGACTTCTTCGCCAGAGAGTACTCCAAGAACCGAGAGCTCAACACCGCTGCCCGCAAGCGCGCTCTCAAGCAGCTGGCGAGACTCAATAGCTCCTCGACCAAACACCGTCAGTCGCAAATTCGGAACGATCCTTACCGCGTGGCGAATGGCAGCAGCGATTTCCTCAACTTCCCAAACTGTTCGGTCACGATTAGTAACGCAGAAGACGGCGACGGTTTTCGGAGACTCAGTAGAAGCAGTGCGATGACGTGGGGCGGTATTTTCCGGAATGTTGGAGCCAATGGGAATAAATCGAGCTTTGGAATCACTCTTGGCAAGCCATGGGACATCTACAAGTGGCACCGTGAAAGCTCCCAGATCAGCAATGGAATAGAGCCGACGAATCGTCCATTCCTGACACGCAAATCGGAATCGAGCCCAAATACCGTTTGCCCTGAAGCCACGCGATTCATGAAAAACGACCCCCAGTTGCTCTCCACGACTTTTCGCCATCCACGCCACTACAAGCGCCCCAATTGGGAAGCCGCGGCGCGACCAAGCCATAGCTGTGTATTGCAACAAGGTCCAATCTGCTCGCATCTTCGTGGACTCACTCCAGAGCGTGCGGAGTGCCGCGAACCATCCGTTCTGTGCCCAATTTGTTTCAAAGAGCTGAATATCAATGTCATGTGGATGCAGGGCGTCGACCAACCGCAAGCAATAATCCCAGACGCCGTCGCTTAGCAAATCGCGGCGGCCGATGAGCGCCAGGACTTTCCGTTTCTCGGTTTTCACAGTTGCAGAGTTGACAAAACAGGAGCGGCCCGACCGGCCAGAGATACCTGTTTCGTCTGAGGGGAAGCATACTCCAACAACCGGAGGCGGCAAAAAAAATCCGTAGGTGACGACTTGAAGGGGCCGAGTGCTTGATTGCGTCACGCACCGCAAATCTTCCACGGCACGATATACTTGAGAGTTCAGTGTCGGCTGGCGATGTCAAGAAGAGGCGAATGCCGAATAAGCTGCGATTTCTTGCAAGAATCATCCGCCATCGAGTCGGGGGACAGATTCGCGTTTGCCCCTACTGCAAGGAACCCACCCAGCTCGAACATCTGGCGAGGAAGAAATTCATCCTTGAAGTATTTCATTGCCCGAAGTGCTGCTTGATATTCCGTTGGCCGCTCGATACAAATGCGGAGTCCGAACACTATTATCAGCGCGCATATTCCAAATCTGCGCCGTACGTCCGCTTGCCCAGCGAAGCCAAACTTAGAGAATTGCGAGGGTGTAATTTTACGGGGAGCCCCCTCGATCGAAGCGCTGAAATTGCCATCGTTAAGACCGTTCGACCTCAAGGTCGCGTGCTCGATTACGGATGTTCGTGGGGCTTCGCGGTGCATCAATTCATTCAGAGCGGATTTTCCGCAACGGGATTTGAGATTTCAAAACCACGCGCGAAATTCGGCAGGGAGAAGTTAGGCGCGGACATTGTGGACGATTTTGCAGTGTTGAATGCGATGAACGTGTGCACGTTCGACATTATTTATAGCCACCAAGTACTGAAAAACCTGGCGGATATTCGCGCTGCCTTCGATGTGATGCATAAACTGCTCAAACCGGGCGGATTGATGTTCCACGTCGTGCCGAACTTCGCCGCCATGCTCGCCGAAAACGGCACACGGCTAAACTGGATTGGCGAGGAACACCCGATAGCCCCAACGCGCGATTTTTTCGAGTATGCTCTTCCTCGGAGTGGATTCCAGAATATACGCGTAGTGTCGAACCCGTTTGCAAGAAATCTTGGGCTATCCGACCCCGCCGGAAACGATCCGGCAGTGGCTGAAAGCGATTTGCTTGTGATGGCAACTCGTGAGTAAGCCAATTACGGTTCCGCCAGAAGATGGTTCGCGTCGATGGCCCGCACCTCGTAGCCGAGGCCGCGGCACAGGCTTTCAACTTCTTTCCCTTTCGTTTCGGAGTGAATTTCAAAAATAATCACGGGCCTGCAAGAGGCCAAAAGATTCCTGGCACCGAGTATCACCTCGGCCTCCATTCCCTCTACATCGCATTTTATCGCGTCAGGGAGCGGGAATTCGTGCACCAAATCATCTAGCGCATAACATTGAAGAGAATCCCCTGAGAAATTGTCATTTGCAGCTGCGAATTTGCCGACCCCTCGATCGGGCGATGAGGATTCCGACGACAGAAATGTTAACTTGCCGGTCGAAGCCCCGACACCGGCTTCGACCACAACTACGTTGTGAAGCCTGTTTCTCTCCATATTGCCCCGGAGCCGCCTTGCCGACACGTAATCGGGTTCGAAGCTAAATACTTTTCCATCTTCTCCAACGAGCCGCGATGCCAAGAGTGAAAAAAGACCAATATTTGCGCCTAAGTCGTAGAACACCATTCCGGATCGCAGGTGATCGACTATCGCTTGTTGAACCAGCGTTTCCACATGTCCCGCAGCATAGTCGCGGCCAGTCCGTGGATTGAGCTCGAGCCAAATCCCTTTGGCAGGCCCGCGACGGACGCGAGTCCAAACCAATTCATGAGACGGCAGAAGCTTCTGACTCAGACTATGCAGCCAATCGCCAACAACAGGCATACCTTGAAGTGAACGAATGCGAACCGGCGTATGCATGACCAGGCCCGCCAGCAGATTGCGAGCTGCGTCCATTCATTTCTCCACAATAAATTGGCCTATGACAAGTGCATCCATGCCAGAGCTAAAATAAGTGCGGATTGCATCTGTCGGATTACACACGATCGGCTCGCCGCGAAGATTGAAGGAAGTATTAAGTACGACAGGGACTCCTGTCCGATCTCCAAAATGTCGAATCACTTGCCAATAAAGTGGGTTCACATTTTGTTCGACAGTCTGTGGCCGCGCGCTGCCGTCCACATGGGTTACCGCAGGAATCTGGCTTCGCTTTTCCGTCCTCACTTGAGAAGTCAAGACCATGAACGGAGAGTCTTCCGCAGATTTCAGATATTCGCCTGCTGACTCCGCAAGTAAGGATGGCGCGAACGGCCGCCACCATTCGCGAAACTTCACGGCACTGTTCACGCGCACGGTCATCTCTGGGTCGCGCGGGTCGGCGAGGATCGAGCGGCTACCGAGCGCGCGCGGCCCGAATTCCATTCTTCCCTGAAACCATCCGAGAATTTTCCCGGCGGCCAACAACTCAGCGGCACAATATGTCACTGCGTTCGAGCGCGTGTAGCGCAGTTTATAGGTGCGAAGCACTCCTTCGATTTCATCCGCAGAGAATTCTGGACCAAGATACGCACTGCGCATTTCACGGAGCGGCAGTCTTCCGCGGTTGTCGAGATAGGGTGCCAGCGCGGCACCAAGGCACACTCCGTCGTCACTAGCAGCCGGCTGAACAAAAAGGTGATTGACTTTTCCGGAGCCGAGGATCTTTCCATTCGCCTTGGAATTGAGCGCCACACCCCCGGCCATGCAAAGATCGCGCACGCCCGCCTTCTCCACTGCCTGCTGGGCAAGCATCAGCATCACTTGCTCACAAGTGTCCTGCACGGCGAAAGCGACATTTTTATGACGGTCGGTGATTTCGCACTCTGGCTCACGTCTTGGACCCAACTTCTGCTCGATCCCACCAACGGGCGAGGAATTGCGGCCCATCAAGCGGCGAATGTTTACGCTGTACGAGTCGTCTTCAATCGTCACAAAATCTCGCAGGTCCATTCCGGGCTCACCGTAAGGCGCAAGTCCCATTACTTTCCACTCGTCGCTCCACGGCTGGAATCCGAGATAGTTGGTAAATTGCGCATAAAACATTCCCAAGGAATTTGGCCACTGAATCGTTTCCAGTTGCTCGATCGTGCCGTTTCTGCCGCGCCAGATCGACGTAGCCTCCCACGCCCCGCGACCGTCAATCACGAGTATGGCTGCTTCATTGAAGCCGGAGTATGCGTAGGCACTAATCGCATGCGCAAGGTGATGGTCCACGAAACGAAAACGCGCTCGCGTGTCGGGAAAATGCCGATGAAATGGATTTTGCCCTCCCCGCTGGTGCCACATATTCAGGAACAACCGAGTTGAGTTCAGGAAATCCAAATACGTCAGAGGTTCTTTGCCAATGGCGAAGCATCTCAAATCGTGAATGTAAGCAGTCCGTGGCGCAGACCATCCGAAACAGACCTCGTCCAATTCGCTTGCATGGACATTCGCAACATTCAGGCAAGCGCGAATGGCGCGCGCCGGGAAGCTCGCGTCGTGTTTCAACCGGCTCAACCGCTCCTCGGCGACTGCGAAAAGCAATTCGCCGTCGCGCACGATGCACGCGGAAGAATCGTGCATTCGGTTGTAGTTAATGCCCAGCGAGATCATCGATTTTCAAGGGGCGCGTTACCATTTCGTAGGGCCGATTCAAACAAGCGCTCGAGTTTTTGTGCTGAATCTTTCCACGTAAATCGGCGCATCGACTCTTGTGCTGCCATGCCTAATTCTCGGCGCAATTCAGTGGAACCGCAAAGCCGGACGATGGCATCCAACAGAGCCTCCGAATTTGCTGGGGGGATCAGCAATCCGTTCACTCCATCCGCGACTACATCGGTCATCCCGCAAGTCTCGGTAGTGATCACTGGCATCCCGGTCGCCATGGCTTCCAGCAGCACGGAAGGAAGCCCCTCCATGAGCGAGGGAAATAGAAAAATGTCGTGCTCGGCATAGAGCGCCGGCATTCGTTCTGCCGGAACCATAGGCCGGACGACAATCTTATCTCGCAACGTCTCACCGAAAAATGATTTCAACCCTTCCTCACTGGCGCCGCTGCCGGCGATCGTAAACGTACATGCAGAGCGCTGTGTTGCAAGTCGCACCAACGCGTCCCGAATGTAAAAGATCCCGCGCTGGTCAAGCCAGCTCCCTGCGTACAAGAGGCGTACAACCGCTTTTTGCTGGTATTCGCGAGAAATAAAAAATCGTTCCTCCACGCCAGATGGAATATAAGCCGTTTTTTCTGCATCAAGGTTGTATTTCAGTTGCAATATCGTCCAAACATCCCGGCTGTAACAGTGAGTGCGGTCCGCAGTCTTTATTGAGAAATAAAATCGCGGCCGGTGAAACGCTCGATGCCATAGACGGTTTTTCAGAGAAAAATGGAACGCCTTGCCTTTCCTGGCTTCGCGCGCCATTACGTGTACACGCCTTTCTTCAAGGCCATGCAGCGTCATTACGTAAGGAGGGAGGCTGTGCGAATGCATCAACCGACGAAATACTCCGTATACGAATCCTGTTGGAGCATGGAGGTTGACCGCGTCGAACCGCGTCTTGTGCTTCCGAATGTGATTGGAAAGTCGGATCGCAAACCTTAGATCGCGAAATCGTCCTCGGCTCTCGTTGTGCGAGAGCAAATCCTCATAGAATACGTACGATACCTCGTGACCGGAGCTTTCCAGTTCGCGCCCTAGGTTATAGATGATGGCGGCTACCCCGCCTTCGCGGCGCTTCGGAACGCCCGCTGCCATCAAGATTTTCATCGCAATTCGCTTCGGGTTCGCTCTAAAGACGGAAGAGAGTGAATAAAATAATTGGTGGTTCCAATTCTTTGCCAGTTTGTTGCCCCATTGGAGAGAATGGTCGAGTCCGTAATTACGGCGTCCGCGCCGCTTCGGGCAAACACGTCCAGTGCCCGTTCCTGTTCCGTCGGAGAAGAGGTCCAGAATTGAGATGCGCCTTCCGATGGAATTTCTGCAATGACTCTAACTCCCGCAAGATGTGCCCAATAGAAATCAAGGGAGTTCCCGATGATTCCGACTTTTTCCGCTGGGTGAATTCCCATCGATTGAAGCCCTTGTGCCACTTGCCAAGACACAAAGGGTTCAGGGCTAACAACGCGGACTGCGCTCCTTCCGATTCGCCAGATTATTCCTGCACAAAGCGTGACCGTCACCGCAATGGTGAGACACGCGACGACAGTTGAATTTGCCAGGTGTCGCCGAAAACGCAATCCAGCGAGAAGCGCCACCCAAATCAGCGCGAAGAATCCTGCTACAAATCGGCTCTCCAAGTACATCAATGCGCATAGCGCAAACGCGGCAAGCGTCCGAACAAAAATCTTGCTACGCCTCGATGACAATAACTTGATCCACTCGCTCGGGAGGTCGCGTGCACTCCAAGATGCGCTGCCTGAGATCGTTTGATGAATTGCCATGCTCACTTGGAGCTCATTCCCTGGGCAACGGCAGATTCTCTCTCCACATGGGTCGGCTCAGGAATGGGAAGATACTTGGCGCGAGCTCGTTGGTAGGAAGGGCTGTGTGCAATCCTGCGCTGGACGCGGTAATAAAACCGAGGCGGCAACACGAGGGCCGATAAGATTCTCGCATATCTGAGCACGCGCTGGCCGCGTGTTGCATCCGAGCTCAAAATGCGATGTATTCTGTATTCGACCTGAACCGTCTCCCACGGAAAGCCCCCGTCGAGCATAAGCTTCAACTGGTCGGCCTCGACCTGGACGCCTTCAATGATGGCGCGAATTGCTTCGGCATTTATGTCCAACAAGACGAGCTGTTCCCCCAGGCGTTTTGAAAGTGCATCGAGAACAACTTGCTTCGCTCGAACGCGCTCCGGATGATGGCGATTCACCATGAACAGATTCGAGTCGTGCAATCGATAGAAGGTCAATGCGTCGGGAAGGATTTCCACTTCGCAAAGTACCGCAGCAAGGGTGAAAAGGTATTCATCGGCTTGAATTCTTAATTCTTCAGGCACTCTTCCAATATTGCGCAAGAGGCTTGTGCGAATGGTCATCCGGCTCGTTCCCAGGAAATTCTTTCGAACCCGAAACAGGAGCGCGCCTTCGAGTGTATTCGCGCGGAAGCGGTGGCCTTCGCGAAGTGTCTCGCGAATCATTCCACCATGCTGATGAGTCAAAATGTTCCCGTGCCCCACGAATCCGATGTCGGAGCGTCGTGCAATGGTGTCCAAGACGCGTCTGAGTTTGGTTTTCAACCACCAGTCATCACCGTCGAGAAAAGCCACCATTTGGCCTTTGGCCTCAGGAATTCCCACATTGAAGGCGGAAGCCTGCCCGCCATTCTCTTTGCGCAAATGACGGACTCGAGGAACGAACTTGCGGATGATATCGGGCGTGCGATCCGTCGATCCATCGTCCACGACGATCACTTCCATCTCAGTCTGAGGAAAATCCTGTTCCAGCACGCTCACAATCGCTTCTTCAATGAAACGTTCATGATTATACGTGTCGATCAGAGCCGTAACCGTGGGTCGAGTCATCAAACGGCATCCTCCAACACGGAAGACAATTTCTCACGCGGGACAGCTAGGAAGTTCTTGACCTCTGAATAATTGTCTTGGATGTGGTGGGGTAGAAGCCTGCCGCCAGGTTGAAAACCAAACCAAATGAATTCGTGACGGAGAAACTCAGAAACGATTTCCCGAGCCGGATAGCCCCACGGCTCAGTCGCAGCGTCCAGAACTTCGCAGATAAAGATCGGACGGTACCGCGCAAGCAGCGAAGAACTTCCACGCAAAGCCTCTCGCTCGCCGCCTTCAATGTCCAATTTAACGATGTCGACACGGCCTAACGAGCTTTCTGCAAGGTATTCGTCAGGAGATACCGTTGTCGTCCGGATTTGCTTCACTGCATCGTCCGTGGCAGGAGGCTTCAGACCGCTGCGAGTTGTGTCACCCGTTGACACTTCAAAGAAGGTGCGCTCCCCGGAAGATGAGCCAACAGCTAGTTGCTCAGCACGCACGGCAGTAGCGCCATTCCACTGCAGATGCAGACGCAGCCTGGCAAATTCGCGCGGGCTAGGTTCAAACGCCACCACGCGGCCGCTGTCACGCAGGCGCCGTTCCGCTAACAAAGAATAGACCCCGTGATATGCGCCAATATCCAAGAACACCATTCCCGGTTTTAATGCTCGCCACAGAAACTGCAGTTCGTGCAAATCATGCCCCCAATAATCGAAAAAGCCGCGGGAGGGATCGAAGTACGGTGCGACATAAGACCACCAAAAATCGACTTTCGGCGCGTCGTCCAGCCTCACCCGCACCGGTATAGGTATGTAAGGTAGCCTGGCAAGTGTCCGTCGAAGATGAAATCGCGCGGGAGTCCATAGCTCAGACCAGTATTTCCGAGTGGTTCGTCCTCCAGCTCCCGCTCGCTTCACTTTGTTACCACCTGGAAGTTCGCTGGCAAATTGATGAATCCCGCCCATCTATCTTGGGGATGTGAGAGTGGAGCGGTGTCCACTACCAATGGTGGCAGGCCATACCACTGCTCGATCAATTGCCCTCCCGTTTGGTTATTCCCCCGGTTGAATATCGAGCATACAAGACCGTACGCACCCGGTCGAAGCGGTAGGGATGGAACATGCACGCTAATCTCTTGTTCGCCCGCAGGAATTGTAACGTTGTCAAAGCCCCAGCCGGCAAGCACAACGTTGGCGTCGTTCGCAAGAACAAGCCCGAAATGCCCTTTGACAACCGGTTCGCGCAACCGGACCTGGAAATGAAACTCCACGTCGCGTAGTCCGTCCCGAACCACGTTCCCCCGACCACAGATCGACCACCGGAGGAAGCAGCGATCGTCGCTTGCTGTCGTTCCATTTTTGCCCATTGCGGACGCTTCATACGCGCCAACCACTCTTCCAGCAGGGCCGCACTCGCAGATCTGCCCTGAATCAATCCACACGACTCGCTCGCACAGCCTGCGAATTTGATTCATTTGGTGGCTAACGAAGATAATCGTGCGGCCGCTTTGCGAGACTTCCTGCATTTTGCCAAGGCACTTCTTCTGAAAAGCCAGGTCCCCAACGGCCAGCACTTCATCCACAAGCAGGATTTCCGGTTCGAGATGCGCGGCAACGGCAAACGCGAGCCGCATCTGCATTCCGGTGCTGAAATGCTTGAGCGTTGTATCAATGAATCGCTCAACTTCCGCGAACGCGACAATTTCGTCGAATTTGCGGCGAATTTCGGCCTTGCTCATTCCGAGAATGGCGCCACTGAGAAAAATATTCTCGCGGCCGGTTAGCTCCGGATGAAATCCCGTGCCGACTTCGAGAAGGCTGCCGACGCGGCCATGAATTTCCGCGCGCCCTTCCGTCGGCCGCGTGATTCGCGCGAGCAATTTGAGAAGCGTCGTCTTGCCGGCGCCATTTCTTCCGATGAGCCCGACAACTTCACCGCGCCGCACTTCGAACGAAACATCCCGAACCGCCCAGACAAAATCCTTCGGCGGCCTCTTGGCGCGTTCGTGAATTCTGATCGCATTCGCCAACACGTCGCGCAGCGCAACATATCGCTCGCGCTCCCCCACGCGATAGCGCTTGCCGATCGACTCCACCTGTATGACAGTCTCGCTCACTCGTTACACCACATCCGCCACTGTGGTCTCCATCTTCTGGAAATAGATCACCCCGGTCATCACAAGGACCACAACGATCACCGTCGACACCAAAATCATCCGTCCCGGCGGCGTCCCCTGCCCCGAAAGTGACCAGCGAAATCCTTCAATCACGCCAGCCATCGGATTGAGCCCATACACCCAGCGCCATTTCAGAGGGACAAGCGAGCTTGAGTAGGCCACCGGCGATGCGAATAACCAGAACTGCACGAGAAACGGAACGACGTAGCGCACATCGCGGTAGATCGCGTTCATTGAGGAGAGCCACAGACCAACGCCAAGCGCGGTCAAAACGGCAAGCAGAAGAAAGAAAGGAAACATAATTAACGGAATTCCAGGCCAAATGCCGTAGTAAACCATCATGAAAAGGAACAAGGCAAAGCCGACTCCGAAATCCACGAGCCCTGATATAACGGACGAAATTGGCAACGCCAGTCTGGGAAAGTAAACTTTCGTAATCACGCGTTGATTTTCTACGATCGTATTCGTCGCCGCCTGCAAGCTCGCGGCGAAATAAAGCCATGGCAGCAGCGCACTGTAGTAAAAGACCGGGTAAGGAATCCCGCCGGATGGAATGTGCGCCAGTTTTCCGAAAAACAACGTGAATACGAGCATCGCGAGAAATGGCTGCAGGACGGCCCAGGCCGCTCCAATGGCCGTCTGCTTATATCGGATCTTGATGTCGCGCCACACGAAGAAATAAACCAGCTCGCGCGATTGCCACAACTCGCCCAATTTGAGGTCCCACCATCGTTGCGGAGGCGCGATGCGCACTGTCGGAGAATCTGTAGCCAGAACCGCCGCGTCGTAGGCGCTCATGAGCCGTCCTTCTCCTCCTGCCGCGCACCCTGCTGCTGAAGCTGGCGCAAATCTTGCTTCTCGATTTCCTGCATCATTTCGCTGCGACTCGTGAAGTACCGCGCAAGCGTGCTGGTCATCTGTTCGGGCACGACGCAAAATTGGTTGTACATCATCTCATTCCACGAAAATGTTCCGCGGTCGGGAATCAAGTGCATGCCCCACTGAAAAATCAGTCCAGCGTTCCAGGCACCCAGCAGACCAGTGATTGCAAACGCCTGCACCAATGCGCTGCGGCTTCCGTGCCAGATTCTTTCAAGCTCGCCAAATAGAGCGGCCAAACCCAACACAAAAATCGCCGTCAGAGAAACAAAGAAGCGGTTTCCAAAAGAAGAGATTCCATTCCAGTCTGGATAGCAAGAGATCACAAAATAAAAGGCCAGCGCGCACGCCGATACGATGATTCCGAGCAGGCGTTCTCGACGCGTCAGAAAAAACAGACCGCTTGAAGCGAAAATCAAAATTGGAGTCCAACTGTAAACCCCGTGATCTGAGGAAAATAATACTTTAGCGAAAACCGGGGACGTCCAGTTCCACGATTGCAGTCCAAGATAGCCCGATACGAATGGATTGCCGTAAATAATTCGGTGCATCGCCAATGTCGGCAGCAAGCCAAACAGCGCAACAACGGCGAAGAGAACATTCTTGGCAAAAAGATTCCGCCACGGAGCCGCGGATTTTCCCTCCGCGTAGCGATCCGGTTTCATGATTAGCCACGCAGATTCCAAAAGAGGCGCGAACAACAGAACAGCGTTCAGGTAATACATATTCACCATCAGCGCGCTAATCAACCCAAGCAAAACCCACTCTTTCGTCGTCCGCATCCCGCGCGTGCGGTCCCAATACCAGACGAACAGTGCGACCGCGAACGCGGAATGTGCATGCGACCATGACGGATTGAAATACATGTAGACGGGCAGCGAACTCGCCAGCCAGATTCCCAGTGTCGCCATAAATGCCCACTTCTCTGAGAAATACTTTCGTGCCACAGCGAACGAAAAAAGAAGCCCGAAAAAACCGGCAAATGCCGTCACCAGTGCCATCGTATAAAGATACGGCCAGGAAAATCCGTCGGCCGGAATGGCCCCTCCCAAATGATCAATCGCGCGCACCGCTGCGTGCGTTACAAACAGAAATGGGATCCAGTCCACCGCCGGACCAACACTGAAATGATTATTCAGATGCCCGGTAATTGTGTACTGCTCCGGAAGAATTTGTCCGTGGTCATTCACACGATTCACAGCAAAGCTGCGGTTCGCGTGAAGCCAATCAGGTTCAAAACGCAAGTTGCCGTTGACTACCAGCGCCCGTGCGTATGCGTAGTAACCGACGCCGTCGCCACGCACCCACGGATTGACCAGCGGAAGCGACAGCAGAAAAAGGATCAAAAGAATTCGTTCATATCGTGTAAGGCGGCGTATATAGCGCAGTCCTTCCATTGGTCCCAATATCCGCTCAATCAATTGGATCGATTCTTGCGAATGGCCGATGCCTCGATTCGGCGGAATTACTCGCCTGCCGTGCGTTTCAGCTTGGCGCTACCATCCGTGCAGTCATCGCCGACCTCCCGGCCTTTGCACTTGCTTGTGCCCCGCGCCCCTTCTGAAAAAACTCGATCACCCGATCGATGATAGTTTCCAGCGGCGTCGCGGGCGTGAAGCCGGTAAGTGCCTCCAGCTTTTCAAGAGAAGGGATGCGGCGGTTCATGTCTTCAAATCCCGGTTCGTACGCCTGGTCGTAAGGCACAAACGTGATCGGCGAGTCGCTACCCGTGCGCTGCTTCACCAGCTTTGCCAGATTTTCGATTGTGACTTCCCGATTGCTCCCGATGTTCGTGACTTCGCCGATCGCCTTCTCGTTCGACATCAGTCGCAGCACAGCTTCTACGGCGTCGCGCACATCGCAAAAGCAGCGCGACTGCTGCCCGCTGCCGAAGATGGTGATCGGCGAGCCGCTCAAGCTCTGCGAAACGAAATTCGGCAGCACCATGCCGTATCGGCCGGTTTGCCTCGGTCCGACAGTGTTGAAAAACCTCGCGACGACTACCGGGACGTGCTTTTCCTTCGAGTACGACAGCGCCAGAAATTCATCCAGCGCCTTAGATGCCGCGTAACTCCACCGTCCCTTCGTCGTCGGTCCCAAAACAAGATCGGCATCTTCGCGGAACGGAAACTTGTCGCTCTTCCCGTATACTTCAGACGTCGACGCGGTGAACACGAGCTTTTTCTTCTTGCTCGCAGCTTCTAGCACCAACTGCGTGCCGTTCACGTTTGTTTCAATCGTCCGCACGGGGCTCTCGACGATCAACCGCACTCCGACGGCGGCGGCTAGGTGAAACACCACTTCCGATTCGTCGACAAGTTCCGCAAGAAGGTGCCGGTTTTGGATAGAATCAAACACACAGTGAAGTCGCGAGTTCGATTTCGAATGGCGAATGTTTTCAACGCTGCCGGTGGACAAATCGTCGATAATAGAGACTTCGTCACCACGCGCAAGCAGACTCTCCGCCAGATGCGATCCGATAAATCCTGCGCCTCCCGTGATTAGCGCGCGCATTGTTGTCCTCTCAATTAGTCGCCGGCGAGCGTATTCGGCCCAGCTTTGATTCTTGATTGTCCTTCTTCCTCTTCGCCATAGCCGTACGAATAGGGGTAGTATCGGTACGAATAATAATAATCGGGCGCGCCGGAATCCACGGCGTTCAGAATCACACCCAGCAATCGCCCTTTCACCGCAGAGAGCAAATCGCGCGACCGTGTGAACGCTTCCTTAGGCGTTTCTCCGCTCCACACGACGAGCAGCACCCCGTCCGTCAGCGCAGACAAAATGACAGCATCCGTCGCCGCCATGATCGGCGGTGAATCGATCACGATGAACTTGTACTGCTTGCGCAACTCTTCGATCGCCTCGCCCATGCGCCGCGACGAAAGCAAGTCAGCCGGGTTCGGCGGAATCGGGCCCGTGGGTATGGCATCGAGGTTTTCGATCGACTCGTGCGGAACGATCACGTCATGGAGCGGCGAAACGCCGGCGAGATAGGAACTGAGCCCCAGTTCGCGCCCTGTGGGGAGATTCAATGCCCTGCGAATTCCGGGCTTTCTCAAGTCGGCGTCGAGAAGTAACGTGCGGTCGCCGAGCTGCGCGAGCGTTATCGCGAGGTTTGATGCCGCTGTAGTCTTTCCTTCCTGCGGAAGCGCGCTGGTCACCAGGATAACTTGCGGCGGACGGTCGGCTTGGGAAAGCAGCAAAGCAGTTCGCAGGGCCCGAAACGCCTCAGAGACGACTGACTTCGGATGCTGCATCGAAATCACTTCCACGCGCGATTCGTCCCGTTTACCTCCAATTCCGATGTGCCTAGAAACTTTCGCAAGCTGATGATGTCCGTTGCCGTTCGCAAACGCGGGCACCACCGTCAGCGACGGCAGGCCGGTCAGCACTTGGATGTCGTCCGGCGACTTCACAGTGTTGTCGAGATACTCGCGGAAGAACGCTAGCCCGATGCCTCCGACGAGTCCCACAAGAAACGCCAGCGTAACGTTCCGCGTCTTCTGCGGGCGCGTTGGCGCGGAAGGTACCAGCGCGGGGTCGACAATTCGAATGTTGCTAGTACGCAATCCGGCGGAGATGCCCGCTTCTTTCAATTTTTGGAGCAGCCCGTCGTAGAGCTCCTTGTTAGACTCCGCATCATGTTTCAGCATGTTGTATTGCACAAGCTTCTGGGCAAGATTGTTCGCCAACGCTTCCTGATGATTTAGGTTGCGTTCCAGCAATGCTGCGCGCGTCTGACTCTCGTGAAAGTCCGAATCGATCTGATCAATGATCGCTTTCTTGCGCTCGCTGACTTGGGCATCGATGTCCTTGATTTGCGCCGCCAAGTCTTGTACCGCGGGATAATTCGGCCCCGTCTGGTTCAACGTTTCCGTGTACTTCTCCTCAAGATCAGATTTCTTCCTGACGAGATCCTGAATCTCCGTGTTTCCCTGGATCGCATCCAGCGAATCGGCATTCGGCGAATGAGCAAGCTCGTAGGTGGCCTCTCTCTTCGAAAGTTCGGTTTGCACGTCGGTCAGCGCCTTGCTCAAGTCTTCGAGCTTCTGCGTCGTCGTGTTCTGGCTCGCGTCCACCATCCAGATCTGGTTCTGTCTCTCGTACGCCACCTGCGCGTCTTCCGACTTCTCCATCTTGATTCGCAGCTCTTCAAGCTCCGCGGAAAGAAAATTGGAAGCTTGCGTCGTCGCGTCGTAGCGGCTCTTGAAATTTTCCTCCACGTAATTCTGAAGGTGCGCGTTCACGACCTGCGCGGCGAGCTCCGGATTCTCCGCCTCGAATTGCACTTCGAGCAGTCGGCTGTTCGGCACCCGCTTCACGTCCAGCCGGCCGAGAAACGCTCCAAGGATGGGCGGTGCTTTCTGGTTCGCACCAGCATCGATCATCTCGTTCGGATTCCCGCCGAACTCCGGGAACCGTGCCAGATCCATCGAGCGAATTGTATTCATGGCCAGCGTTTCGCTCCGGAGAATTTCTATTTGTGTGTCGATATAATTCTCGAGGTCCATATACATGTCATAGGAACTGTTGTCCTGGAACGGAAGTGCATTCTGGTTCTCGCGGTCCACTTCCACCCGCGCCGACGCGACGTACACAGGTTTCATCTTGAACGAAGCAATCGTCACTATTGTTACCACGGTTACCAAAAACGTCAGAATCATCCACTGATGCTTTCGCAGGATCATAACGTAGTCGAGCAGGTGCGGCTCTCGCGGCATCTGATCCCAGCCGAAAGCAGGAGAAGCGGAAATTACCGCAAGCGAATCCCTCCGCCGTTCAAATGGTCCGAATTTTGGCGTTTCGTCCACCCTATGCTCCAAACCCTATGACGTCGGCCGGCTACTGGCTCCCCTTGAGAATCGCCAGCCCCGTCGTGATCGACAGCGCCGCGGCTGCGGCATGGCCCAGGATGCGTTTGGTCGTGCTGTCCGGAACAAATAAAATGTCATTTGCATACAATGGGACATCCGGAGCTTTCCGGTTCATGATTTTTTTCAGTTTGACGTTAATTTCCTTCGTCTGGCCCGTGGCTGAATCCTTTCGCAGTATCACGGCGTCATTCGCCTTCGCCGTTGAGCCGAGTCCATGCGCAAGCGCAATAGCCTTCATCGTATTGATCACTTCGCCCGGGTCGTGAAGCGGATATCCGCCAGGCTGCGCCACTGCTCCCGCGATATACACAATCCCTGCGCGCGGCACTGTAATTACGTCGCCGCCAAGCACAGGTACGTTGAACGCTGGATCGCCCGTTTGAAGCAAATCGGAGAGGTGGACGGTGATCGTCTGCGGATCACTCGGCGGATCGGCAGGATCGCTTGGGTCACTCTTGCCGCAGGTTGCTTGCTGAGGGCTTTCCCGCGTGATGATGACCGTATCTCCCGCGTCGTCGGTGATTCCACCCGCCTCCGCCAACACTTCGAGCAGGTTCGTCGGCCGGAATTCATGGTATACCATCGGATGGCCCACCGCTCCCACCACGGAAATCGGCTCGCTATTCTGCTCCTTTACCATCACAGAGACCTGCGGATGCATCACGAGTCCATTTTCTTGCAGCAACCTTTCGAGCTCTTGCTCCAATTGAAACGTGCTGCAGCCCGAGACGGCGACGTGATCGGGTAGAAGAGGTAGGGAGATCATTCCGCTGTCGCTGACGCGAACGTCGCGGGAGAGGTCGGGCACGTCGAAAACGTCAATATGGAGCACGTCCCCCGCACCGACTGGGTTCTCCGCCAGCTGGGGATGGGAATCCTTCGCGAGTTCTTGAATCCTTGCGTTCGTCTGCTGCGGCGTTCGAACCTTATCCTGACCACATGCCGGCCGACTCCCGGGCAAGATCAACCAGCTAAGTAATAGCAGTGCCAGCCAGACAGGTTTCGCCTCCGCGCAGTCCAGTGCTTTCCGGACTGTCAAATCCATGGATGGTTCTTGACCCCGCCGGAACTATGAACCACCAGTTTTCCGATGTCAACGACAGAAGTGCGTTATCGGATGAAATTTAAGTCGGATGCGAACGCGTTCTGGGAGGCAGAACTGGTGTTATCGCCAGCGAAACCATCAGCAGAAAGAAAAGTCCGTTCGATGGAGTATGAAAATTGAAGTCCACCAAGCTGTGCACCAGCATTCCCGCGCAAGCCACCACCGCTCCGGCGTGCAGCCCCACCGAAAGTGAACTCTGCTCGGCTCGCAGACGGGACCATGCATCACGAAAAAACAGCCAGAAAAACACCAACCCACACAATCCTCCCGTGATGCCTGTCTCCGCAAGCAGTTCGACGTAATCGTTGTGGGCGTGGTCCACGATTTTCCCGTCGTAGTAAGTCTCATACCGCGGATAGACGTCCACCAGCGTTCCCAGGCCCGTTCCTGTCACGGGATGGTCCACGAAGATGCGCCAGGTCCCCACAAACATCGTCCAGCGCCGCTCGAGCGAAACTTCACCTTCGTGCACATGAGTGAATCTCTCGAAGAGCCTGCTTGTACCCAGCCATCCCACCGCCGCCAGCACAGCCAGCAACACAGCCGCCACCGCGGCCCGGTGAAGTTTTTCTTTCTTTTGATAGGCCACAAGCACTGCCAATAGTCCCAATTCGAATAGGAAGCTCACAATCCCGCCCCGTGAACCGGATAGTATGAGCGCAGCGATGGGCACAATCGTGAGCAGGCCCGCCAAAGCCATCTGTTCCCTTCGTACGCCGCGAAAAAGCAGTAGGGATAGGCCGACTGGAGAAAGCATCTCCATCAATCCCGCGAAATGATTCCGATTCACGTAGGGCCCGAAGGGATTCCCGCCTGCCGTCAGCGGACGGACCCAATATAGTTTGCCGTTCGATGTAAAACTCTGTGCGATCGCGAAGATGGCTATCGCGAATGCGAAGCACATCAGAAACCACGCGAAGTATCGAAGCTCGCGCCGCTCCCGGAATGCCTGGCCACAAAGAAAAAATAGAATCACGCACCCCAGGAGTTCTATCACCGCGACTCGCGTGTAAAACGCGTACGCCGTCACGCGAAACAGCAATTGCGCCCAAACTAGCACAACGAATGCAAGCAGTGGCCAGTAACATGGGCTCCATCGAATCTGAGTTTCTGTCTTCCGAAAAATGACAACAGCCCACCAGAGCAGCAATAACGCCGCGCCAACTTCCAGAATCGTTTGCGACCAGATTTCGACGGTGCCGAATGCCAGCACGCTGAACGCGGCAAGAATGCATATCCCGATACGTAGCGTCTTCATTGCGCGCTCTTTGCATCCCCGCCGCTGGTCGGAGTCAATGTCACGTCATCCACCCAAACCGTTCCTCCCAGCTTGTTGTCGAAGAGGCGGCTCGGCAGTCGGCGTAGCCTCACGTCAAGAAAATGGGTCCCCGACGATGTCTTCACTTTGACACCCACGGCCGTCCATTCATTCGTGCCGGTCAGCCGCTCCGTTCGGAAAATCTCAGCTTTAGGATGACTTGGGTCTGCGGCTTCAAGACACATTCCGCTATCTGTCGTGATGTCTTCCGTGCGCATATATCCCTGCAATTCATACGACGTGTCCGCGCGCACAGGAACCAACTCGTGCACGCCCGAATAGTCCAGATTCATCCCTCCTGTGAACCCCACGCGAAGCGATCGCTCACCGGAATGAACCGTTCTAGTGTCCGTGCTGACCAGCGCGCTTGGTGTCGAAACGATTCTCCAATCCAACCCTCCGCCGGCAATCGGCGCTTCAAATCCTCCATTCCACAGCACGGAGTTTCCCGATGGCGGATCCTCCTGCCAGTGCGAAGCGTTCAGCGCCTGCCGCCAGACAACAGTTGCGTCATCGTCGCGCGCCTCCGCAATCAATTCATCGAGAAATGGAAACGTCCGCGTCAGATCAAGCGGCCACCAGTTGGCGTGTTGCATTAGGTCCTCCCACGTCGCCAACCCTGCCTGCGCATCGTGAATTCCGCCAAAGAAATTGAGCGCCTGCCAGTACGCATCGGCAGTATCTGGCAGCACGCCGTGGAGTATCAGGTTCACATCCGGACTGAACCGCCATACAGCTCCAATTGCATTTCTGGCCAGGGTTGGGTCCGTCAGAAGTGCTGTGTGAATCTCTTTCAATCCTTGTTCTGTCCGGCCCTGTCGCAGCAAGAAATTTCCGTAGCTCCACGCCACACGCGCCGATATTGGATAGTTGCGCCGCGCCTCTTCATAAGCGGACTCCGCCTCAAGCGCATTTCCGCTGGCCTCGTAAGCTGCTGCAAGGTCCATCCAGTTGTCTGCGGAATGTGGATCCAGTTCGGCCGCGCGGCGATAGTACGATATTTCTTCGGCTGGATTATTTTCTTCGAAGTTGTACTGCAGGCTTTGTCCCAAATAACGCCACCCATCCGCGTCGCCCGCGATGAGTTCCGCGCCGCGAACGCGGCGCGAAATCTCTCCAGACGTGCCCCAATACCAGGAGAGGCAAAATTTCCCCGCCTCTTCTATCATCACCATGGAAATAAATATGGCGGTGCAAAGAATCGCCCATCGTTTTCTTGCGCCGTTCTGAAGGGACTCCACGTCCCGCTAATCTGCTACGAAGCCCGCGCCTTAAGCAATAAGAAATTTGGAAAGGGAGCTACCAGGAGTCTGCAGTGTCCCTGTCGCGGGGAGCTATCTGCCAAATTTCAACGCGTCACTTCATCCTCGGTTTCTACCGGCGCTTCCGCCCAATCTCGCAGGATAATTTCACGAAGCTCTTGCAGTCGGCTGGGATCCTTGTGCGGAGTCACGCGACGTACCCTCACTCGCCTCACCAGCCGGCCCAGAAATTCAAATTCACGCGCTCGCATTCTAGCGTCGGGCAATTTGTTGGCGTATGTGTTCGCAATCAGACCCATCAGCGCCTCTTGCGAACTCATTCCTTCCACGCGAGGGGAATTCTCGCCGTTCCGTTCGCCAAGTAAGTATATCGCCCTCAGCGGCAACGGCGCTTCACAGAATTTCTTGCCCCGCTCGCCAAGCGCCCATTGCATCTTCTCCGCGTCCGGATCCACCAAGTCATCCATCGCGTACTTTCCCTCCACTATGCGCACCGCTTCCGGCCAGAGGTTCAATCGCGGATAACCGGGCACCGCGTCGAACGATTCTTCGCGCTCCCGCAACGCCACAATGTCATCCGCAAGCGCGGCATGTCCTTCCCGCACGAACAGCGCAGCAGTCGTCGACTTCCCTGCCCCCGGTGGTCCCACGAACGCAATCGCCTCGCCTCCCGCCGCAACTGCGCTCGCGTGCAAACAAGTCACTCCTCGAAGTCGCAGCACGATCCCCAGCACCGGCCCGAGCAGATATTCCGCGAATTCAGGCAAGTTTGCCTCTTCGCCGTCCGCGAGCGCGATGGAGCTCGCCTCACGATCCACCCGAAATTCCAGCCCATGATTGTATCGGATGCAATACTCTCCGGTGTCCCTCCGCCTCCATATTTTTAACGCCGGGTCGCCGCGTTCGTCGAGCACGTCGCCGGTGTACCACAGATCCTCGTCATCAGCATCACGGATCGAGCGGGTCGGACCGCACGTGTGAAATTTGATCGTCATCTGCAATTCATCCGATCGGGGGAAATCCTGTGACGCTAGTCCGGCGATGGGGACATCTGATAGAAACTTGAGACCGTAGGCGCGGTACGAACAGATTTTCTCTCGCTTCAATGGGCCCCGCAATTCCCTGTTCCGCATCCCGATACGGATGCGTTAAATGAAAACGAGTAAGACCTCTCCCCGCGCCTGTCCCGACTCATTTCACCCACTTGTAATCGGGAAAATCGCTGGCGGACCTATAGTCTAGATTTGAGTCTGATGTCTGGGTCTCCTCGGACTATCTCTCGCGCCAGTATTTCCTACTTTCTGCGTGAGCTTCGCAACACTGCCGTGAGTAGTCAGAACGGGTAGTTCATATTTCTTCCTACCGGTTCGGGCTGACGGCTTCTTCATGGCCTGCATCGAATTTCAAATATCTACACACGAGTTCGTATAATCGGCGCTTTTCCGCCGTCCTTTGTGCCGTGGTGTCCTACCGATTGGGTCAATTTCTGAACTGTCCCATAAACGGTGAGGCGTGGCTTGCGATATTCCTTCTTAGCCTCTGACGCCCTTCTCTTCTGCATGACCTGCCCCTACGGGCATCTTATACCCAATCCGGCTTACAGATTGCAACCAATAGCTTAGGCACACTGGCCGAAGCCCAAGCAAGGTTTGTTCCAAGTCCTCATGTTCTTCTGTACCAGTGAGCCGCCGTGCATTCACAAAGCGACATAATTCGCTCCCAGAACGAGCTTGCCCGATGTCTTTCACGGTGCTTTCTTGCAGCATGGCTGCAATCGAACTCTCGCGCGGCGGTCTTTTCGCGCGCATGCGGATTTCTTCAGGCAGCTTCCCGCGCGTGGCTTCGCGTAGAATGTGTTTGCGAAAAAACCACGGAAGTGTCGGCATGCCCAGAAGAAAACTGACCACCCTCAAATCCAGGAACGGATATCGCACTTCCACCGGCTGCCGTGTCACCCCTCCGTTTTCGTGCTGAAACAGGTAGGTCCACTGCGGGAGGAAAAGCGACCCATATGCGCGGGGGTGAACGGCGTGGGATTTCCAGGGAATATCCGCCAGCGGATTTTCCCAGCGTCCGCGCAGTTCGAGCCGTTTCACAAGATCGCCTTTCAGCCACAAGGGAAGTTCTGCACGCGGCTGACGACGCCGAACCGATCTCCCAATTCGGCGCAGCGGTCCCGCCAGTCCATCCGGTGCCCGAAATCTGCTGATAACGTGCTCAGCAAGATCGAAGCCCAGTTGTGCTATCCGCCTCTCATGCCACAATATGCGAATGTGCGGCCACATCTCGAATTCCATCAAATTGTCGCTGCCCTCGCCGGAAAGTACGACGCGTGTTTCCTTTGATATCTCTTCGAATTCCGAACACGTCTCGCCAGCGAGGGGATCTTCCATCGGCTCGGCCCAACTGACACTTCCGTCATCCCATCCTTTGAATGGCGCTTTCCCTCCGACTGACCGCACATGTATGGGAATTTGCAGACCCTGCGCCACCGTTCGCGCCGCCGCAAGATCGCTATCACGCTCGCCGCTTGAGCTGGCTGTCGTGAAAGCGTGCAGCTTCAATCCGGGGAATCTCTCCCGACGCAGTTCGCAAGCCATCGTCGCGACCGAGGACGAGTCTAGCCCTCCGCTGAGGAGAATCCCCGCTCGGTCAAAAGGCAACCGGTCCGCAACCGCCTCTTTCAGCAGGTCCCCAAAGTGCTCCACGTATTCCGCCCGCCTCCGGTAGCGAATGTGTCCTTCGGTTGGCGGCGCCCAGTATCGTCGGCACATGAGTCCCTCGGCTGACCAGCGCAGCGTGTGCGCCGGCGGCAGCCGCCGGATATCGGCGAAGGAAGTTGTCTCCGGATCATAGTTCAATCCAAACAGGAGAAAATCCGCGATGGCGGCGTCGTTCAGTCTGTTTGAAACCTCGGGATGCGCCCGAACGCATTCGAGCGTGTTGCTGAAGACTAAGCAATCTCCCAGCTCGGCAAAATATAGCGTCTTGATCCCGAAATGATCGCACGCGCAAAAGAGCTTCTGCCTTCGCCCATCCCATATCGCGAAAACAAAATCGCCTTGAATGTGCTCAACGCAATCCTCGCCCCACGTCCTGTATGCATGCAGCAATAATTTACAATGGGGAGTTTGAGGGGAGGCTTGCTCGCCTCGGGCCTTCAACGCCTCAATCAATTCTTCGCGTGCATCGAGGCGCGCGTCAGCCGTGATCCAGGTCTGACGATCCAGGCTCGCTGGCTGCTTCTCGCGATTGTCTTCCTGACAAGTCCGTAGCAGTGTGTGGCCCAGTCCGGCGCCACCAAATGTCCAGAACTCCTGCGCATCTGGCCCGCGGAACGCGAGAGACGTCGTCAATTGTCGAAGCAAGTGCTGGTTCACGGTGCGGCCGTCGTTGAAAACGATGCCCGCGATCCCACTCATTTTCTGGCCGCCGCGCGGCTCGTCATTGGCCCATCGAAAGCCGCAAAGCTCTCGCGCACGTCGTCCGCGTCGTTGAGAATCTTGCCATTCAGCTCCACCCACGCATGAGCTTCCAATCCCCCGCCCGCTTTCCTCGCTCCGATCTGGAGCTCTGCGTCTATGCTCTTGTGTCGCAACAGCCACCACAGCGCCACGCTCTTCGAAAGGCAGTTCCCTCGCACAATTCCGTTCCGCGACGCCGCTTCAATCATCCCTGCTGCTGTTCGCGCCTCGTTGAGCTGTTCGCTTTCCGCTTTTCCTGCAATGTTATTCAACGCCGCGTTTTCTGGCGCCGCCCGTTTCCATGGCTTCACGCCAAACAGATTCACGAAGGCCACTGCCCAGGGAATCAACACAAACCCGCGCACAAGATCACGGCGCTCGCCGCTCGAAAGTCTCCTGTATTTTTCCCACGACGAATTCATCGCATCATCCGTCGCCCGCGAAACCCGTCACCATCGTCCATCCGCAATCTTAACCAGTCCCTCATCCATTAGCTGCTTCACCAGTCCGATCAAGTCTTTTTCCAGCCGTTCCACGGTCACCTCATAATCCCTGGCAATCACGTCGCGGATTTCTCGTATGCTCCGCGGCTTCTGCAGCAATCGCCAGACGCTCGCGCCGACTGGGTTCAGCCCGTAATACACGCTGTTTTTCGTGTTGAGTATCGCCGCTTCTGCGCCCAGCTCGCACGACACCTGATGGCTCGTCGCCACAATGACCGAATCACGAGAAAATCTGTCGTTCATCAGAAAAATCTCCCGAGTCAGTCGAAAAACCGGTATCGCAGGATCGTGAAGAGCGCTTTCATTCCATCGCGCCAAGTAATTTTCTTTCCTTCATCGTACGAACGTCCGGCATACGAAATCGGCACCTCGTACACTCGCCAGCGCCCTTTCGCCACTTTCGCGGTCACTTCCGGCTCGAATCCGAATCGGTTCGACCTCAGCCGCATGCTCCCGATTACTTCGCGTCGAAAAACTTTGTAGCAAGTCTCCATGTCCGTGATCTTCAGGTTCGTGAGCATGTCTGAGAGCAGCGTCAAAAATTTGTTCCCGACGTAGTGCCAGAAAAAATGCACGCGCTGCGGCCCACCGAGGAATCGCGAGCCATACACCACGTCGGCGCGCCCGTCCAGAATCGGTTCGAGTAGCTTCGGATACTCCCGCGGGTCGTATTCCAGGTCCGCGTCTTGCACCAGAAGGATGTCGCTGGTCGCCTCCGCGAACCCTTGCCGGAGTGCCGCGCCCTTCCCTTGATTCCTCTCCTGAAACAGAAACCGGAATTCCCCCAGCCGTAGCCGTGCCCGCCCATCGAGGACCTCTGCCTCCGCCTTGCCGCTTTCCTGCCGCATGCGCATCTCCGCCAGCCATTCCCGTGTGCCGTCGGTCGAACCGTCGTCCACCACGATAATCTCGCGCGCCAGCCCGACCGCTTGCACGCGGTATAAAATCTCCTCGATGAAATCCTTTTCGTTGTACGCCGCGATAATCACAGCAAGTGTCTGCGGTCGAGTGGGTGCGGACTCCGGCCGCGCGCTCGCTAGCTTTCCTGCACGCGCACTTCTCTCTTTGAAAGGAAGGGGGCGCACCGCCATAGGCTCCAAACCATATCACGACGCCCTTCGTGCTGCTGCAAGATTTCCCTGTGCTCGAATTGTCTGGACAATTCTAGAACCTCGACTTGTCGTAAAGGTTTTCTGCGGTGCACTTCACATCGCATGGCGTCGTGTGACGCAATCATATCCTCCTGGCCTAAGGAAGAGGTTGGAGGCTTGAAGTTGGAGGTTGGACAAAGCCAGAGCGCGAGAGGCCCGTTAAAATTTTGATTAGAAAATGTGATGCGCTGTGTTTTCTGCGAGTTAGTTCAACGTCTCATAATTCAACGCCGCGGATCCTAGCTTCGTGCTGCATCTCCCGTTCCCCTTTGCCTTCGACGAGTGCATGTATCTAACGCGACATCTTTTCGCTTTGCCTCGCTCAATGCGAAGGTGGCAGCAAGGAGCAGCGAACAGATATTGGTTTGCGGGTCTGGAATTGGACAGGTAAAGCACCCGGCCTCCGTTTCGCTTGGGGTCGGGCGGAGAGAGCAGCGGGAAGGGTGGTTAGCGCTTTGGTCTCGCGCGAAGCGATCGGACTGCGCGGATGAGCGTTCGTCCAAACGTGACCCTGCGCGAGCTCGCAGGCAAAGGCGGGCGAGGCGGGCGTGCCGAAATGGAACTGAGGGATTGAAATGGGGCAGTGGAGGAGACTTACGAATCTGCGGGTCTGGGCGAGGAAACGCGGCTAAGAGCATCCTTATCTGCGGCTAACGTAGTGTTGTCGAAGAAGTAACCCTCCTGTATCTCTCTGGCCAAACACATGCACCAAATTAGTGCATGCGGGTGTGTCTAAAGACGTGGAAGCGAGTGGCGGGCTGGGCGGGAGTGTGCGTGCTGGACCTGCTGATGCTCGCGGCACCGGGAAATTGCCGAGCACAGGGCGAGGAGTGGCAGGCGCAGGTGCGCGCGCGTGTTGCGGCGCACGATTTGACCGCTGCGCTGGCGATTGCCGACGAGCGACTCAAGGCAGCGCCAGAAGACTCGGAGGCACATGCGTGGCGAGCGCGCGTCCTGGCGTGGACGCAGAAGTGGACGGAAGCGGAAGGCGAGTACAGGAAGGCGCTGGCGGAGGCTCCGAAGGATTCCGACATCCTTTTCGGACTGGCGCAGCTTCTTTACTGGCAACGGCGGTACGCAGATTCCCTCGAGTTGTTGAACAGCGCGCAGGCCATCTCGCCACAGGACGCGGCAATTGCGTTTCAGCGCGCCGTTGTGCTAGCGGCGCTTGGCCGGCGCGGAGAAGCGGAGCAGGATTACCGGCGGGCGCGCGCGCTTGACCCGGAAAATCCTGAAGTGGTGAAGGGGCTCGAGTCACTGAAGGGAGAGCCGCGCCAGGAACTCTTCATCGGGAACGAGACGGACGCGTTCAATTACACAAGCTCGGCGAATACGCAAACGGTGTCGCTCGTATCGCACTGGCGATGGAATTGGCTTACGACGTTCAGCAGCGATTCCTATCAAAGATTCGGGGAGAACGCGGAAAAACTCACGGGTGCCACGACGTGGCGCGTCACGCACGCGGATGCGGTGACGCTGGGCGGAGCGGCGGCGCACGATAGCGGAATCGTCGCGAAGAGCGAAGCGTTCTTCAATTACGATCGCGGGATTCATCTGAGCAAGAACGGATTTCTCCGTGGGATGGAAGCGACTTTCGGGCCGCACTGGTATTGGTTCAGAGACGCACGCGCGCTGACGCTGACGAGCGACGTGCTGCTCTATTTGCCGCGGGAGTGGACCTGGGAGGTGACGGGAATCGCGGCGCGAAGCCATTTTTCGGCAACCCCCGCAGACTGGCAGCCATCGTGGCTTTCGCGGCTGAATTTTCCGGCTGGGCGCATCTCATCGCGGCAGCTATCCGGAAACGTGTTCTATCAACTCGGAGCGGAGGATTTCGCGCAGGTGGACCAGATTGGAAGCTTTTCGGCGCACTCATATGGCGGAGGGACAAAATTTGAGTTGACCCCGCACCAAACGTTCCATTTTTTCGCCACGTATCAGAAGCGCACGAACGGGCAGACGCAGACCAGCTATGGGGTGGGGTATGACCTCCGGTTTTAAATGGCTGGTATTCGGCCCGGCCGCACTGGTCGTCAAGGCGATTCTCTTTTCACTCGGCGGAATCCTGTTGCTGGTGGCGTTCATCCTGGCGCGGAGGACGATCCGGCGCCGATACTTCGACAAAGTGAATGCGCTGACATTTTTTTTCCAGCAGCATTGGAACGGAATCGTCGAACAGAAGCTGCCAATCGCGTTCCGGAAACAGGACAAACTGGAACGCGAAGTCCTCGAAGGGATGGTGGTCGACCGGCTGGAGAGGGCTTCGCCGGAAGAAATCGAGCGACTGGTTGCCTTCCTGCGGACGACGGGGCTGCTCGATGCGCGGATCGTAGAGGCAAGGAAACTTCGAGGCTGGCGGCGGCGAAAGGCGCTGGTCGCGCTGGGACGGACGCGAGCGCCGGAAGCCATCGGCGTCCTTGCAGAAAGTTTGGAGAGCCGCGATTTTGAGACGCGCACCGCGGCCGTGCGCGGCCTAGGGAGAGCGGCGCTGCCCGAAGCGGGCGAAGCGATCCTGCGGTGCTTGAGCGAGCGAGGGCTGGAAGTGCCGGCTCCGGCGCTACAAAACGCGCTGCTGTCGTGTTGCCGCGCGCGGCCGGGCCTGCTGCTGACTTTCCAACGAAGGACGAGCGGCGAAGCATGTGAATTGCTGGCGCGCGTGCTGGGAGAAATCGCGACGCCGGAGCTCGGCGATGACTTGCTGCTGCTGGCCGAAGATTCGCGGCCGGAATTGAGGGCGTCGGCGGCGCGGGCGCTCGATCGCTCCAAAGTTCCCGGCGCTTTCGAGGCGCTGGAGAAGCTGGCGCGCGATCCGGAATGGTTTGTGAGGCTCCGGGCCGTGACGGCGCTGGCGAGTTTTTCGAACCCGCGCGCGCTGCAGATTCTGCTGAACTCGCTCTGCGATATTAACCGCTACGTGCGATTGCGCGCGGCCAGCGGACTCGTGAAGCAGCAGCCGGAAATTCTGGAAATTTTGCATCAGGTGGTGGCGACGCGAGACAGCTACGCGCTGCAGGCCATGATTTCTGAGCTTGAGCGCTCGGGGGCATTCACCAGGGTGCTCGAAATCCTGCGGCGACCCGGCGGGCGCGACGAGGCGGCGGCAGTGCTTGAGAATGCGCTCGAAGCCGGGCTTGCGGAACTGCATCATGCGGTCAAGCCGGCGGCGAGTTCGATGACGACTCAGGAAAAACGAGCGAGCGGCGTGACCGTGGAAATTTGGAAGAAAAAAGACGAAGGCGCGCAGTCCGAAGAGCGCAGAGAGAGCCGTGGCGAGGAGCGCGGAGCCTTGATGGGAGCGCGGGGTAGATGATTCTTTTTCTCAATATCTCGAACTCGACGCTGTTTCTCTACTATCTCGCTTCGAACCTCATTTATTTGTTTCTGCTGGTCGTTGCGTTGCTGACCAGCATGGCGCACCACCGGCGGCTTTCGAGCATCCGGCTGGTGCGCGTGAAGGATTCGCCGTTCACGAAGCCGATCACGCTACTCGTGCCGGCGCACAACGAAGAAAAATCCATCGTCGAATCGACGAGGTCGCTGCTGGCGCTCGATTATCCGGAGCTTGAGATCGTCGTCATCAACGACGGCTCGGATGACGCAACGCTGGAGGCGCTGAAGCAGCACTTCGCGCTGCGCGTGGCGAACCTGCTGTACCTGCCGGAAATTCCGACCGCAGCGGTGCGCGGTGTTTATATCAGCGCGCGGGAGCCGAGGCTGATCGTGGTGGATAAAGAATCCAGCGGCAGCAAGGCGGATGCGGTGAACGCCGGTCTAAACGCGGCATCGGGCCCGTACGTGTGCGTGGTGGACGCCGATTCGATACTCGAGCCCGATGCCCTGCTGCGAATTATGGTGGAGATCATGTCGGACCCGAAGCACGTGGTGGCCGCGGGCGGAATTGTGCGCGTCATCAATGGCTCCAAAGTGGAAAAAGGCAGATTGCGCCGAGTAAGGCTGCCTCGGCACCCGTTCGAAGTTCTGCAGGTCATCGAATATCTTCGTGCATTCCTGATTGGAAGGGAGGGATGGGCGCAATTCAATCTATTGCCCATCATTTCAGGGGCCTTCGGAGTTTTTCGCAGGGATATTGTGAAAGAGGTTGGAGGCTACAGGGCAAGCGCGATTGGGGAGGACTTCGATCTTGTCGCGCGAATGCATCGCTACCTAATGGATACTGGGAAGCAATATCGCATCTCGTTCGTGCCGGACCCGGTGTGCTGGACCGAAGTGCCCGCGGACGCAATGTCACTGGGGCGGCAACGGGCACGATGGCAAAAGGGATTGATTGACGTGCTGTGGCCGAATCGCGACATGCTATTCCGGCCGAAGTACGGAATGTTTGGCGCGATCGCTCTGCCATACATGTGGATTTTCGAATTCTTCGCTCCGTTCATCGAACTTGTCGGATACACGACGATAGTCCTGGCGCTCGCGCTCGGAAAGCTGAGCCACGTCTTCTTCGCGGAATTTCTGATTTTCGGTTATCTGTTTGCGGCGATGATTTCCGTGGGCGCGGTGCTACAGGAAGAAGTCACTTACCGTCGGTACAACGACTGGCGCGACGTCGCGCGGCTGATTTTTTACTGCTTTCTCGAACAGGTTCCCTACCGGCAGCTGCAGCTGTACTGGAGGCTGCAGGGAACGTGGCAATACTTGCGCGGAGATGTCTCGTGGGCGCCGATGAAACGCGTGGGGTTTCAGCCAACGCCATAGAGCGTGACGGACCGATCATCGAAGCGAGGAGGCCTCGAGGCTGGCGGCGTCCTGAGCAGCGTCGCGGGGTGAAAAGCATAATGGCGATCACCGTTTTTGTTCCATGAGGCCGGCAATGGTGTCCATGAGGTCGAACTTGGTGAGGATCTCGAATTTGCCACCGGGCATTTCGACGAAGACGGCAGGGCCGGAGTGGCTGAGGAGATGCGTCACGCGTTCGACGGGGGCGTCGCTGGGGACGCGAGGGAGCGCTTCGCCCATGACTTCGCGGATGACGAGCTTGCGCAAGTCCTTGCCCTGCAGTGCGAGGTTCAAAATCTGGTCTTCGTAAATCGTGCCGATGGGATTTTCTTCTTCGAAGATGGGCAACTGCGAGATGTCCTGCTGTTGCATCGTGTGGAGCGCGTGGAAGACGGTCTGGTACGGGCGAGCGACGACGAGTTCACGACGTTTACCGTTTTCGCGTTTCACGCGGACTACATCTGCGGCGGAAAGCGGGACTTCGGCTTCGACGTAACTGTGCTCGCGCATCCAGCCGTCGTTGTAGACCTTGCTGAGGTAGCGCATGCCGGTGTCGGGAAGGAAGGCGACGATACAGTCGCCTTTCTTGCATTCGCGCGCGAGACGCAGAGCGGCCGAGATGCAGCCGCCTCCTGAGCCACCGGTGAAGATGCCTTCCTGCTTGGCGAGGCGACGCGCCCAAACGAAAGACTCCTCGTCAGTGATTTGCAGGATATCGTCGAGGACTTTGAAATGCATCGTCGTGGGGAAAATATCCTCGCCGATGCCTTCGACGACGTAGGTCTTCGCTTTGCCGACCTTGCCCGTCTTAAAGAATTCGTAGTAGAGTGAACCGATCGGATCCACGCCGATGATTTTCACCTGTGGATTCTTCTCTTTTAGGTAGCGGCCAACGCCACTGATCGTCCCGCCGGTTCCCATGCCGCAGACGAAGTGCGTGATTTTGGCGTCGGTGTCGTTCCAAATCTCCGGACCGGTAGTCTGGTAATGCGATTCGGGGTTCATCTGGTTTTCGTACTGATTCGGATAGAAGGAATTGGGGATTTCGCGGGCGAGTTTCTTCGCGACGGAGTAGTAGCTGCGCGGATCGTCGGGTTCGACGGCCGTGGGACAAACGATGACTTCGGCACCGAAGGCTTTTAAGAGATCGATTTTTTCTCGCGACTGCTTGTCGGTGATGGTGAATACTACTTTGTAGCCGCGCACGGCGGCAACGAGGGCAAGGCCCATGCCCGTGTTCCCGGAAGTGCCTTCGATGATGGTTCCACCAGGTTTGAGGAGGCCCTTGCGCTCGGCTTCATCGATCATCCAGATGCCGATGCGGTCTTTCACGGAGCCGCCCGGATTGAGATAATCCGCTTTGACGAAGACGTCTGCCTGAACATTTTTGGTGACGCGATTGAGGCGGATCAGCGGCGTATTGCCGATGGCTTCCAGGATATTGTTGCAGCGCATAATTTACGTGGACACCTCGTTCAAGACTAAGGGTGAGCTTACGGAGTTTGAGCTGGGAAGTCCAGCAGAGGCCGGCAACCTACTGAGTCACTTGAGCTCTAATCGAGTGAGGTATCAAGAGTAGAGAGGAAGAACGAAAAATGAAACGACAAAACATTGCAAGCGGAGCGCCCTGGGAGCCGATCGTCGGCTATTCGCGGGCAGTGAAAGTGGGTGCGAACATTTACGTGTCGGGCACGACGGCGACGAATGCGAAGGGAGAAATCGTCGGCAACGGGGACGCGTACACGCAGACAGTGCAGACGCTGAAAAATATCGAGTCGGCGCTCGCGAAGGCGGGCGCGAAGATGGAGCACGTAGTGCGCACACGGATTTACGTCACCCATATCGCGGAGTGGGAAAAGATTGGCCGGGCGCATGAAGAAGCATTCAGCAAGATTCGGCCCGCGTGCGCGATGGTGCAGGTCAGCCAGCTGATTTCTCCAGAGATGCTGGTCGAAATCGAGGCGGACGCCGTAGTGACCGGCAAATAATAAACGTCCAAAAAGAATTCCAGCTTCAACCGAAATTGCTGCGGCTCCATGTCGGAGTGATTCTCGTCCGAGGACACTCCGCACGACGCCAGATTTGCCTCTGCGCGATTGCGCTACAATGAATACGGGATGGAAGACCAACCACAAGGGGTCGTTCGAATCGCGAGCGGTAGGCTGTTTGGCCGTCTGGCGATTGCCCTGCTCATTCTCTGCGCCATTGCAATCGGCTCGGCGATAGGCCTCCTGTTCGTTTACAGCAGCGACCTGCCGCAGATACAGGAGCTCGAGAACTACCGGCCGGACGTGGTCACAGAGCTGTACGCCGACGACGGTTCGTCCATCGGCAGCTTCGCCATGCAGCGCCGGATCCTCGTGACCTATGACCAGATTCCGAAAATCCTGCAGGACGCCATTATTTCCACCGAGGACAGGCACTTCTTCCAGCATTGGGGCGTGGATTTTCCGCGGGTCGCCGAGGCCGCGTGGAAAAACATGGTGACCGGCCGGCGCGCCGAAGGAGCCAGCACTCTGACGATGCAACTGGCGCGCGTGCTCTTCCTTTCGCCGGAAAAAACGTTCCGCCGCAAGGTGGAAGAGACCATGCTAGCGATCCAAATCGAGCGGCATTACACGAAGCAACAGATCTTTACGATGTACTGCAACCAAATCTATCTGGGACACGGAAATTACGGCTTCGAGGCTGCATCTGAATTTTATTTCGGCAAGCCAGTGAGTCAGGTCACGCTGGCCGAGGCGGCCCTGCTCGCAGGAATCATTCGCGGGCCGACATACTCGCCCGTGCTGCACACGCAGAAGTCATTGGACCGCCGCAACCTGGTGCTCCAATTGATGGCGGACAACGGAAAAATCACGGAGGCACAGGCGAAAGCGGCGCAGCAAACGCCTCTGGGATTGAACCTCACGTATCCGCAGAGCGATCTTGCGCCATATTTCGTCGAAGAAGTCCGGCAAAAACTCGAGCAAGAATTTGGCCCCGAGGCAGTGCATCAGGAAGGGCTTCGCGTTTACACCACGCTGAACGTGGCCACGCAGCATGCGGCGGACCAGGCGGTGAGCGACGGGCTGCACGCTTACGACCGGCGGCATGGGTGGCGCGGCAACCTGACGAATATTTTCAAAAGCCACCTGGGGACGCTCGAAAGTTATCAACCGTCAGATTGGCGGCAGCCGATAGTGCCCGACGCGTACGTCACGGGGTTGATCGTCTCCGTGGATTCGCGCGCGGCGGTGGCCAAGATTGGGCCATACCGTGCTGTCATCACGCCGCCGGATTTCGCTTGGACGACCTTCAAATCGCCGGCCCAATTGCTTCACGTGGGCGACCTGGCGGACCTTCAAATCCAGAGCCTGGAAGGCAGCACAGGGAAGGTGCAGCTCGAGCAGGTCCCGACGGCGCAGGCGTCGTTGCTGGCAATCGACAATGCAACGGGCGAAATCAAGGCGATGGTCGGAGGATACAGCTTTCAAGATTCAAAATTCAATCGCGCGACGCAGGCGATGCGACAGACAGGCAGTTCGTTCAAGGTGTACGTCTACGCCACGGCAATCGCGCAGGGCATGTCGCCATTCGACACGGTAGTGGACGAGCCAGTGACGTACACGAATAGCGGCCAGACCTATTCGCCGCGAAACTATGACGACACGTTCGAGGGAAGAATCACGTTGCGGCGCGCGCTGGCGGACTCGCGCAACGTCCCGGCGGTGCGAGTGCTGGACAAAGTGGGAATACAGAACGTGATTGATACGGCGCGACGGTTTGGAATCGTCAGTCCATTGCCGCCCTACCTGCCGCTGGCGCTTGGCGCGGCGGATTTGACGCTGCTGGAGCACACGTCAGGCTTCAGCGTTTTCCCAGATGACGGCATATACATTCAACCGCACATGATTCGCAGGGTCGCGTCTTATGACGGCGCGATTCTTGAAGAGGCGCGGCCGAAGGTGACCGACGTCATCACGCCTAGTGTGGCGCGAACGATGGTCGCGATGCTCGAGGACGTGGTCAAGTTCGGCACGGGCGTGCGGGCGCAGGCGCTCGGACGGCCATCAGCGGGAAAGACTGGCACGACAAACGACTTCACCGACGCCTGGTACATCGGCTTCATACCCCAACTGACTGCGGGCGTCTGGGTGGGAAACGACGACCCGAGTATTTCGCTGGGGAAAAAAGAAACCGGGGCTCGCGCAGCGTTGCCAATCTGGCTCGAGTTCATGCAGCAGGCGACCAAGGGCATGCCTGTGGAGAATTTCCCGAACGTGGTGCCGCTTGAAGAGCTGGCCAAGAATATTCATGAGGACGTGGACGTCCCGGATACGGCTCCGCCTGCGGATGTGACCGAACAAGGCCTGCCTGAAAAACCGGGACCGGAGCAGGGGAAACCTCAGGATAAAACGACCAAAGGACCCGGAATGCCGGGCCGGACATCGCCGTCGCCATCGCCGCAAGGACCCTGACGCGGTCGCAGCGTCAGTTACCTCCCTCTTTTCCGCTTATTAGCGCGAAAGTGATCCCAGCCGAATGAAGGCAGTTTGGAGGCAGTTCCATCGCTGGCCACAAGTAGTATTTCGCGGCCCCTCGTGATTTCGCCAATCATTTTCAGGGAAGGTGCAGCGGGAGCGCGACCGAGACGCGGCGCAAGTCTCGGGGGGACAGTAAAAAGCAGCTCGTAGTCCTCTCCGCCGTGGAGCGCGAGCTGGAGCGGGTCAATATGTAGCCGTAAGAACTGCGAGGGAATCTCCGGCAAAGGGATTTTGTCTTTGAAAGTCCGGGCGCCGACGCCGCTGGCCTGACAGAGGCGCGGCAAATCCATGGAGAGTCCATCAGAAAGGTCCATCATCGCGGACGCAACTCGATTTGAAGCGAGCCAATGCCCAAGCCCGAGACGAATCTCTGGGTAGAAATGCTGTTGGACCAGTTTTTTGAGCAGAGTCCTGTTGGCGAGTCCCCGCAACGCGATTTCGAGACCGAGCTGGGCACGGCCAAGCTGACCGCTGACGTAGATGAGGTCGCCCGGGCGCGCGTTGGAGCGAAGGGCGGCCATTCCGGGCCCAACCCTGCCCAGGACCGTAACCTCTATCACCACGCTCGCGGCCTTGGAGACGTCGCCTCCGATAAGGCTCATCCGGAATTGGCGGGCGGCCTTCGCCATGCCTCGGGCAAACCTGTCGAGCCATTTCCCAGTCTTCTCGGACGGCAAGGCTAAAGTCAGAAGGAAATAAATAGGGATAGCACCCATAGCTGCCAGATCGCTAGTGGCGCGGGCGAGAGCTTTGTAGCCCACGGATTCAGGAGGCTGAATTCTGGAATGGAAATGGACGCCTTCCAGGCAGGAATCGCAACTGACCACCAATTCTGAGCGCGAATCGGGCCGCAAGACGGCGGCATCGTCGCCAATGCCGACGCGCAATCCGCGAAAATCGCCTCGAATCCCCGCCGAGGGTATGATTTTCGCGAGCCGGTGTATTAATAGACGTTCCCTGTCCCTTGGTACAGTTGTATTGGCCATCGGCAATCGTCTATATAGCTTTGAAGAGGGTAGTCTGTCCGGACAGATTATAGAAGCGCTTAGGAGGAGAAAGCGACTCCGCTTCAGGCTTGCCGGAGATTTGGGTTGACTCAGCCGACCCCGACGCATATAGTTTTGACGGGTTTCGAACCAAGTCTCGCGGTTCAAACGCTTTTAGCGGTTGCGCCGACCGCGTCGGGGCCAGCGGTCACCTAGTCCAGCGCAAGGGAAACTCAAACGCATTGCTTTCGCTATGCGGCGGAAATATTACACATTCTTCGTTGCAGCCCATGACTCGGGGAAGATGCGCCGGGTGCGCCTGCCGCACTATGTGGTGCACGTCGTCGGACTTCTGGCACTTGTGGGGTGCGTCACCGTGCTTGCCGGCGTCAGCTCCTACAGCCGCATGGTGTGGAAAGTGGCGGAATTCAATTCTTTGCGACGCGACCAGGACACCCTGAAGCAGCAGTACCGCAAGTTGCAAACGGAAGTAAAGGACACGGATCAGCGGCTGAACTCGCTGCAGTCACTGGCTGGCGACGTCGCAGCGGCGTATGGCTTGGTGCGCGTACCGGAAACCCCGTTTAGCCTTACCAGCACCCCCGCCGATTCCGAGGCCACGTACCAAAAGGCGCTCTATCAGTTCAATTTCTTGGAACAGAATTCCAACGCAATCATGCTGGCGTCCGAGGGCGTGCATCTTCTGCCAGGCATGAAGCTGGCGAATGCACCTTTCGTTCCGTCCTTGTGGCCAGTGCTCGGCAGAATCACGAGCCGGTTCGGCGAGCGGTTGGACCCGTTCGGGGGTGAAGGTGAATTCCACACGGGACTCGACATCGCGTCCCATTTTGGCGATGAAGTCAGGGCGGCAGCGGATGGCGTCGTCACCTGGGTGGGGCCGCGGGAAGGCTATGGCAACGTCGTGATCATCGATCACGGATTTGGCATCACGACTTGGTACGCGCACCTCTCCGGATTCAACACGCAAGTGGGGATGCCGGTGCGGCGCGGCGACGTGGTCGCGTACGAAGGCGAAAGCGGGCGGGCGACCGGGCCACACCTCCACTTTGAAGTTCGTATGCACAATGCGCCCGTCAATCCTTGGCGGTATCTGCACCAAGTGGATTCCGCCGGGCTAGTCGCGAG